>NZ_CP015079.1:1250487-1563109 GCF_001653335.1 Nocardioides dokdonensis FR1436
AGCTCACCTCGCCCGAGGAGATGGACCGGGTCAACCGGGCGTTCATCGACTGCGTGCAGGCCGCCTCAGCACTGGTGCGCCGACCGGTCCCGGGCACCCGCTGGTGGCGCGCCACCCGCGGCCGGCGCCGGCTCGAGGAGTTCCTGCACGGCTACCTGCCCGCACGCCGCGCCGCGCCGGGCGACGACCTGCTCTCCCAGCTGTGCCTGCTCGAGGACGACGACGGGCAGCGGTTCGGCGACCAGGCCGTCGTGGACCACATGATCTTCCTGATGATGGCCGCCCACGACACCTCCACCAGCACGCTGACGACCATGACGGAGATGCTGGGCAAGCACCCCGAGTGGCAGGAGCGCTGCCGCGCCGAGTCGCTGGCCCTGGGTCCCGACCCCACGCTCGCCGAGCTCGAGGGCCTGACCTCGCTCGACCTGGTGATGCGCGAGTGCCTGCGGTTGCGCGCCCCCGTGCCACTCGTCGTACGCCGCACCGTGAAGGACACCGAGGTGCTCGGCACCCGCATCCCCGCCGGCCGCTTCGTGGCCGTGGCCCCCGGCTTCAGCCACCTGATGGCCGAGCACTGGAGCGACCCCGAGCGGTTCGACCCGGAGCGCTTCGGGCCGGAGCGCCGCGAGGACCGCTCGCACCGGCACGCGTGGATGCCCTTCGGCGCCGGCGTGCACAAGTGCCTGGGCATGGCCTTCGCCGGCATCGAGGTCACCACCGTGATGCACCACCTCCTGCGCCGGTGCACCTGGGACGTCGACCCCGGCTACCGCCCACCGCTGGACCACCGGTCCCTGCCCTTCCCCACCGACGGCCAGCCGCTCGACCTCCGCCCCCTCGACCCCCGCTCCCTCGACAGCCAGGAGAACCCATGAACCGCACCCGCACCGACCGCCAGCGCGACCTGCGCGGCAAGGTCGTCGTCATCACCGGCGGCGGCCGGGGCATCGGCCTCGCCACGGCCGGACGCTTCGCGGACGCGGGCGCCCGGGTGGTCGTCGGGGACCTCGACGCGGACGTGGCGGCTCGGGCGGCCCGCGCCGTCGGAGGGACCCACCGCGCCCACGGCCACGCCCTCGACGTCACCGACCGCGCCTCCTTCGCCGCGTTCCTCGAGCGTGCCGGGGAGCACGGTCCCGTGGAGGTGCTGGTGAACAACGCCGGCATCATGCCGCTGGGCCCGCTGGGCGAGCAGAGCGAGGAGTCGATCGACCGCGTGCTCGACGTCAACCTGCGCGCGGTCATCACCGGCACCCGGCTGGTGCTGCCGTCGATGGCGGCGCACGGGCGCGGCCACGTCATCAACGTCGCCTCGGCCGTCGGCCGGGTGGGGATGGCCGGTGGCGCGGTCTACTCCGCCTCGAAGTTCGGGGTGGTCGGCTTCTCCGAGGCCATGGTCGGCGAGCTGGCGCCCCTGGGCATCGACGTCTCCTGCGTCCTGCCCACCGTGGTGGCCACCGAGCTCGGTGCCGGGGTGTCGCCCGCGCGCGGCATGAGGCCCTGCACGCCCGAGCAGGTGGGCGAGGCGATCCTCGGTGTCGCCCGCGAGCCCCGCTTCGAGACCTGGGTGCCCGGCTACGCCAAGGCGATCTTCCACACCAGCAACGCCCTGCCGCGCCGCGCCCGCGACCTGCTCAGCCACCTGATGCACGCCGACTCCAGCCTCACCGACGTCGACACCCGCGCCCGGGCCGCCTACGAGGACCGCGCCGCCCGGTGACCCGGCGCAGATGTCGCGCCGAGTCGGCGCAAACCGCCCGGGCGGGGCAGGAGGAACCTAGGATCGAGCCGTGGCCCGCCCCCGTTCCCGGCTCGTCGCGCTCCTGGCCGTCGCCGGGCTGGCGCTCACGAGCGTCCCGTCGCAGGCCGGCGCGCCCCCGCGGGTCGAGCGCGACCCACGCAGGGAGCTCGGTCTCTTCGTCGACCCGAAGATGCCCGCGGCTCAGGAGGGCGCGGCGTACGTCGACATCGCCCGGCGCCCGCAGGCGCTGTGGCTCTCGAACGAGTACTACCCGCGCGAGCAGGTCGCCGACGTCGTGCGGGCCTACACCTCGCGCGCCGCGGAGGCCGGCAAGACCCCGATGCTGGTCGTCTACGCCATCCCCGACCGGGACTGCGGCCAGCACTCCTCCGGCGGCCTGCCCGGCGCCGCCGCCTACCAGGCCTGGGTCGCGGAGGTGGCGGCCGGCATCCGGGGCAGCAAGCCGATCCTGGTCCTGGAGCCCGACGCCATCGGCTTCTACGGCCACAGCGAGTGCACCAACGGGCGGAAGCGACTGCGGCTGCTGCGCAACGCCGTACGCCGGCTGAGCGCGGCCGGCGCGTGGGTCTACCTCGACGCCGGCCACTCCGGCTGGACGCCGTACGCCGACCGCGCCCGGCTGCTGAGGACGGCCGGGGTCGGCCTGGGTCGCGGCATCAGCACCAACGTGTCCAACTTCCGGCGCCTCGGCGCGGAGAAGGCGTATGCGGAGCTGCTGCTGCGCCAGCTGCGCCAGGACGGCGTGAAGGGGGTCAAGTACGTCGTGGACACCTCGCGCAACGGGGCGCGCCGCCCCGTCGACGGCGACGTCATCAACCCCACGTGGGCGCGGCTGGGCAAGGCGCCGCGACTGCGCTTCCAGGGCCGCTTCGACGGAACCCTCTGGGTCAAGCACCCGGGCGAGTCCGACGGCCCGGTCAACGGCGGACCGGCCTCGGGCCAGTGGTGCGACCTGCTCGCCGACCGGCTGCTGGGCAACGACGGCCCCGGCGGCTGCTGACGCGTGAGGGGCTACCAGCCCCAGCTGCCCGGGACGCCCTTGAACGGGCCGACCACCCGACTCGTGATCCAGCCGCCGTAGAAGCCGCCCTCCTGGGCGACGACGACCTCGCCGTCGACCCGGCAGGCACCCATCGCCGCCGGGCTCACCGCCACGGCGTCGGCCAGCGCCGCGAACCTCGGCGTCGGTGCGGGGTAGGTCCACGCGGCCCGCTCCGCGACCACCGGTCGGCCGTCGGGGCCGGCTCCGCCGACGACGTCGAAGTACGACGCCCGGCCCTTCCACTCGCACGCCGACGATCCCTCAGCCGGGCGCAGCGCCCCGTCGAGGAACGCCGTGCGCGGCAGGTAGTAGGTCGGCGGGTGACTGGTCTCGAGGACCCGCCACGAACGGGTCGTGCGCGCCACCACGAGACCACCGAGCTCGACCTCGACGCTCTCGGTGGACTCCTGCAGGTCCGGCGGGCGCGGGTAGTCCCACACGGACTCCTGGCCGGGTCCGGCCTTCTCGGGTCGTGGACGCACGCAGCCGGGGCTCAGGCCCCGTCGGCGACGGGCTCGGTCGACTGGGTCTCGGCGGGCCGGCTCTCATCGGGCCGGCTTTCATCGGGCTTGCTCTCATCGGGCTGGGGAGCCGGCGGGCCGTCGGCCTCGGCCCGCAGGTGCATGAGGCCGAGCGCGTCGCGCAGGTCCTCCGCGCTCTGGTACGTCTGCGGAGCCTGGTCGATGAGCACGCCCGCCCAGGTGGGCTCGTCGACCAGCACGTCGCTGCCGAAGTACTCCTCGATGGCCGCCGTCGCGCCCTGCGTGTCGAGTGTCATGTGGACACCCTGCCAGGTCACAAGGGGTGAGGACGGTCCCCGTCCCGTTTTTGGGGGACCGTGCCACCGCGCGCACCACCCGTAGGGATGGCCGGGCGAGGGTGCGGACGCGGTAGGCATGGGGGTCCCGTCCGCACCGTCGAGAGGCCCGTCGTGCCCCAGAGCCAGTCCTCCCCCACCGAGGAGCTCGCCCCGCACGTGATGGTGCTCTTCGGCGCCACCGGAGACCTGGCGGCGCGCAAGCTCTTCCCCGGCCTCTACCGCCTCGCCGCACAGGGCCGGCTGCCCGAGCGGTACGCCGTCATCGGCAGCGGCCGGCACTCCCCCGGCACCGACGACGAGTTCCGCCAGCAGGTGCGCGAGGGTCTCGAGGCCACGGTCGACGACCTGGACGCCCAGGTGGCCGACGCGCTGCTGGAGCGGGTGTCGTTCTGCACCTCCGACGCCGACGACGGCGCCGACCTCGCGGCCGCCGTCCGCGCGGCCGAGGAGTCCTGCACCGCGGGCTCCGACGCCGCCGGCACCGAGGACGTACGCCGCCTCGTCTACCTCTCGGTGCCCCCCGGGGCGATGGCCGGGATGATCGCGATGCTGGGGCGCGAGGATCTCACCGAGCGGGCGCGCCTGGTGGTCGAGAAGCCGTTCGGGCTCGACCTGCGGTCCTCCCGCGACCTCGACGCGGCTCTCAAGGAGGTCGCCGACGAGGAGCAGGTCTTCCGCATCGACCACTTCCTGGGCAAGGAGGCGGTGCAGAACATCCTGGCGCTGCGCTTCGCCAACGGGCTGTTCGAGCCGGCGTGGAACCACCGCCACATCGAGTCGGTCCAGATCGACGTGCCCGAGGACCTGGGGCTCGAGGGCCGCGGCAGCTTCTACGAGTCGACCGGTGCGCTGCGCGACATGATCTCCACGCACCTGGCGCAGCTGCTGGGGTTCGTGGCCCTGGAGGAGGCCTGCCGCTTCGACGCCGACGAGCTGCGCGACGCCAAGGCCGCGGTGTTCGCGGCGATGCGTCCCCTCGACCCCGCGCGCGCGGTGTTCGGGCAGTTCGAGGGCTACCGCGACGACGAGGACGTCGACGGCGACTCCGAGGTGGAGACGTTCGTGGCCCTCGAGGCCTGGGTCGACAACGACCGCTGGCGCGACGTGCCGTTCTACCTGCGCACCGGCAAGGCGATGGCGCAGGGACGGCGCACCATCACGCTGCGCTTCCGCACCCCGCACACCGAGATCTTCAACGGCTCGGTGGCGTGCAACGAGCTGGTGCTCGAGCTGACCGACCAGCCGCAGGTGCACGTGGAGCTGCAGGCCAAGAAGCCCGGCCCCGACATGGACCTGGTCAAGGCCACGATGAGCCTCGACTTCGCCGAGGACGTCGAGGAGGGCGACCCCCTGGAGGCCTACGAGCGGCTGCTGCTCGACGTGCTGCGCGGAGAGCGCACGCTCTTCACCCGCGCCGACGAGGTGGACCGGATCTGGCAGGTCGTCCAGCCGCTGCTCGACGACCCGCCGCCGGTGCAGTCCTACGAGCAGGGGTCGTGGGGGCCGCAGGACGCGCTCGACCTGCCGCTGGGCAGCTGGCACCTGGGCCGCTGAGCGGGCTCAGCGGGCGTTCTCGCGCAGGGTCGCACCCCGCGCGCCGCGGACGGTGAGCACCGCGCTGGCCAGCGCGACCGCCCCGAAGAGCACCGCGGTCACCAGCGCCAGCAGCGCGAGCCGCAGCGGGTCCACCGCAGCGACCAGCGCGGGCGTGGAGAGCGTCTCGGCGTAGCCGAGGGTCACGGTGCGCAGGACGACGTACTGCGCCAGCGCGCCGGCGGCCAGCCCTGCGACGGCCGTGCTGCCCAGCACCACCGCCAGCTCGCGCACCACCGCCGACATCACCTCGCGCCGCGAGACCCCCACGACGCGCAGCGAGGCGGCGTCCCGGCGCCGCGAGGGCAGCTGCACCGCGGTGCTGACGGCCAGCGCGGCGACCGCCATCACCAGCACCAGCGCCGCCACGACGGCGTAGAGCCGCAGCGCGAGCGCGTAGGCCTCGCCGTCGAGCCCGGCACGCACGTCGGCGTACGTGCGGTCGACCGACAGCCCGGCCGCGCGCAGCTCGGCGCTGACCGCCGCCGGGGTGTCGGCGCGCGCCAGCACCACGACCTCGGAGGAGTCCTGGTCGTAGACCTCGCGATCGGCGCTGATCATGTCGTAGTCGATGAGCAGCCCCCGCGGGCCGAGCAGCGGGACGCTGCCCGCCTCGACGACGGGGTCGACGGCGAACGTCAGCGGCGAGCTGGTCGAGAAGGCGTTGGGATCGGGCTCGGTGCGGGCCTCGGCCCCGCGCACCACCGGCAGCGCCTCGGGCAGGTCCCCGGTGGTGAGCTGGAGGATCGCGGGCTCGTCGGCCGCGGCCTCGATGCGCAGCTCGCCGGCCTCGACCTCGACGGAGGTGATCGCGTCGGGGGCCGAGGCGTCCGGCGCCACGTCCCAGCCGGCGCCGGTGATCGCGTCGACGGGCTCGCCGTCCATGCGCAGGTCGGCGAGGGTGATCGTGCCCTCGACGGTGGTCTTCAACGCGGCCGGACCACCGATCGTCAGTCCCTCGAGCCGGCACCCCTCCCGGCAGGCCCGGACGTCGGCCACGAGCGTGGTGCGCCCCGGCGGCGCCGGGCCGAGGTAGGCGAACCCGACGTCGCCCTGCGCGCTCACCAGCCGCAGCCGCAGCGTCAGCTCGTCGCCGGTGCGGGCCCGGTGGTCGACGTCGACGGTGAGCCGGCGCCCGGTGAGGACCGGCGCGGGAGCGCGCGGGCGCAGCAGCCCGGCGATCTCGTCGGTCGACGTGCCGGGGGTCCACTGGCCCGACCACTGCGCGACCCGCGTCAACCGGGCGGTGTCGGCGACGGTGAAGACCGGCCCGGTGCTCGACAGGGTGCCCGCGGCCATCAGCCAGCGGCCGTCGGGGTCGGCGGCCCGGCTCAGCGCCACGGTGCGGCTCAGCGGCAGGTCGGAGGCCCACACGACCGCGGCGGGCGCCCGGGTCGCCGCGACGCTGGCCCGCCACTGCGACGCCGAGTCGTAGATGCCGGCCCCGAAGACGCAGATGGCGATCGCGGCGGTCACCGGCAGGATCACCAGGGTGCCCTCGCGGCGCCGGCTCAGCGTCCGCGCCGCCACGAAGGTCGGCAGCGAACGGCTGCGGGGCCCGCGCCGGGTCCACCAGCCGGCGAGCGCGGCGGTCCCGCGCGCCCCGGCCAGCCCCGCGACGACGGCCAGCAGCACCGGCAGCACCAGGTCGGTCACGTCCGGCTCGCCCGGCTTCCCGGCCGACAGCTTGCTGAGCAGCACCAGGAGGGTGGCGCCCACGAGGACGAGCTGGGCGACGACGGCGCCCCGTCGTGCGCGCGTGGGTCGGCGTACGCCGGTCAGCTGCTCGGCGAGGTCGACGCGCAGCACCAGCCCGATCGCGACGACGGCGACCAGCGCCGCTGCGAGGCCGACCCCCAGACCCAGCACGAGCGAGGTCCACGGCAGCGGCAGCGGCAGCCCGGGCACCAGCCACGACTCGACGAGCAGCCACGAGCCGCCCAGGCCCAGCGCTCCCCCGAGGGGCACCGCGAGGGCGAGCAGGACCAGCGGCTCGGAGAGACCCAGCGCCCACATCCGGTGACGGGGCAGACCGCGCAGGGACGCCAGCGCCAGCTCGGGCAGCCGCAGGTCCGCGGCGGCGGTGAGCAGCCGCAGGAGCAGCGCGAGCGCGACCAGGACCAGCGAGAGCACCGCCGGGGAGACCGAGCTGCGGGCGGTGGCCTGCTGGGCCCGGACCTCGGCGGCCACCCCGTCGATGTCGTTGATCGAACGGGACTCGAAGCTCCCGCTGTCCACCTGGACCTCGAGGTCCTCCTGGGCGGCGGCCACCGCTCGCACCCGGTCGAGCCCGGCGATGTCGAGGTCGGCGGGCGGCTCGAGGCGGCGGTCGACGAGGACGTCGTAGCCCACCCCGACGAGCCGCTCGGAGAAGGTGTCGTAGCCGGTCAGCAGCGGCGCCGGGCGGTAGGGCTGGCTGCTCGGCGGCGGGGTCGGCGTGCGGGAGGAGAAGCGGGACAGGTCGAACCACCAGTCCGCCTCATCCGGGCGTTCGGGCCCGGGCACGGTGTAGAGCCCGACGACCTCCAGCCGTCCGGTGCCCTCCACGTCGAGGGTCGAGCCGGGGCCGAGGTCGGTCAGCTCGCCGTCGCCGGCCAGCATCAGCACCTCACCGGGAGCGCTCGGGCAGCGGCCCTCGATCTCGAGGTGGTCGCAGTAGCCCTCCTTGGCCGCCAGCCGCACCAGCCCGCCCAGGCCCGCTGTCTCGTCGGAGCGCAGGAAGGTCTGCGGCGCCACGTAGGTGTCGCCCGCACCGGACCCGGCCTCCTGCGCCAGCTCGGTGGCCTCCGCCGCGGCCGCGGCCGGGTCGGTGCCGCCGGGCGGCCGGTAGGCCCAGCTCAGGCCGGTGAGGTTGTTCGGGGCGTCGGCGAGCCGGGTGACGAGGTAGGAGTTCGTCACCGCGTCCTGGAAGACCGGGCCGAGCACCGCCGAGCCGACGGCCAGGGCGGTGAGCAGCACGGAGCCCACCGAGAGCAGCAGGCGTGCACGCAGGCCGCGCAGCACCGTCGCGAGGAGCGTCCTCATCGCTGGGCCTCCTCGCGCAGGATCGCGGGCCGGGAACGTTCCCGGCTGGGTCGGCGACCGCGGCCCACGACGAGCGCCACGGCGACGGCGACGCCCGCCCCGAGACCCAGCACCGGCCACGGGTCGACCGAGGTGCGCAGGGGCACGGCATGGGTCGGGACCTCGACGAGCGTCAGGTCGCCCAGCAGCCACAGCACCGCGGCCGCGGAGCCGAGCACGGCGGCGACGACCGAGACCACGCAGAGCCCGGCGACCTCGAGGCGGCCGGCCCCGCGGAGGCGGCGTACGTCGAGGCCGACCACGCGCAGCGCAGCCATGTCGCGCAGCCACGCGGGCCGCTCGCGGGCGACGGCGGTGCTCAGCACGAGGAGCGCGACGAGGAGCGAGAAGCCGGCCATCAGCAGGTAGACCCGGGCCTGCGCCGCGCCGGTGTCGTCGCTCACCGCGGCGCGCACGTCCTCCAGGCTGCGCAGCTCGCCGCCGGTCTCCTCGAGCACCGCGTCGAGGACGGCGGCGGGCGCGTCCGCGCGCGCCAGGACCATCACCTGGGCCAGGGGGACGGTCGGCGGGGAGCCCTGCACCGCCCGCGGCAGGTCGGCCAGCACCCCGTCGCCCTGCACCAGCGGCAGGCCGGGCGTCCGGGCCACGACGTCGGCGGCCAGGTCGGCCCCGCCCGGCGAGTCGAGCACCGGCGCACCCTCCCAGGTCGCGGTGCGGGTGGCCAGGACCGGCACCGACGACGTGTCGGGGGTCGGCACGGCGACCAGCGGGGTGCTCGAGGTGAGCGCCAGCAGACCACCCGCGACCGGGACCGGTCCGCCGGGGCGGTCGCCGCGGGTCTCCGCGGCGGGCGACCAGCCGCGCTCGAGGAGGTCGGAGCCACCGAGCACGAGCGAGTCGAGGGTCCACGGCAGCGCGCTGTCGCCCGGGAGCCGCTGCAGGGTGAGCGCCACCGGCGTGCAGCCCGCCGCGCAGTCGACGGGCACCGCCACCGTGTCGGAGCCGCCGTCGAGGTCGATCTCGAGGCGGAGCCGGACCTGCCGGGACGCGCCGTCGGCAGCCCGCAGGGTGGCCACCACCTGGGGCCGCATCCGGCCCTTGAGGCGGCGGCTCACGCCGCGCACCGTGGCGACCAGCTCCTCGCCCTCGACGGGGCCGGAGGCGGCCGTCTGCTCGGCGACGAGCTCGTCGACCACCGACCCGACCGCGGCCGCGGCGGTGTCGTCGTAGAAGTCGCCCAGCACGGCGTCGAAGCGGGCCAGGTCGAGGAAGGCGCGCCGGGCGGCCACGCTGCCCTCGCCGGGCACCAGCACGGCCGCCATCAGGTCGGTGCCGTCGGGGTCGAGGCGCCGGGTCAGCGCCAGGGCGCCCTCGGCGTCGGTCTCGAGGTCGATGCGCAGCGGGGCGCCGGCGACCAGGCGGGCGGTCTGGTCGGTCCACCGCTCGACCTGCGTGGCGGCGGTGAGCGCGACCCCGGCGACGACCGCGGCGGCCACGAGCACCCGCACCGACCCGGCGGCCCCGGCGACCCGGTCGAGCCGTCGGGCGGCGAGGAACCCGGCCAGTCCCGCGCGGTGCCCGCGTCGGCGCACCCACACCCGCGCGAGGGCCCGCAGCACCCACAGCGCCGCGGCGCCCGCGGCGAGACCGAGGAGGGCGGGACCGGCGAGCACCACGAGGTCGGGGCGACCGGTCGCGGCGCCCGTCCGCGGGTCGGGGCCCACGGAGCTGCGGTAGACCGCGACCGCCGCACCCACGACCACCAGCACCTGGGCGAACGCCGCCGCGACCGACGTACGACGCGGCCTCGCGGTCGTCGTCACCTGGTCGGCCAGCGGTTCGCGCAGCGCCGCGGTCATCCCGACCATCAGCGCCCCGAGCGCCACCAGCACCACCAGCAGCGCGGCGACGAGCGCGTCCGCACCGACCAGGGGTCCGGGGTCGCTGAGCCAGGCGCGCGCGGTGACGTGGGCGACGACCAGGCCGAGCCCGCCCCCGAGCAGGCCGCCGAGCACGAGCACCACGAGCGGCTCGAGCGCCATCAGGACGAAGAGCGCGCCACCGTCGAGGCCCCGCAGCCGGGCCAGCGCGATCTCCCCCCGGCGCGCCCTCGCGAGCTCGCTGCCCGTGGCGGGCACCGCGACGAGCGCGACGACCAGCAGCGGCACCGCCAGTGCGCCGGAGGTGCCGGCGGACTCGGAGAAGCCCAGCACGGCGACCACTCCGGCGACCACCACGGTCGTGAGCAGCAGCAGCGGCAGCAGGGTGCCGCGTCGCGACCAGGCACCGCGCAGGGTCCGGGCCAGGTCGCGCCTCACCGGCCGTCCGGCGGGCGCCGGAAGGCGGAGTCGTCGACGGCCCCCGCAGGCCGCGCCGGGACGACCGGCCCGAGCGGCTCGACCGGCGGCTCGCCGGGCAGGGACTCCTGGGAGGCCTCCTGGGGACTCGGCGCGGGCTCCACCGGGTGCCCGGGCAGGTGCACCGGCTCGGTGTGGTCGACCAACCTGCCGTCGTCGAGGGAGTGGTGGCGGTCGCAGGCCTCGACCACCGCCGGGTCGTGGGTGGCCACGACCACCACGGCCCCACGGTCGGCCTCGCGACGCAGCTCGGCGAGGACCAGGGCCCGGTTGCCCTCGTCGAGCTCGCTGGTCGGTTCGTCGGCGAGCAGCACCCCGGCACCCACGCACAGCCCGCGGGCCAGCGCCACGCGCTGCATCTGACCGCCCGAGAGCTCCTCCACCTGGCGGTCGGCGAGGTCACCGATGTGGAAGCGGGCCAGCGCTTCGTGCGCCTGCGCGTCGGCCTCGGCCGGTGCGACGCCGCGGGCCCGCAGCGCCACCGACACGTTCTCGCTCGCCGACAGGATCGGGACCAGTCCGTAGACCTGGAGCACGAACGCGACCTCGGGCCGCGGGTCGCCCGTGCCGCGCCAGGTGGGCGCGCCGTCGTACGTCACCTCACCGGCGCTGGGCCGGAGCAGCCCGCCGACGATCGAGAGCAGCGTGGTCTTGCCCGAGCCGCTGGGCCCGGACAGCGCGGTCAGCTCACCGGCGCGCAGGACCAGGTCGATGTCCTCGAGCAGCGGGCGGTCCACCTCGTAGCGCACGCCGCGCACGTGGACGTCGCTCATCCGCCCTCCTCGGGGGGCCGGGAGACGACGAGGCGGTCGCGGCCGTCCTGGGGCTCCGGCTCGATGCGCACCAGCGTGCCCTGCGGCCACTGGCCGGCCAGGTGCGAGGGCAGGTGCACGACACCCTCGGCGCCGATGACGACGTACTCGGCGCCGTCGCGGCCCTCCAGGCCCACGCGCCCGCCCTTCATGGTCACCGTGCGGGGGAACGTCGCCGCCACCTCGGGCTGGTGGGTCACCACGATGATGGTGGTGCCGAGCTCGTCGCCGAGGTCGTGGACCAGCCCGATCACCGCGTCGCGGTCCTCGTGGGAGAGCTGGCTGGTGGGCTCGTCGGCGAGCAGCAGCTGCGGCGAGGTCGAGACCGCGCAGGCCAGGGCGAGGCGCTGGCGCTGGCCGCCCGACATGGTGGCGACGACCTGGTCGGCCACGCTCTCGAGCCCGACCCGGGCCAGCAGCGCGGTCTCCGGCACCGCCTGCCTGCGCTCGGCCGAGGTCAGCGCGAGCCGGGCGAACGCGACGTTCTGGCGGGCGGTCGCGTAGGACAGCAGGTTGCGGGTGGCGCCCTGCAGCATGGTGCTGACCCGGCGCGAGCGCAGTCGTGCGAGCTGGGGCTCGGGCAGCCGAGAGATCTCGTGCTCGCCGAGGAAGATCCGGCCGGCGCTGGGCTTCTGGATGCCGCCCAGCAGCGTCAGCAGCGTCGACTTGCCGGAGCCGGAGGGACCGAGGAACGCCACCCGCTCCCCGGGGCGCACCGCGAGGTCGACGCCCTGCAGCGCGACGACGTCGTGGCCCTCGAAGGTGCGGTAGAGGTGCACCACCCCGGTGCACCGCACCCCGATACCTCCGGGGTGGGTCGGCTCCCCGATGTCCACACCGGGTTCGAGCACCGTCACCTGGGACCTCCCCATCTCCGCGGGACAGCAGACCCCACCGTCGGCGGGTGGCGCAACACCGCCGGCGCTTCGTTAAGGACCTGTGACTCCTGGGGTTCACGCCGGGGCGTACCTTCTGCCCTCGTGGGAGAGCGGATGCGGGGGTTGCTGGCCGACACCCGGCCCCTGCGCAACGACCACTTCCGTCGGCTGTGGGTGGCCAACATCGTCACCGTCGTCGGCGCCCAGCTGACCGTCGTGGCGGTGCCGGCGCAGATCTACGCCGACACCGGCTCGTCGGCGTACGTCGGGCTGACCGGGCTCTTCGGGCTCGTGCCCCTCGTCGTCTTCGGCCTGTACGGCGGCGCGCTCGCCGACGTCTTCGACCGCCGCAGCATCCTGCGGGTCACCACCGTCGGGCTGATCGCGACCAGTGCGCTGTTCGCGGTGCAGGCCTTCGCCGGGTCCACGAACGTGTGGCTGCTGCTGTGCCTCTTCGCCCTCCAGCAAGCCTTCTTCGCGGTCAACCAACCGACCCGCAGCGCGGTGCTGCCCAAGCTGCTGGCCCCCGACCTGCTCCCGGCGGCGAACTCGCTCAACATGACGGTCTTCCAGGCCGGCGCGATCGCCGGGCCGCTGGTCGCCGGCGTCCTGATCCCGTTCACGGGCTTCGCCTGGCTCTACGCCGTCGACACGCTGACCCTCTTCGCCACCCTGGGCGCGGTGCTGCGGCTGCCGGCGCTGGCCGTCGAGGGAGCGGCCACCCAGGTCCCGGGCGTGCGGGCGGTCATCGACGGCTTCACCTACCTGCGCTCCCAGCCGGTGCTGCTGATGTCGTTCGTCGTCGATCTCATCGCCATGGTCTTCGGGATGCCGCGGGCGCTCTTCCCCGAGATCGCGGCCGTCGACTTCGACGGGCCCGGTGAGGGCGGGCTGGTCTTCGCCCTGCTCTTCGCGGCGATCCCCGCGGGGGCCGTGCTCGGCGGCGTCTTCAGCGGCTGGGTCTCGCGGATCTCGCGCCAGGGCCTCGCGGTGGTGCTGTGCATCCTCGTCTGGGGCGCCGCGATGGCCGGCTTCGGACTGGCCGTGGTGCTCGCCGAGCAGTGGCGCACGCCGATGCTGCTCCTCGCGCTGCTGATGCTGGTGGTCGGCGGGGCCGCCGACATGGTCTCGGCGGCCTTCCGCACCTCGATGCTCCAGAGCGCCGCCACCGACGCGATGCGCGGTCGCCTCCAGGGCGTCTTCATCGTCGTGGTCGCCGGCGGGCCGCGGGTCGCCGACGTCCTGCACGGCGCCACCGCCGCGAGCGTCGGCGCCGGCGCGGCCGCGGCCGGGGGCGGAGTGCTGGTCGTGGTCGGCACCGTGGTCGCCGCGCTGGTGGTGCCGTCGTTCGTGCGCTACCGCATCACCCGCACCCCTCCCACGGCGGCGGTGCGTGAGGGATGATGCGGGCGTGGAGGATGATGAGCGCGTGAACGCGGTCAGTGACGCCCCTCTGCTCGATCCCGACATCGACGTCGACGAGCTCGGCGCCCACCTGCGCTCGCTGGCCTACCGGATGCTCGGCTCACCGGGTGAGGCCGACCGGGTCGTGGCCGAGGCCTGGCAGCGCCGCCAGGGCGCCGCGCCGGGCAGCGTGCTCGACGAGCGCACCTGGTTGAGCATCGTGGTCGCCCGCCTGAGCCTGCAGCGGCTCCGGTCGCCGGTCCACGACCACGCGCCCGCGCCCGACGACGAGGCGGTCGCGGTGCCGCTGAGCGAGCCCCAGGAGCCCGTCGACCCGTTCCAGGAGGCCGACGCCGCCGCGCTGCGCGAGGCCGTCGACCCCGACCTGCTGGCCGCGCTCGAGCGGCTGGCGCCGGCCGAACGGGTCGCCTTCGTGCTGCACGACCTCTACGACTGGCACTTCGAGGACGTCGCCGGTGCCCTCGGGCGCACCCCGGTGGCGGCCCGCGAGCTGGCGATCCGGGGTCGGTGCGCGGTCCAGGCGGGCAGCGACGACGAGGCCGCCGGCGCGGCCGCCGGAGCCCGGGCCCGCCAGCTCGACGTCGTCCGGGCCTTCGTCGAGGCCGCTCGCGGGGACGACCCCGCCGCGATGGCCGCCCCGCTGCACCCGGAGGTGCGGCTGCGGGCCGACGGTGCCGCGATCGGGCTCGGCGCCGAGGCGATCGTGGAGGGTGCACCCGCCGTCGCCGCGCACCTCGCCGAGCACGTCGCCGACCTGCGCCCCGCGCTCCTCGACGGGTACGCCGCCGCGGTGTGGCGCGAGGACCAGGCGGAGCGGATGGTCGTCGGGTTCACCGTCGAGGACCGACTGGTCCTCGAGATCGACCTGGTCGCCGACCCCGGGATCCTCCCGCTGCTCGACCTCGCCCCGCTGGACCCCCGCGCCTGAGCCGGCGATGAATCCGGTTGTCGGCGCCGGTCTCTAGGCTGCAAGGTCGAGAGGCACCCGGCGCGGTGCCGACGAGAGGACAGCAGATGGTGGACATGATCTCCGCGACCGGCCTGGTCAAGAGGTACAAGGACGTGGTGGCCCTCGCGGGGCTCGACCTCGCCGTCCCGGAGGGGCGGGTGCTGGCCCTGCTCGGGCCCAACGGGGCCGGCAAGACCACCGCGGTGCGGGTGCTGACCACGCTGCTCAAGGCCGACGAGGGCACCGCCCACGTGGCCGGCGTCGACGTGGCGGCCGACCCCGACGGCGTCCGCGCCCGGATCGGGCTGTCGGGGCAGTACGCCGCGGTCGACGAGCACCTGACCGGCTACGAGAACCTCGAGATGGTGGGCCGGCTCTACGGCCTGGGTCGCACCCGCTCCCGCGAGCGGGCCCGCGAGCTCCTCGAGCGCTTCGACCTCGTCGACGCCGGCGACCGGCCCTCCAAGACCTACTCCGGCGGGATGCGGCGTCGTCTCGACCTGGCCGGCTCGCTGGTGGCCGCGCCGCCGGTGCTGGTCCTGGACGAGCCCACGACCGGGCTGGACCCCCACGGCCGGGTGCAGATGTGGGACGTCATCCGCGAGCTGGTCAGCGACGGGGCCACCCTGCTGCTCACCACCCAGTACCTGGAGGAGGCCGACCGGCTCGCCGACGAGATCATCGTCATCGACCACGGCCGCGCGATCGCCCGCGGCACGGCCGACGAGCTGAAGTCGCAGACCGGCGGCGAGCGCGTCGAGCTCGTCCTGGCCCACGCCTCCGACCGGGAGGCCGCCACCCGGCTGCTGGGCGACGTCGCGATCGGCGAGGTCGGCGTCGCCGAGAACGGACGCGAGCTGACCGCCGCCGTCGACGGCGGGGTGGGCGCGCTGCGCCGGGTCCTGGAGGGCCTCGAGACGCAGGGGCTCGCGGTCCTGGACATCGGGCTGCGACGCCCCACCCTCGACGACGTGTTCCTCACCCTGACCGGCCACGCGGCCGAGAAGGACCCCACCGACGAGCCGTCCGAGGCCCTCACCGCGACCCAGGAGGCCACCCGATGAGCACCACCAGCCGGATCCCCGAGCCCACCCCGGTCGTCGCCCGCCCCCACGGGACGGTGCGCGCACTCAGCGACGGCTGGATCGTGGCGAAGCGCAACCTCATCAAGATCAAGCGCGTCCCCGAGGTGCTGATCTTCGTGCTGATCAGCCCGATCATGTTCGTGCTGCTCTTCGCGTTCGTCTTCGGCGGGGCGATCGATCCCGAGGGCGCGGTCAGCTACCGCGAGTTCCTCATCGGCGGCATCTTCGCCCAGACCGTCGTCTTCGGTGCCACGTTCACCGGCGCCGGCCTGGCCGAGGACATGCAGAAGGGCATCATCGACCGGTTCCGCTCGCTGCCGATGTCGCGATCCGCGGTGCTCGTGGGCCGCACGACCTCCGACGTCGTCTACAACGTGCTGTCGTTGATCATCATGGCGCTGACCGGGCTGCTGGTCGGGTGGCGCATCCGCGAGGGCGCCTTCGACGCACTGCTCGGCTTCGCGCTGCTGCTGGTCTTCGCCTACGCGATCAGCTGGGTGATGGCCTACGTCGGGCTGCTGGTGCCCTCGGTCGAGGTCATCAACAACGCCTCGTTCATCGTCATCATGCCGCTGACGTTCGTCTCGAACGCCTTCGTGCCGCTGAGCTCCTTCGACGGCGTGCTGCGCCAGTTCGTGCTGTGGAACCCGGTCTCGGCGCTGACCCAGGCCAGCCGCGAGCTGTTCGGCAACATCGACCCCTCCACCCCGCTGCCCGACGCCTGGTCGATGCAGCACCCGGCGCTCTACACCTTGCTCTGGGTGGTGCTGATCCTGCTGGTCTTCGTGCCGCTCTCCACCCGCCAGTTCGCCCGCGCCTCCTCCTGACCCGGCCCGGATATCTCGCCGAGTCGGCGCAGATGTCCGGTCCAGTCGGCGCACATCGTCCGTTCCCTGCCCGGCTGATCCCGGGCGAGATCTGCGCCGGGTGGACGCGACATCTGGGCCGGGTGGACGCGACATCTGGGCCGGGTCGCGCTCAGCGACGCAGGAGCAGCACCCGGTCGTCGCCGTCACGGACCTCGCCGCGGCCGTCGGTGTTGGAGGTCGCCAGGAGGAGGCCGCTCTCCCCCGGGCCGCCGTCGCGGGGCAGGGCGAGGACGCTGCGCAGCCGACCGAGCTCGCCGGCGTAGTGGCCCACCGGCTGCTCGACCAGGTCGGCGGAGGGCTGGTCCGAGGCCGAGGCACCCGTCAGCGGTACCTCCCACAGCCGCTCGCCGCGCAGGGCCGCCATCCACAGCGACCCGTCCCAGAAGGCCAGGCCCGAGGGTGAGGCGTCGGCGGTGCTCCAGACGACCACGGGGTCGGTGAGGCCGGCCTCGCCTCCGCTGCCCTCGACCTGCGGCCACCCGTAGTTGGCACCCGCCTCGATCAGGTTGAGCTCGTCGTAGGCGTTCGCCCCGAACTCCGAGGCCCACAGCCGGCCCTGGTCGTCGAAGGCGAGCCCCTCGACGTTGCGGTGGCCGTAGCTGAAGACCTCGTTGTCGAAAGGGTTGCCGGGGGCGGGACGTCCGTCGAGGCCCAACCGCAGCACCTTGCCGGAGAGGGAGCCGGTGTCCTGTGCGGACCCGGGGACGCCGTTGTCACCGGTCCCCACGTAGAGCAGCTCGTCGGGCCCGATGACCAGCCGCCCGCCCTGGTGGAAGCCGGCACCTCCGGGGATGCCCTCCAGCAGCACCACGGGCTCGCCCAGCCGCTCACCGTCCCAGGGCATCGAGACGATCCTGCTGGTCGCCTCGACGGTGTAGTAGGCCAGCAGCGCCGACTCGTCGGGCGTCAGCGCCAGGCCCAGGAGGCCCGCCTCGCCACCCGGCACGACGTCGGGCAGCGTCCGCAGTGCCTCGGTCTCGCCGGTGGCAGGTTCCAGGCGCAGGAGCCGTCCGGTGTCCCGCTCGCTGAGCAGCACGGTCCCCTCCCGGGTCGCGGCCAGGCCCCAGGGGCTGGTCAGCCCGGTGCTGATCTCCTCGGACGAGAGCCCCGCCGCGTCCCCTGGGGCGAGGTCGTCGGCCGGCGAGCCGGTGCGGGTCGTGGCGCTGGGGGCGTTCGCGCGCTGCCCGGGGTCCGGGTCGCCGCCACAGCCGACCAGGAGCGACGTCACCAGGGCGACGAGACCGAGCGAGCGGCCTACGGGACGGATCACGGCCCCAGCGTGCCAGGCCGCTCTCCACCCGTCAGGTCGCCCGCGCCCGCTCCTGACCCGGCGCGACATCTGGGCCGGGTGGGCGCGACATCTGGGCCGGGTCGCGGGTCCGCGCCCGCCCTGACGAGCGGGGAGACCCCCGTGGCTGGAAGAATCGACCCAGCCTGCGGGAGGGACCCCCATGGAGGACATGACGGCGATCCTCGTCGTGGCGCTGCTCGGCGGCATGGCCGCGGCGCTGGTGCGGCTGCCGCCGCTGCTGGGCTTCCTCGTGGCCGGGTTCGTGCTCAACGTGCTCGGGGTCGCCTCGGTGCCGGCGCTCGAGGTCTCGGCCGACCTCGGCGTCACCCTCCTGCTGTTCGGCGTCGGGCTCAAGATCGACCTGCGCCAGCTCGCCCAGCGCGAGGTGTGGGTCACCGCGACCGTGCACATGGTCGCCTCCACCCTGATCGGGGCCGCCGTCGTGGCGGCCATCGGCCTGAGCGGCACCGCCCTGCTCGCGGGCAGCGACTGGCGCACCTGGGTCCTCGTCGGGTTCGCCCTGTCGTTCTCCAGCACCGTCTTCGTGGTCAAGATCCTCGAGGACCGCAGCGCCAGCCGCTCCCTGGGCGGCCGGACCGCCATCGGGGTGCTCGTGGTCCAGGACCTCGCCGCGGTCGCCTACCTGGCCGCCTCCTCCGGGAAGCCGCCGTCCCCCTGGGCCCTGCTGCTGCTGCTCCTGCTGCCCGGGGCGTGGGTGCTGCGCACCGTGCTGGCCCGCATCGGCCACGACGAGCTGCGCCCGCTCTTCGGCCTGGTGCTGGCCCTGGTGCCCGGCTACGCGCTCTTCGAGGCCGTCGGCCTCAAGGGCGACCTGGGTGCCCTGGTCATCGGCATGATGCTGGCCGGCCGGCCCGGCGCGATGGGGCTCGCGAAGAGCATCTTCACCGTCAAGGACCTGCTGCTGGTCGGCTTCTTCGTTTCCATCGGGATCGGCGCCCTGCCCACCCTGGAGCACCTCCTGGTCGCCCTCGTGCTCGTGGTGGTGCTGCTGCCGCTCAAGGCCGTGGGCTTCGCCGCGCTGCTCGGCACCGCCGGGCTGCGACGGCGTACGTCGGTCCTCACCGGCTCCACGCTCGCGAACTTCTCCGAGTTCGGGCTGATCGTGGCGGTCGCGGCCTCGGCCGACGTGCTGGGCGAGGACTGGCTGGCCACCCTGGCCACCGCGATCGCGGCCAGCTTCGTCGTCGGCACCGCCGTGGGCAGGCGCCCTGAGTACCTCGTCAAGGCCCTGTCGCGGCTGGTCCGCGAGCGGCCCGAGCAGCGCCTGCACCCGGAGGACCGGCCGATCGACGTGGGCCACGCCGAGGCGGTGGTGCTCGGGATGGGCCGGGTCGGCCGCGCGGCCTACGACCGGCTCCAGCAGGTCCACGGCCTGGCCACGGTCGGTGTCGAGACCTCCGGCGACCGGGTGGCGCGCCTGGTCGAGGAGGGTGTGGACCTCATCGAGGGCGACGCCACCGACCCGGAGTTCTACGAGCGGCTGCACACCGGTGACGTGCGCGTGGTGCTGCTGGCGATGCCGTTCCACGGCAACAACGTCGACGCGCTCGAGCAGCTGCGCGCAGCCGGTTTCACCGGGACCATCGCCGTCGTCACGCAGTACGACGCCGACCTGCGCCAGGCCCGCGCGCTCGGCGCCCAGACCGGCTTCCAGCTCTACGACGGTGCCGGGGCCGAGCTGGCCGACCTGGCCGCGGAGGCCGCCGGTCTGCGGCTGCGCGACCAGGACTGAGCCAGGCTCTGCGAGGCTGGGCCGGTGCCCGACACCGTCCCCGCGCCGCAGCTGTCCCTGCCCGACGACGAGGCCCGCGCCCGGGTCGCGGCCTTCGCCGACGACCTGGTGCGTCGGCGCACGGTCCGGGACTTCTCGTCCCGCCCGGTCGCCGCGGGCGTCCTCGAGGACGCGGTCCGCGCCGCCGCCAGCGCGCCCAGCGGGGCGCACGTGCAGCCCTGGCGCTTCGTCGTGGTCACCGACCCCACCGTCCGCCGGCGCCTGCGCGAGGCGGCGGAGGCCGAGGAGCGCGAGTTCTACGGCCGTCGCGCCTCCGAGGAGTGGTTGCAGGCCCTCGCCCACCTCGGCACCGACGCCACCAAGCCGTTCCTCACCGACGCGGCCGCGCTGGTCGTGGTCTTCGAGGTGCACCAGGGCCCGGACTCGCCCAAGCCCTACTACGTCAAGGAGTCGGTGGGGATCGCCGTCGGGTTCCTGCTGGCCGCGCTGCACCAGGCCGGGCTCGCGACCCTGACCCACACCCCGAGCCCGATGAAGTTCCTCGGCGAGGTCCTCGGTCGCCCGCCCGAGGAGCGCGCGTTCGTCGTCGTCGCGGTCGGCCATCCCGCACCGGACGCCGAGGTCCCGGCCCTGGAGCGCAAGCGGCTCGACCAGGTGCTGGTCCGCGTCTGAGCCGCAGGGTCAGTCGCGCAGCTTGGCCAGCCGGGCACGCAGCAGGTCGACGCGGTGGGCGTTGCCGTGCAGCTCCACGTAGCTCTCGGCGTACGACGCCAGCAGCGCGTCGTCGAGCCGGCGCACCGCACCCGGGGGGTAGCGGTAGTCCATGCGCTGGTTGATGTCGGCCTCGTCGACGGCGACCAGCGCCTCGGAGAGCTCGCCGAGGCTGGTGACGCCCAGCTCGAGCAGCAACCCGGAGATCCACGCGTAGTGGTCGGTGCGCGACCAGCCGGCATCGGCGTACTGCCCGGCGAGGAAGGCTGCCAGCTCACGCGGGTCGAGGCGCGGGTCGGCGTCGGGCTCGGCGACCTCGTCGTCGCCGGCGCGCGGGTCGGTGGCCTGGAGCCGGTCGCGGATCGTGGAGAACTCCCGGTCGGCCAGCTCCAGCAGCCCGGCGGCGAGGGTGAAGCGGCGGTCGAAGTCGCGCTCGTGCTCCTCGGGGACGACGCCCTTGTAGCGGATGTCGTGCTCGAACTCCGCCCACGCGTGCTGCAGGACGGTGCGGATCTGCACCGACGCGACCAGCCCGCGCAGCGACGACCACTCCGGGTCGCCCTCGCGAGCGCCGTCGAGGCCGACGACCTGGTGCCGGCTGGAGTACCCGAAGCGACCCTCGCTGGCGGTCTCCCGGCCCATGTCACGGTCGTCGTGGACGACGAGCTGGTCGCGGACCAGGTCGGCCACCGTCTCGACGTCGCGCTGGACGTAGGTGATGACCCGGACCCCGAGCTGGTCGGTGACCTCGGTCAGCGGGTCGCGGTAGAGCGGCCGGCTCCCCGGCCGGCCGTCGACGCTGCGGGCCGCCTTGGCCGCGAACGAGCCGACCGACTTGGTGCGCCCGGTGACGGAGAGGTAGTTGATGCCGGCCTCGTCGAGCAGCGACTGGACCAGCCGCACGTAGCGCTCCCCGGCGTCGCGCAGCTGCGGCAGGCGCGCGGCGTACGCCTGGGTGGCGGCCTGGACCGGGTCGGTGCGCGGCCGGCTGCGCCGCGGGCTGGGCTCGAGGTCGTCGGGGAGGGTCGGGACGACGACGTAGCCGTTCTCCCAGGAGCCCTCGGGACCCAGGTAGGTGGTGGTCGCGTCGGGGTGCAGGTCGGCGAAGAGCCCGACGTAGGCGCACACCACGGCGTCGACCTGGTCCTCGACGACGCGCAGCTCGCTCTTGCGGGTGGCGCCCTCGACGTCGGCGCGCAGCCGGGTCCACGGCTCGCCGGCGGTGACCACGACGGTCTCCAGGTAGCCCATCAGCGCGAGCAGCTCGCTGCGCAGGCCCTCGAGGTCGCGCCCGGCCTTGTTCTTGTACTTCAGGCTGCGCCCGAGCCGGAACAGCGCGACCGTGGCCGGGTGCGGGTAGACCTCGATCGCGCGCCGCTGCCGGCCGGACCGGGGGTTGAGGTCGAGACGCAGCTGACCGGCGATCCGGGCGCCGCGCGGGGTCTCGGCGAACTCGGGCTTGCCCGTGTTCGCCGGGTGGGCACCGGCGTCGAAGCGCGCGAAGTCCTTGTTCAGCGCGGCCTCGCAGCCGCGGTTGCCGGTGGCGTTGCGCACGATCAGCGGGGCGTCGATCGCCACCAGGCACGGCCCGCCGGCCACCACGCCCTCGACGGCCGCGGCCACCTCGTCGTCGGTGCGCTGCGCCGAGACGTGCAGCAGCCGCGCCTCGGGGTCCAGCACCGCGACCCCGGTGGGAGCGCGCTGGCCCCAGGCGAGGTCGATGCCGACGTAGTGCATGCCCCTACCCTGCCGTACGCCGCCCCCGCAGCCGCTCAGGCCTCGCGGGTTCAGCCCTCGTGGATCGGCTCGGCGGGAAGCCGCTTGACCTTGCGGGTCCGGCGGCGTCGGCCCGGGATCATCGAGCGCATCTCCTCGAGCTTGCCGAAGCACAGCAGCCGGTCACCGGCCTCGAGCACGTGCCGGCTGTGCGGGTTCGGGATGACGCTGGTGCCGCGCTGCAGCGTCAGCGCCGAGATGTCGCGCTCGCGCAGCCCCGACTCGCCCAGGGTCTTGCCCACGAGGTCGGAGGCGGCCTGCACCGCGATCTCGGCGACGCCGTACCCGGTCGAGACCGTGAGCCGCTGGCGCACGTCGATCTCGGGGAAGGCGACCTGGTTGTCGATGAAGTCGATGATCGAGCCGGCGACGTCTAGGTCGGTGGCGCGCTCGATGCCCTCGAGCCCGGGCGAGGAGTTCACCTCCATCACCAGGGGACCGTCGTTGCCCTCGAGCATGTCGACGCCGGCGACCCGCAGCCCCATGATCTGCGCGGCCCGCACCGCCACGCGCTCGTAGTCGGCGTCCAGGGTGACCGGCTCGACGGTGCCGCCGCGGTGCACGTTGGAGCGGAACTCGTCGCCCTGCGCGACCCGGCGCATCGCCGCCACCACCCGGTCGCCGACCACCAGCGCGCGGATGTCGCGGCCCTTGCTCTCGGCGACGAAGCGCTGGATGAGCACGTTCTGCCGGGTGCTGTGCAGGGTCTCGATGATCGCCTCGGCGACCTTGAGGGTGGGCGCCAGGATGACCCCGATGCCCTGGGTGCCCTCCAGGAGCTTGATCACCACCGGCGCCCCGCCGACCCGCTCGATGGCGGCGATGACGTCGGCCCGGTCGCGCACGAAGGTCGTGGCCGGCATCCCGATGTGGTGCCGGGACAGGATCTGGGTCGCGCGCAGCTTGTCGCGCGAGTTCGTGATCCCCCACGACGTGCTGGGCGTGTAGACGTCCATCTGCTCGAACTGGCGCACCACGGCGGTGCCGAAGTACGTGATCGAGTTGCCGATGCGCGGCAGGATGGCGTCGTAGTGCGAGAGCCGCTTGCCCCGGAACTGCAGGTCCGGCTCGTCACCGGCGAGGTCGATGCCGAAACGCAGCGTGTTGAGCACCTTGACCTCGTGACCCCGGTCGAGGGCCGCGGTGCGCAGGCGCTGCGTACTGTACGACCGGGGCGCGCGGGACAGGATCGCGAGTTTCATGGGTTCCAGACTGAGAGGCGACGGTGGAGACGGACCTTTCCTACACCCTGGCGGGGTGGCGGGAGTGGGTCAGCCTGCCCGATGCCGGTGTCGAGTGGATGAAGGCCAAGCTCGACACGGGGGCCCGGACCTCGGCGATCCACGCCTTCGACCTCGAGGAGCTCGAGCGCGACGGCCAGCAGCTCGTGCGCTTCTCCGTGCACCCCTGGCAGGCCACCGACGAGGACGCCGTGCTGGTCGAGAGCCCCGTGCTGGACCGTCGAGAGGTCCGCTCGTCCTCCGGCCACGTCGAGGAGCGGCTGGTGGTGCCGATGGCGCTCACCCTCGTCGGGCGCACCGTCACCGTCGAGATGAGCCTGAGCCGCCGCGACGAGATGGGCTTCCGGCTGCTCGTGGGGCGTGAGGCGCTGCGCCAGGGCTTCGTCGTGGACCCCGGCCACTCCTACCGCGGCGCCCGCCCGCCGGTCACCGTCCGCCGCCGCAACCGGGGCCGCTGACGTGGCCCGCCCGTCGTTCGAGATCGGCCCCGTGCGGGTGCGCCCGGGGCGCGCCCAGTCGCTCGCGCTCCCGATCACCCGCCTGGTGACCGGTGCCGAGGTCGACCTGCCGGTCCGCGTCGTGCACGGGCGCGAGGACGGCCCCACCGTCTGGATCGACGCCGCCATCCACGGCGACGAGGCCGTCGGCGTCGAGGTGGTGCGCCAGGTGCTCGCCGACCTCGACCCGCGCACCCTGCGGGGCACGCTGATCGCGATCCCGATCGTCAACGTCCTCGGCTTCATGACCGGCAGCCGCTACCTGCCCGACCGCCGCGACCTCAACCGGTCCTTCCCCGGCTCGGCCCGCGGCTCGCTGGCCGGTCGCATCGCGCACCTGATGATGACCGAGGTCGTCGCCAAGTGCTCGGTGGGCATCGACCTGCACACCGGCTCCGACCGGCGCACCAACCTGCCGCAGATCCGCACCGACCTCGAGGACCCCGAGACCCGTCGCCTGGCCGAGGCGTTCGCGGCGCCCGTGATGATGCACGCGCGGCTGCGGGACGGCTCGCTGCGCCACGCCGCGCGCGAGGAGGGCGCCAAGGTGCTGCTCTACGAGGCCGGCGAGGCCTGGCGGATGGACCCGTGGGCGATCGACGCCGGCGTGCGCGGCGTACGACGCGTGCTCGCGGCGCTGGAGATGACCGGGCCCGTCGACGAGGAGCCGCCGCCGGCCAGCCTCGAGAGCTGGCGCAGCGGCTGGGTGCGCGCGCGAGGCACCGGGATGCTGCACCTGGAGGCCGAGCTGGGCCAGCGTGTCGAGAAGGGCGAGCGCCTGGGCGGGCTCTTCGACTCCTTCGGCAAGCGGGTGCGACTGGTGCACGCCGACCGCGCGGGCATCGTGGTGGGCCGCACCGAGGCACCGCTGGTGAGCTCGGGGGACGCGGTGCTCCACCTCGCCGAGGTCGAGCCGTGAGCCCGCGGACGAGCGGCGGGCCCGAGGTCCCCCGCGAGGTCGTGATGCTGCGCGAGCTGCACGCCCTGCTCACCAGCATCAGCAGCGCCGGGACCCTCTCCGAGCTGTTGCAGCTCGTCGCCCAGGGCGTCGTCGACGTGCTGGGCTTCCAGATCGCCGCGGTCAACTACCTCGACGACGACGGCTTCCTCGAGGTGCTCGCGGTCGCCGGTGACGAGGAGGCCGCACGCACCATGAGCGGGCGCCGGGTGCGGGTGGAGGAGTTCCTCGAGGAGTTCGAGATCGCCGACCAGTGGGGGCAGCTGCGCTTCGTCCCCCACGACCGCCTGCCCGACGACGTGGTGAGCACCTGGGTCCCCCGGGTCGAGGCGCTCACGGGCCCGGACGCCTGGCACCCCATGGACGCGCTCCACGCGCCGCTGCACGGCCCCAACGGGGAGCTGGTGGGGGTGCTCGGTGTCGATCTGCCCATCGACGGCCGACGGCCCGACGAGCTCGCCCGCCAGGTGCTGGAGATGTACGCCGTGCAGGCCGGGCTGGCCATCCACCGCGCCCGCGCCCTGCAGCGGGAGCACGAGCTCGCCGCAGGACTGCGGGAGTCCAGCCGCTACCGCGAGCAGGTCAACGCGGCGGTGACCCACGAGCTGAAGAACCCGCTCACCTCCATCCTGGGCCACGTGGAGATCCTCCAGGACACGCCCGCGCAGTCGGACCAGGTCGAGCGCAGCGTGAGCTCCATCAGCCGGGCCGCACGCCGGATGGAGGCGCTGGTCGAGAGCCTCCTGAGCCTGGCCCGCGTCAGCGACCCCGAGCAGCTGCCGGCCCGTCGCCGGGTCGACCTGCGCGAGCTGGTGGCCGAGGCGCAGGAGCTCGCCGCCGTCCAGGCCCAGCGCCGCGACATCACCCTGACCGTCGACGGGGCCGAGGAGCCCTGCCACACGGAGGGGGATCCTGCCGAGCTGGCGATGGTGGTCTCCAACCTGCTGAGCAACGCCCTGAAGTACACCCCGCCCGGCGGGTCGGTGCGCCTCACGACGAGCACCGTCGGCGACCGGGTGTCGCTGACCTGCACCGACACCGGCCACGGCATCCCGCTGGCCGACCAGGCCACCGTCTTCGACGAGTTCACCCGCTCGGCCCAGCCCGACGGCGGCGAGGTGCCCGGCAGCGGGCTGGGCCTGGCGATCACCCGCCGGGTGGTCGAGCG
This sequence comes from Nocardioides dokdonensis FR1436, assembly GCF_001653335.1. NCBI lineage: Bacteria > Bacillati > Actinomycetota > Actinomycetes > Propionibacteriales > Nocardioidaceae > Nocardioides > Nocardioides dokdonensis. The sequence goes on from NZ_CP015079.1 coordinate 1,276,502, forward strand.
CCACGGAGGCACGATCGACCTCCGGTCGACGCCCGGGCAGGGCACGTCGGTCCAGGTCCTGCTGCCGGCCGCCTGAGCCCGGCCCGCGGGCTCACGGAACCCGTGCGTGACCTCGAGGCTCCTGGCACGTTTTACCTTCCACCACCCAAGGATGTCCGATCGGTGGAGGCGGGGTCCGGGCTCCGCTGACGAAGATCTGACCTTCCCCCGCACCATCCCCCCTTCTCCACCCCCCCCTGAACCATCCCCCTCCTCCCCCCGGAGCCACCTGTGCGATCCCCCCACCGCGCTGCGACCAGCCCCGCCCCCCGCCGGCACCGTCGCGGCGCCCTGCTCACGGCCCTGACCGGTGCCCTGGTCACCGCGTCGCTGTCCGTGCCCGCCGGCGCCCCCGCCGCCCCCGTCGCGCCCGTCGAGTCGTCCACCGTCGCGCTCGGGCCCGTGTCCGCCGCCCCGCTCGCCGCGCGCACCCAGGAGCGCCGTCGCCGCGACAACCCCCCTCCCGAGCTCGGTGTGCAGTTCCACGGGCTGTGGTCGTCCTACTCCGACGCCGACCGGGCCGGGGTGCTCGACCGGCTCGTCGACATGGGCGCGGGCTGGGTCCGCCTGGACATGTCCTGGGCGATGATCCAGCCGACCGCCGGGCGCATCGACCCCGCCGGCTGGGGTGTGCGGTTCGTCGACCGGGTCGTCGACATGGCATCGGAGCGGGGGCTGAAGGTGCTCGCCACCTTCTGGCTCACCCCCGGCTGGGCCGGCCCCGAGGCCGGCGAGCGCTCGCTGCCGGCCGACCCCCGCGACTACGGCCGGGCGCTGGCCTGGGCCGCGGACCGCTGGGCCGGGCAGGTGCAGGCCTGGGAGGTCTGGAACGAGCCGAACTCGAAGGACTTCCTCGCCGGCGCCGACCCGGCGGCGTACGCCGACCTGCTCTGCGCGGCCCACGACGCCGTGCGCCCCGCGACCGCGGGCGGCCCGCAGCTCGTCTTCGGCGGCACGATGCACAACGACTCGGAGTGGATCGAGGCCGCGTACGACGCCGGCGCGGGCGCCTGCTTCGACGTGCTGGCCACCCACCCGTACCAGTCGCCCTCCGACACCGGCCCGATGTCGGGGTCGGGCGAGTCGCAGTGGGAGTTCAGCCACCTCGCGGAGGTGCGCGCCCTGATGCGTCGCCACGGCGACACCCGCCCCGTGTGGGTCACCGAGTTCGGCTGGTCCTCGCACTCCGACCGCGGCGGCGAGCAGCCGTGGGAGCGCGGCGTCAGCCGGCGCCAGCAGGGCACCTTCACCGTGGCCGCGCTCGAGGCGCTGCGCAAGCAGTTCCCCTTCGTGAAGAAGGCCTTCCTCTACAACGACCGGGCCCGCACCGACGCCGGGCGGCACATGAAGGGCTACGGCCTGATGACCCCCGGGCTGAAGCCCAAGCCGGTCTACCGCGCCGTGCAGCGCTGGGCGGGTCGCTGACGCGGCCCTGCGGAGCCCCGGGTCGGGGTGTAGGTGGTGGTGACGGCGATCAGTCGCCGGCGGCCTCGAGCATCCGCACCAGCTCGGCGCCCATCTCCTCGATGACCGCCTGCAGGCCCTGGAGCGGGCGCACCATGACCGTGAAGTCACGGATCAGCCCGGCGTCGTCCCAGGTGATCATGTCGATGCCGTGGACCTGCTTGCCACCGACGACGGCGCTGAACTCCAGGATCGCGGAGTCGGGGCCCACCCACTCGCGGAGGTAGCGCAGCTGCGGCCCGAGCACCGTGAAGGCGGCGCTCAGGTAGCCCACCACGGCGTCGCGACCCTCCTGGGGCGTGTGCACCGCCGGGGACCGGAAGACCCCGTCCTCGGCGACGAGGGCCGGCAGCCGCGAGGCGTCACCCGCCTCGGCGACCTCGTGCCAGCGGGCCAGGGCAGCGGTGACGTCCATGACCCCATCCCACCACGGGGCGCGATTGACACGTGGTGCGGCGCAGACGGCATCCTGCCCGGGTGGACTCCCCCATCCCGGACTACCTGCACGAGGTGCTGAGCGCCTGCGGCGCCGACACCTCCGGCGCCGTCGCCGACTACATCCCCGAGCTGGCCCAGGTCGATCCCGACCGCCTGGGCGTGGCGCTCACCACCGTCGACGGCGCGGTCTACGAGGCCGGCGACTGCGAGTCGCGCTTCACGATCCAGTCGATCTCGAAGCCGTTCGTCTACGCGCTGGCGCTGCAGCAGCGCGGGCTCGAGGCGGTCCTGGACCAGGTGGACGTCGAGCCGTCGGGCGAGGCGTTCAACGAGCTGTCCCTCGAGAAGGGCTCCGGTCGGCCGCTGAACCCGATGATCAACGCCGGCGCGATCGTCGTGCACACCATGCTCGGGGACCCGGGCGACCCGCAGGGTCGCTGCGACCAGGTGCTGGCCGGGCTGTCCGCCTTCGCCGGGCGTCCCCTCGACGTCGACGAGGCGGCGTACGGGTCGGAGACGGCGACGGCCTTCCGCAACTACGCCATCGCCAACATGCTGCGCAGCCGTGACTCGATCACCGAGGACCCCGAGGACGTCGTGGCCGCCTACACCCGGCAGTGCTCGGTGCGCGTCAGCACGCGCGACCTGGCGCTGATGGCCGCCACGCTGGCCAACGGTGGCGTGCACCCGGTGAGCGAGGAGCAGGTCGTCGAGGAGTGGGTGGCCCGCCAGGTGATGAGCGTGATGGCCACCTGCGGCATGTACGACTCCGCCGGCGACTGGATCTCGACCGTCGGCTTCCCCGCCAAGAGCGGCGTGTCGGGCGGGATCATCGGAGCACTGCCCGGCCAGCTCGGCATCGCGGCCTTCTCGCCGCGCCTCGACCCGCACGGCTCCAGCGTCCGCGGCGTCGAGGTGTGCCGCCACCTCTCGGCCGACATGGGGCTGCACATGATGGACGCCCCCCAGCCGGTGCGCGCGACCATCAGGAGGATGCACACCGTCCAGCAGGTCGACGGCAGCGCCGCGAAGGTGTTCTCGCTGCACGGCTCCCTGCAGTTCGCCGGCACCGAGCGGCTGGTGCGCGACCTCGCCGAGGCCGATGCCGCGGGCCAGCTCTCCGACGCGGTCGTGCTCGACCTCACGAGGGTGCACTCCATCAACGCGGTGGCGCGCCGGATGCTGCTCGAGACCGTACGCCGGCTCAGCGTGGAGGGCTGCAGCGTGACGGTGGTCGACCCCGAGTCGACGCTGCCCGACCCCGACTGCGGGGACGGGCTGCGCCCGACGGTGGTCGGCACCGTCGCCGAGGCGGCCGCCCTCGGTGGCGGCTGAGCCCGCTCAGACCTCGGCGAGCCGCAGCGCGGCGACGACGTCGGCGAACATCCGCTGCTTGATGGTGGCCATCGTGGCCCGGTCCTTGCCGGCCAGGTGCCGCACCCGCGCGGCCGCGGCCTCGGGCAGGTCCTCGAGGCCGGTGGCGACGTCGACGATGCCGGCCGCCGCCGCGTCCGCGCCGGGGAACCGGTGACCGGTGGTCATCGAGTCCATCGCGGCCCGCGGGGTCAGCTTGGCCATGATCAGCGCGTTCATGCCCGGGGTGAACGGGATGTGGATGTCGACCTCGGGGAAGCAGAAGTAGCCGCGGTCCTCGCGCATCACCCGGTGGTCGTGGGCCATGGCCAGCATCGCGCCGGCACCGAAGGCGTGACCGTTGAGGGCGGCGACGGTGGGCACCGGCAGGGTCAGCACCTTCTCGAAGAGGCCGTGGACGCGGCCGACGTACTCGCCGAGGCGGTCGGGGTGCGCGCCGAGCCACTCCAGGTCCAGGCCGTTGGAGTAGAACTTGCCGTCACCGGTGGTGATCAGCGCCGCCGGCTCGGTGGAGGACGCGAGGTCGTCGAGGAAGCCGTCCACCTCGTCGAGGAAGGCGGGGGTGAAGCGGTTCTCGTCGTCCCCGAAGTGGATGGTCCACAGCGGTCCGTCGTGCGTCAGCGTCGGCATGCGGCGCTCCTCTCGTCGGCGACATCAGAGCACACGTCACGCCGGGTGCTGGAGGGCACCTCCGGGTGTGTTCCCGAAGCGCCTTCCTGGCCACAATCGGGACGCGGCCCGAGGTCGGGCCGGAGCCGGCGGTGCCGGCACAGAGTCGGGTCGCCCCGCGGCGGCCCGTCCCCCACGATCATCGAGGAGGACGCATGACGCGCATCATCATCATCGGAGGACACGGCAAGGTGGCCCGCAAGGCGACGCCGCTGCTGGTCGAGGACGGTCACGAGGTCACCTCGGTGATCCGTGACCCGGACCAGTCGGCCGCGATCAGCAAGCTGGGCGCGGAGCCCGCGGTCGCCGACGTGGCGTCCATGCAGCAGCGCGAGCTCGAGGACCTGCTGCGTGGCCACGACCTGGTCGTGTGGTCGGCAGGCGCCGGGGGCGGATCGGCCGAGAAGACGTACGCCGTGGACCGCGACGCCGCGATCCGCTCGATGGACGCCGCCGCAGCGGCCGGGGCCGAGCGCTACGTGATGGTCTCCTACTTCGGCGCCGGACCCGATCACGGCGTCCCCGCCGACAACGCGTTCTTCCACTACGCCGAGGCGAAGGCCGCCGCCGACACCCACCTCGAGGAGTCGGCCCTGAAGTGGACGATCCTCAAGCCCAGCGCGCTCACCGAGGGGCCGACCACCGGCAGGATCGACGTGCGCTCCGCCGACGCTGGCGAGGTGTCGCGCGGCAACGTCGCGGCCGTCATCCGTGCGGTCGCCGGCGCCGACCCCGCTGCCGTCGCCGGGCTGACGATCCCGTTCAACGACGGCGACACCCCGATCGAGGAGGGCCTGCGGCACGTCCGCTGAGCGGGCGGAGGTCAGTCCCCCGCGACCTCGGGGAGCCGCGGGTGGGCCGTCGGGTAGATGCCGACGGCGAAGCCGTAGACGGTGTCGCCGGAGCGGGGCAGCTCGTCGAACTCGCGCACCAGCGCGGCCATCCGCTCCCAGAACTCGACGGCGCGCTCCTCGGGCAGGCGCGCGTGCCGGACGAAGCCCCACAACCGCCCGTCGGCGAACGCGGGCGCCGACTCCCGCGCGGCCACCTCGAGGTCGTTGAAGTCCCGCGGCAGGGTCGCGCCCTCGCCCCCCTGCTCGGCACGGACGTGGAACATCCGCGCGGTGCGGCCGTAGAAGCGCTCCTCGATGGCGCGCACCCGCCGGGTCCGCACGACGCGCACCAGCCCCGCCTCGGTCAGCACCTTGACGTGGTGGGCGACCGTGCTCTTGGGTCGGCCCACCGCGGTGGCCAGCTCGGTGATGGTGGCCGCCCGCTCGTGGAGCAGACCGAGGACCGTCGTCCGCAGCGGGTTGCTGAGGGCACTGACCTGCGCCGGTGACGTGAGCACGAGCCGGTCGGCGAGCTCGTAGTCGGGAGGAGGGGGGTTGCTGGACATGGCCTGACCAGACTACCGTTCCAGAACGTTCCATCTTGTTGGATCATTCGCCAGGCAAGGAGAGCCATGTCCACGATCGTCCTGTTCCACCACGTCCAGGGACTCACCGCGGGAGTGGTGTCCATCGCCGACGAGCTCCGGCGGGCGGGGCACACCGTGCACACCCCGGACCTCTTCGACGCCCGTACCTTCACCACGATCGAGGACGGCATGGCCCACGCCCGCGAGGTCGGCTTCGACACCCTCCTCGAGCGTGGCGTGGCCGCTGCCGAGGGTCACTCCTCGGCCGTCTACGCCGGGTTCTCGCTCGGGGTGATGCCCGCCCAACGGCTGGCCCAGACGCGCGCGGACGCGCGCGGCGCGCTGCTGCTGCACGCCTGCCTGCCGGTCTCGGAGTTTGGCGAGCGGTGGCCGGAGGGGGTCCCGGTCCAGGTCCACGGCATGGACGCCGACCCGTTCTTCGCCGAGGAGGGCGGCGACATCGACGCCGCTCGGGAGCTGGTGGCGTCGACCGAGGCGGCGGAGCTGTTCCTCTACCCCGGCGAGGAGCACCTCTTCACCGACTCCTCGCTCCCCGCGTTCGACCCGGCAGCCACGGCCCTGGTGCTGGAACGGGCGCTGCGCCTGCTCGACGCCCTCTGACCGACGCTGGCCTCAGTGGACGCAGCCACCCGGCCTCGCTGCTCGTCTCGTGGTCGGCTCGCCGGCCAGCCTCTCCCACGGCATGATCGGCGACGTGATGAAGTCTCCGCTGCTCGCCGCCGCCCTGTCCGCCGTGGTGCTGGCGGGGTGCGGCGCCGACACTCCTGCCGAGCCTGCCCCTCCCCGGACGGCCGACCCGCAGGCTGACGGCGCGTCCTCGGCCGAGAGGGCCACGCGCCGCGACGCGTCCGCCCTGGCGCGCCTCCTACGGGCGCACCACACCGAATCGCAGGCCTATCCGAGGAACCATGCGTCGCTCATGCGGTTCGCAGAGGAGTCCGGGTTCGAGTTCACTGACGGCAACCTGATCCAGATCTACCAGGCACTGCCCGGGAAGGGGTCTGCCTCGTCCTTCGGATTCTGCGTGGTGAACCCCAAGTCGCGTGCGTGGACGCTCTACGACAGTGCCGAAGCCGACCACACGACCAGCACGGGTGGTCTGGTCTGCCAGCCGATGGCCGGGGCGAGCTGAGATCGACGTCCGCTCCGCCGGTCCTGAGAGCTGCTGCACACCTGGTCCACCCACGGCAGGCTCACCGATCGGCGGCAGCCGCCGCGGTCAGTGGGCCATGTCGACGAAGCGGGAGTAGTGGCCCTGGAAGGCCACCGTGATGTCCCGGGTGGGACCGTTGCGGTGCTTGACGACGAGCAGGTCGGCCTCGCCGGGGCGGGTCGACTCCTTCTCGTAGGCGTCCTCGCGGTGCAGCAGGATCACCATGTCGGCGTCCTGCTCGATCGAGCCCGACTCACGCAGGTCGCTCATCGCCGGGCGCTTGTCGGCGCGCTGCTCGGAGCCACGGTTGAGCTGCGACAGCGCGATGATCGGGACCTCGAGCTCCTTGGCGAGCAGCTTGATCTGGCGGGAGAACTCCGAGACCTCGAGCTGGCGCGACTCGACCTTCTTGCCCGAGCTCATCAGCTGCAGGTAGTCGATGACGATCAGCTGCAGGTCGTGCTTCTGCTTGAGCCGTCGCGCCTTGGCGCGGATCTCCATCATCGTCATGTTCGGGCTGTCGTCGATGAAGACCGGCGCCGAGGAGACCTCGCCCATCTTGCGGGCCAGCTTGGTCCAGTCGTCGTCGCCCATCGCGCCGTTGCGGATGTGGTTCAGCGGCACCTTCGCCTCGGCGGAGAGCAGACGCATCGTGATCTCCGAGCGCGTCATCTCGAGGCTGAAGAACACGCTGGTCAGGTTGTTGTGGATAGACGCCGCCCGACAGAAGTCCAGAGCCAGCGTCGACTTCCCCATGGCAGGACGCGCCGCGACGATGATCATCTGGCCCTTGTGCAGACCGTTGGTCAGCTCGTCGAGGTCGGCGAAGCCGGTCGGGACGCCGTAGATGCCGGAGTCACGGTTGCCGATCGCCTCGATCTCGTCGAGGACCCCGTCCATGATGTCCGAGAGCGGCGCGTAGTCCTCACCCGAACGCTTCTCGGCGAGCTTGAAGACCTCGGCCTGAGCCTGGTCGACGATGTCGTCGACGTCGCCCTCACCGGCGTAGCCGATCTGGACGATCTTGGTGCCGGCGTCGACGAGCCGGCGCAGCACCGACTTCTCGCGCACGATGGCGGCGTAGTAGCCGGCGTTGGCCGCGATCGGGACGTTCGCCGACAGCGTGTGCAGGTAGGGCGCGCCACCGACGCGCTGCAGCTCACCGCGGCGCTGGAGCTCGGCCGCGACCGTGACCATGTCCACCGGCTCGCTGCGCCCGTAGAGGTCGATGATCGCGTCGTGGATCGTCTCGTGGGAGGGGCGGTAGAAGTCGCCACCCCGCACCCGCTCGGTGACCTCGCTGATCGCGTCCTTGCTGATCAGCATCGCGCCGAGCACCGACTGCTCGGCCGCCATGTCCTGCGGCGGCGTGCGGTCGTTGGGTCCGTTGCGCGGGCGCTCGCCGGGCTTGTAGGAGACCGGGCCGTCGCCCCAGTCCTCGTACGGCGGCGGCTCCTCTGCGGTGCGGCCCTGCTGCTCGGTGACGCTCAACGTGCCCTCCCCTGCGTGGTCCCCGGGCCGACCCCGTGCCGGCTGGCGCCGGTGCTCGTGACGCTAGGGGCGAGCACCGACACAGCGGCGCCGCACCGCGTGGAGACCGGTCCGAGACGACGTCCGGTGGACCTCGTCCGCGTGACCGTACGTGTCCCGGGGCCGCATCGGAAAGCCGGTTGTCCACAGGCCCTGTGGATAAGTTGGCCCGTCCCGTGGAGGACACGCGACAGCGTGTGCAGAGCCTGGGGACGGTTCTGTGGAGAACTACTGTCAACTCCTGGGAGCACCCTGTCTGACCTGGGATAACGCACATCCACACCTGTGGATGAAAATTTGTCGGACATTGATTTTGTTCACGTCCCCGACACTCCCGGGACACCCCTGATGTTTGTCGACATAGCGCCCAGTACCGCACTGTCCACAACTTGTCCCCAGTTTCGGTAAGACACCGCCGACCGGTATGGACGACCTCGCGCCTACGATCCGCTCGTGAGCGCACCACCGGCCGGCACCGACCCCCGCGCCACCGACCGCGAGATCTGGCGGCTGGCGGTCCCCGCCTTCCTGGCCCTGGTCGCCGAGCCGCTCTTCCTGCTCGGCGACGCCGCCGTGGTGGGTCGCCTCGGCACCCCCGAGCTCGCCGGCCTGGGCATCGCCGCGGTGGTCCTGCAGACCGCCGTCGGCCTCTGCGTCTTCCTCGCCTACGGCACCACCGCCAGCGTCGCCCGCCGCCTGGGCGCCGGCGACCTGCGGGGCGCCCTGGCCCAGGGCGTCGACGGGCTCTGGCTGGCCGTCGGCATCGGACTGGTGACGACGATCGCCGGCGTCGCGCTGACCGGCCCGATGGTCGCCGCGTTCGGCGCCGGCCCCGAGGTGACCGAGCAGGCGACCACCTACCTGCGCATCGCCTTCCTCGGCACCACCCCGCTGCTGGTGATGCTGGCGGCCACCGGGGTGCTGCGCGGCCTGCAGGACACCCGCACGCCGCTCTACGTCGCCGTGGGCGGCAACGTCCTCAACATCGTCCTCAACGTGGTCCTGGTCTACCCCGCCGGTCTCGGCATCGCCGGCTCCGCGATCGGCTCCGTGGTCGCGCAGGTCCTCAGCGCAGCGGTGCTCGGCACCGTCGTGGTGCGCGGGGCCCGGGCCCAGGGCGCCCCGCTGAGCCCCGACCTGCCCGGCATCCGCCTCGCCGCCCGGGCCGGCGTGCCGCTCGTGGTGCGCACCCTGACCCTGCGCGCGGCCATCCTCGCCACGACGTACGCCGTCACCCTCGGCGCCGCACCGGGCGCCGGGCTCGACGTCGACCTCGCCACCCACCAGCTGGCGATGACGCTGTGGGGCTTCCTGGCCTTCGTCCTCGACGCCATCGCGATCGCGGCGCAGGCCCTCACCGGCCGGACCCTGGGCGCCGGCGACGTGGAGGCCACCCGCCGGCTGACCCGTCGGATGCTGCGCTGGGGCGTGGTCGTCGGCGTGGTCACGGGACTGGCGCTGGCCGCCGCCAGCCCGCTGCTCGGCCCCCTCTTCAGCCGCGACGAGGCCGTGCACCAGGCACTGGTGCCGGTGCTGCTGATCGCCGCGCTGGGCCAGCCGGTGGCCGGGATCGTCTTCGTGCTCGACGGAGTGCTGATCGGCGCCGGCGACGGGCGCTACCTGGCGCTGGGCGGCGTGGTCACGCTGGTGGTCTACCTGCCGGTCGCCCTGCTCGCCGCGTCCTGGGGCGGCCTGCTGGCGCTCTGGATCGCCTACACGACCGTCTTCATGGGTTCGCGCATGGTCGTGCTGGTGCTCCGCGAGCGCAGCGACGCCTGGGTGGTCACCGGCGCCACGTTCCCCGGCCCGCGCCGGGCCAGGTCGTAGGCTGCCCGCCATGGCCCCGTTGTCCCTGGTCGCCTCGGGGCTGCTCCTCGTCGCCCTCGTCGCCCCCACCGGTGGGTACGACGTGATGGCCGACTGGGCGGGCTGGGCCCTGGTCGTCGCGGGCCTGGGCCGCCTGCCCGCCGAGACCGCCACCCGCCAGCGTCCGGTCCTGATCGGGCTGGCCGTGGTCGCCGGCCTGCTGGCGGCCGTGCTCTGGTTCCCGCAGGTCAGTGGCTCCCTGGGCGACGCCGACCCCTCGATCGCCTGGGCGCTGAGCCTGCCGCAGCTGCTGGTCACCGTGCTGCTGGCCCACGAGCTCGGCGTCGCCGCCGCCGTGGGCCAGGACGCAGCGGCTCGCCGCCGCTGGTTCCTCGTGCGGACGGTCGCGGTGGTCGTCGCGGTGCTGCCCGTCCTGGTCTACGGCGCCGGGGTGAGCGGTCTGGAGCCGCTCGCCTTCGTCCTCGCCGACCTGCTCATCCTCACCGTGGTCGTGATGCTCCTGGTCGACGCCCGCCGCGCCTGGGCCGGAGGCACACCGCGCGACTTCGGGCGAAGCGCCGCGAGCACGGCCAGGGATTCGTAGCCTGGGGCGCACTGGGGCGTTGTAGCAACGACCCCTCCGCCTCCACCTGAGGAACATCCGATGCCAGTCCCCTCGTCCGCCCGTCGCGCTGCCACCCTGTCCGTGGCCGCACTGGTGGGTGCCCTGCTGCCGGTCCTGGCCGCTCCCGCCGCGACCGCCGACCCCGGCTGCCTCACCGAGGTCGCACCGCCAGGAGAGCTCCCGCTGCCGCTCCCGTCGCCGATCGGTCCCGGGGACCGGTGCGACGACAGCGTCCCCCCGGAGACCAGCCTGGACTCGGTGACCCCGACGCCCAACGGGCTCGGGTTCGTCGCGCAGGACTCGATCACCCTGACCTTCACCGGGAAGCACCCCGACGCGGACGCCGACCCGATCGGGTTCGAGTGCCAGTTCTTCAACACCCCCGAGGCCCCGGCCGACTGGCAGAAGTGCACCAGCCCGGTGACCTACACCGACCTCGAGGACACCCGCCGCGAGCTGGGCGGCAAGGAGACGCCGTACACCTTCCGGGTCCGCGCCTTCGACGCCGCGGACCGCCCCATCGACGCGACCTCCCCGAGCAACCCGCTGTTCGGCACCGGCGGCGCCGCCACCGACGTGCCCGACATCGACCAGACGCCCGCCGAGACGAGCTTCAAGGTGGACACGCTCACCCCGGTCGCGCGGATCTTCAACGAGCCGTTCGACCCCGAGACGCCCGAGCTGCCGATGCTCACCACCGACAGCCCCCGGCTGCGCATCACCGGCTCGGAGTCCGCGCTCACCTTCGCGTGCGACATCGACGGGCGCGAGATGCCCTGCAGCGACGACAACGTCGTCTTCCACGACCTCGGGCCCGGCACCCAGACGCTGAGCGTCTCGGTGAGCGACCGCGCGGGCAACACGTCGGCGAAGCCGGCCACCACGACCTTCACCGTGCCGGAGAACCTCGTCTCGCCCGGCCGGCGCTGGAAGACCCGGTCCTCGGACAAGTACTTCGCCGGCGACTACCTCGAGGCGACCCGCTACAAGTCGAAGATCTCGGTCGAGGGCACCGACGTGCGCGAGGTGCGGCTGCTCGCCACCACCGGGCCGGACACCGGCAAGCTGAAGTTCAAGACCCCCGGCGGGGTCTGGCGCAAGGTCAAGCTCGGCGGCAAGCGCACCCAGCGCAGCGCCGTCGTGATCGTGCGCAACGCGCAGAGCGGCTCCTTCAGCGGACCGATCACGTTCCGCGTGATGAGCCGCGGCAAGCCCGTCCAGCTCGACGCCATCATGCTGCGCTGAGCGCGACCGGTCGTCGAGGACGACGAACGGGCCCGGACCTCCGTCGGAGGTCCGGGCCCGTTCTCGTGGTGCAGGTGCGGTGTGGGACTCAGCCCTTGACGACGTTGAGCGACACGGTGGCCGACACCTCGTCGTCGAGACGCACGGACACCTGGTGGGCGCCGAGCGACTTGATGGCGTTCTCGACGGCGATCGTGCGCTTGTCGACAGGCTCGCCGCTCGCCTCGGTCAGCGCCGAGGCGATGTCGGCGGGGGTGACGGCGCCGAAGAGACGCCCGCCCTCGCCGGCCTTGACCGGGACGTTGACCGTCGCGGCCTCGAGCTTCGCCTTGATCTCGAGGGCGTGCGCCTGGTCGCGCACCGCGCGGCTGGACCGCGCGCTCTTGATCGACTCGACGGTCTTCTCGCCGCCGCGGGTCCAACGGATGGCCACGCCACGGGGGACGAGGTAGTTACGGCCGTAGCCGTCCTTGACCTCGATCACGTCGCCGGGACCACCGAGACCGGTGACCTCCTGGGTCAGGATGAGCTTCATCGTCCGTGCTCCTCTCAGCGACCGGTGGAGGTGTAGGGCAGCAGAGCCACCTCGCGGGCGTTCTTGACCGCGATGGCCACGTCCCGCTGGTGCTGTACGCAGTTGCCGGTGACCCGACGCGCGCGGATCTTGCCGCGGTCGGAGATGAACTTGCGGAGAAGGGTGGCGTCCTTGTAGTCGGCGCCGGTCGCCTTCTCCTTGCAGAACTGGCAAACCTTCTTCTTGGGCTTGCGAATCACTGCCTTGGCCATTGTGGTGCTTCCTTTCTAGAAGCCCGCCCCGGAGTGGGTACCGGGTCGGAATGGATCAGGTTGATGGTCAGTGGTGCTGGACCGGACGGTCCAGGATCAGAACGGGGGCTCCTCGCCCACGCCGGGGGCGCCCCAGGGGTCGTTGCCCTGGCTCGGGGCCGGACGGGACTGTGCCCCGCCGTACCCGCCGCCGCCCTGCGGAGCGGCCTGCTGGCCACCCTGCTGGGGCGCCGGAGACGCCCAGGGGTCGTTGGCCGGAGCAGCTGCGCCCTGGCCTCCGCCCTGAGCCGGCTGGCCGCCGCCGTAGCCGCCGCCCTGTCCGCCGCCCTGGCCGCCGCCGGAGTAGCCTCCGCCGCCGCCGCCCTGACGGGTGGTGCGGGCGACCTTGGCGGTCGCGTAGCGCAGGGACGGGCCGACCTCGTCGACCTCGAGCTCCATCACGGTGCGCTTCTCACCCTCGCGGGTCTCGTAGGACCGGGCCTTGAGGCGGCCCTGGACCACGACGCGCATCCCCTTCTGGAGGGACTCGGCAACGTTCTCCGCGGCCTGTCGCCAGATCGAGCAGGCGAGGAACAGCGCTTCGCCGTCCTCCCACTCGTTGGTCTGACGGTTGAGGGTGCGCGGCGTCGACGCGATCCGGAAGTTGGCCACGGCCGCCCCCGAGGGGGTGAATCGCAGCTCCGGGTCGTCGACGAGGTTGCCGACCACCGTGATGACGGTCTCGCCTGCCATGAGGTCTCCCTAGCGGTGTGCTGATCCTGGTGCTGTTCGGTCGTCCGATCCAGCGTGCGCGACCATCGTGGCCGAACGCGCCGACATCGGACAGGGGTCATCCACAAGTGGACGACCCGAGGCATCGAGCCGGGAGGCTCAGTGCGCGTCGGGCCGGATGACCTTGGTGCGCAGGATCGCCTCGTTGAGGCCGAGCTGACGGTCGAACTCCTTGACCGTGGCAGGCTCGGCGTTCAGCGTGATGACGGCGTAGATGCCTTCGGCGTTCTTCTTGACCTCGTACGCGAGGCGGCGACGTCCCCAGACGTCGACGGACTCGACGGTGCCACCGTCGTTGGTGATCACGTTGAGGTACTTCTCGAGGGACGGCTGAATCGTCCGCTCTTCGAGGCTGGGGTCGAGGATGACCATTACTTCGTAAGCACGCATAGCAGTCTCCACCTCCTCTGGACTCGGCGGCCACGGTCTCTCCGTGGCAGGAGGGCTGTGCGTTCCCGCACCCGCACGACGCTCGCGCGCCACGCTGGTGGGAGCGGGGACCGCGGACAGGGACCCGTCGGTGGGGCCTGCGATCGCGGACAGCGCAAGATACCAGCGCGCGAGGACCACGGCCCAAACGTCGGCCCACGCCTGTGCACGACCAGGCGTGGGTGGCGCCGCCCCGGGGTAGGAGGGCGACGACATGCGCCACTCCTCCTCCGGGCGACATCCCGGGCACCCGGGCCTCCCCGCGCCGCCGCCGCGGCGGCTCGCGGGCCGCTACGAGCTGCGCGACCGGGTCGGGTCCGGTGCGATGGGCTCGGTCTGGCGCGCGTGGGACCACCAGCAGGGGCGCTGGGTGGGCGCCAAGGTGCTGGGCGAGCACGACGCGGGGCTGCTGCTGCGCTTCGTGCGCGAGCAGTCGGTGCGCATCGACCACCCGCACGTCGTCGCCCCGACGGGTTGGGCCGCCGAGGACCACCTGGTCGTCCTCACCATGGACCTGGTGCGCGGGGGGTCGCTCGACGACCTGCTGCGCGAGCACGGCCCGTTGCCCGAGAGCTACGTGGCGGTGCTGCTGGCCCAGCTGCTGCGTGCCCTGGCCGCGGTGCACGAAGCGGGCGTGGTGCACCGCGACGTGAAGCCGGCCAACCTCCTGCTCGAGCCCACCGGGAGCGGGCGCCCGCACCTGCGGTTGGGCGACTTCGGGGTCGCCACCCTGGTCGACGGCCCCCGGCTGACCCAGCACCCCGGTGTGGTCGGGACCGACGGCTACCTGGCCCCCGAGCAGGTCGCGGGGGCTGCGCCCGACCCCCGCCAGGACCTGTACGCCGCCGGCGTCGTGGTCCGCGAGCTCCTCACCGCCCGTACGCCGCGCCAGCAGGCCGGCCGGCCCGCCCCGCCCGGTCTCCTCTCCGGGTTGGTCACGTCGCTGACCAGCCCGGATGCCGGGGGCCGCCCGCCCTCGGCGCTCGCCGCGCTCGAGCGGCTGCACCGCCTGGGGGTGCCGGCGGGCACACCGTGGGACCGGGAGCCCCGACCCCCGCACGTGCCCGACCGCCTCGGCACCCCGCCGGGGCCCCGCACCCCCGGCGCGGGCCGGGAGGCGGCCCTGTCGACGCGGACCGTCGCCGCGGCGCTGTGCCTGCTCGGCTCCGCCGGGCTGTGCCTGGTGGCCCTGGTGCTGCTGCTGTGAGCGCCGGTCCGCGCCGCTCAGCGACGGCGCAGCAGCACCAGCCCGGCCACCAGGAGGGCGAGGGCGACCCCCAGCAGCAGCGTCGCCGTACCCAGCCGGTCGTCGGCCAGCGCCGCGGTGAGCAGGGTGGACGTCATGGCGGGAGGTTCCCACGACCCCGGACCCGGCAAACCCGTGTCGGTGAGCGCTCCTAGGGTGGCCCCATGTCGTCGAACTCGATCCGCATCGGTGCCCACGTCGACCAGGCCGACCCGGTCGGCGAGGCACGCGCGCGCGACCTCCCGCTGGTGCAGATGTTCCTGGGTGACCCCCAGGGCTACCGCGGGCCCGAGGTCCAGCACGTCGGCGGCGCCGCCGGGCTGCGCGAGGAGGCCGAGGCCGCCGGCGTCGAGCTCTACGTCCACGCGCCGTACATCATCAACGTCGCGACCACGAACAACCGGGTCCGGATCCCGAGCCGCAAGCTGCTGCAGCAGCACATGGACGCGGCGGCCGAGATCGGCGCCCGGGGCCTGATCGTGCACGGCGGGCACGTCAACAAGAGCGACGACCCGGCCGTCGGCTTCGACAACTGGCGCAAGGCCGTCGAGGCCACCGACCTCAAGATCCCGCTGCTCATCGAGAACACCGCCGGCGGCGACCACGCGATGACCCGCCACCTCGAGCGGATCTCCGGCGTGTGGGCCGCGATCGGGGGTGCCGAGGGTGCCGACATGGTCGGCTTCTGCCTCGACACCTGCCACGCCCACGCCGGCGGGATCGCCCTGGAGAGCGTGGTCGAGGACGTGCTGGCGATCACCGGGCGCATCGACCTGGTGCACGCCAACGACAGCCGTGACGACTTCGGCTCGGGTGCCGACCGGCACGCCAACTTCGGCTCCGGCCGCATCGACCCGGACCTGCTCGCCTCGGTGGTGCGCGACGCCGGGGCACCGGTGGTGATGGAGACCCCAGGACCCGCCGAGGCCCACGTGGCCGACGCCGCCTGGCTGCGGAATCGGCTGTAACGTCCCTGCCGTGACCCACCCCGTGCCTGCCGCCCCGCTCCGGGTGCGGGAGATCCCGCCCTCCGAGCACCTGGCGTTCCTCGAGACCCGCCCCTCGGCCAGCTTCCTGCAGACCCCCGCCTGGGGCCTGGTCAAGGCTGAGTGGCGCCGTGAGTCGCTCGGATTCTTCGCCGGCGAGGAGCTCGTGGGCGTCGCGCTGGTGCTCTACCGCCAGCTGCCCCGCCTCAAGCGCTACCTGGCCTACGTCCCGGAGGGGCCGGTCCTCGACTGGACCGACGACGACCTGGGCCGATGGCTCCAGCCGCTGGCCGCCCACTGCCGCGGCCGTGGCGCCTTCGGGGTGCGGATGGGTCCGCCCGTGGTGACCGCGCAGTGGAGCGCCCAACAGGTCAAGGACGGCATCGCCGACGACGGCGTACGCCGCCTGGGCGAGCTGGCCCCGCTCGAGCGGGACCCCGTCGGGGCCCGTGTCGTCTCGCAGCTGGAGTCCCTGGGCTGGCGCCACCAGGGCGTCGACGGCGGCTTCGCCGCCGGCCAGCCCCAGTTCGTCTTCCAGGTGCCCCTCGTCGACGACGAGGGCGCGCCGCTCGACGAGGCCGCCGTCCTCAAGGCGATGAACCAGCAGTGGCGCCGCAACATCAAGAAGGCCGTCAAGGCCGGCGTGGAGGTGCAGTCGACCTCCGGCGTCGCCGAGGCGCTCGAGGCGCTGCCGGCCTTCCACGAGCTCTACGTCCACACCGCTGAGCGCGACCACTTCACCCCGCGCCCGCTGGGCTACTTCCGCACCATGGTCGAGGCCCTGGCCGGTGAGGGCGAGCAGCTCGACCAGCCCGACCGGCTGCGCCTGCACCTGGCCCGCCACGAGGGCGACCTGGTCGCGGCCACCATCGCGATCCGCGTCGGCACCCACTCCTGGTACTCCTACGGCGCCTCGTCCACCGAGAAGCGCGACGTGCGCGGCTCCAACGCCGCCCAGTGGGCGATGCTGCGCGACGCCCTCGCCGCGGGCTCGCACGTCTACGACCTGCGCGGCATCACCGATACCCTCGAGGCCGACGACAGCCACGTCGGGCTGATCCAGTTCAAGGTCGGCACGGGCGGCCGGGCCGTCGAGTACGCCGGCGAGTGGGACCTGCCGCTCAACAAGGTGCTCTACCGCGCCTTCAGCCTCTACATGGCGCGCCGGTGACCGCGCGATGAGCCTGACCCTGAACGTCGACGGCCCGCGCTGGCGCGAGCACCTGCGCCGCACGGCTGCCGCCCACCCGGGCCTGGTGCCCGTCGTCAAGGGCAACGGCTACGGCTTCACGCTGGGCCGCCTCGCGCGGCGTACCCAGTGGCTCGCCGAGCAGGACCTGGGCCACGAGCCCGACGCGGGCACCTGCGACACCCTGGCCGTCGGCATGTACGACGAGCTCGAGGAGGTCGTGCAGCGCTTCGACGGCAGCGTCGTGGTCCTCACCCCGTGGCGGCCCTTCGGCTCCGCGCTCGAGGCCACCGCCGACGACTCCCTGGCCGACCGCCTCGTGCACACCGTGGGTCGCCTCGAGGACCTCGAGGACCTGCTCGCGCGGCGCCCGCGGGCCCGGTTCGTGCTCGAGCGGCTGACCAGCATGCAGCGCCACGGGCTGTCGGCGCGCGAGCTGTGGGCGGTCGGCGAGGCGTTGCGCGCCCACCCCGGCGCCCGGCTCGAGGGCGTGGCGATGCACTTCCCGCTCGCCCAGGGCTCGCACACCTCCGAGGCCTCGCGGCTGCTGACCGACGTGGTGGGTGCCCAGCTGCCGCCCGGCCCCCGGTCGCACACGGTCTGGGTCTCGCACCTCAGCGACACCGAGCTGTCCGGCCTGCGCGCCCGCTGGCCCGACTTCACCTTCCGGTCCCGGATGGGCACCGGCCTGTGGCTTGGCGACCGCGGCTCGCTGTCGGTGACCTCGACCGTCCTCGACGTGCACCCCCTCGAGCGCGGCGACGTCTTCGGCTACCGCGGGCGCACCGCCCCCAAGTCCGGGCACCTGCTCGTCGTCACCGGCGGCACCGCCCACGGCGTCGGCCTCGAGGCCCCCACCGGCGACCTCGGCCTGCGCGGTCGCGCCGCCACCCTGGCCCGGGGCGGTCTCGACGCGGTCGGTTTCGTGCGCTCGCCGTTCTCCATCGACGGCAAGCAGCGGCTGTTCGCCGAGCCGCCGCACATGCAGGCCTCGATGCTCTTCGTGCCCACCGGAGCCCGGGTGCCCGCCGTCGGTGACGTCGTCGACGTCCGGGTGCGCTACACCGCCACCGCGTTCGACCGCATCGTCGTCAGCTGAGCGCGCTGCATGAGTCCCCGGCCGACCGGGGACTCATGCACTGGATGGGTGTTGCAACGCCCGACTAGTGCTGGAGTCCCCGGCTGACCGGGGATTCATGCACGGGCTGCGTACGCCGCACCGGGTCGTGCCGCGGGCGCCACACGTCGCGCGCCACCAGGCCCACGAGGTAGAGCTCGGCGGCGACCCGGACCACGATCGCGACCCAGTAGAACCCGGCCGCACCGCCGCCGCCGTCGTCGAGCAGGCCGCCGAGGTACCACCACACGCAGGCGAAGTAGAAGATCTCGCCGGCCTGCCACACGATCTGGTCGCGCAGGCGCGGTCGCGCCAGGACGGCCAGCGGGAGCAGCCACAGCACGTACTGCGGCGAGTAGACCTTGTTCACCAGCAGGAAGCCGGCGACGAGCAGGAACCCGAGCTGGGCCAGGCGCGGGGTCTGGGGCGCCAGCATCCCGAGCGCGAAGACGGCCGCGCACCAGCCGGCGAAGAACAGCAGCGAGGCGGTGTTGATGGTGGAGGGCTCGAGGGCGACGTCACCGGCCTGCGCCGCGACCAGCCACAGCGACCCGAGGTCGGCGCCCCGCTCGGAGTTGAAGGACCAGAAGACCCGCCACTGCTCGTAGCCGGTCAGCAGTGCCGGCAGGTTGGCCGCCAGCCAGGCCACCGCGGCCGACACCCCCACCAGCGCCAGGTGGCGCCAGAGTCGCTGGCGCAGGCAGATGACCAGGACCGCCCCGAGCAGGAACAACGGGTAGAGCTTGGTCGCGGTGCCCAGGCCGATGAGCACGCCGGTCAGCACCGGCCGACCGGTGGACCAGGCCCACAGCGCACCTGCGACCAGCACCACCGCCAGCAGGTCCCAGTTGACCAGCCCGGTCAGCAGCAGCGCCGGGGAGAGCGCGAACCACAGCGCGTCCCACGGACGGCGCGGGTGCGTGCGCGCCAGCAGCCAGACCGCGAGCAGGCTGAGCAGCGCGAAGCCGAGCGCGTTGACGATGACGAAGGCGCGGATCTCGCGCTGCACCTCGGGGTCGCCGAAGAGCGAGCCCGGGTCGGCGGCCTGCCGCTCGTCGAGGTCGGCCCAGCCGGTCAGACCCTGGGCGACCAGGGCGGTGCCCCAGGCCCAGTACGAGATCCCGACGGGATACTCCATGACCTCGGGGTAGCGCTCGCGCAGCTCGGCGTCGCCGGAGTAGGGCCAGGCCCGCTCGACCAGCGCCCGGCCGGTGTAGAGGTAGGGCAGGTCGGAGTAGCACATCTGGGTGTACCGGGCGTCGGTGTCGGTCCAGGTGTCGCTGTAGCAGGGAGCCTTCTGCAGCATCCCCAGCGCGACCACGACCGCGCACAGCGCCAGGAGCACCCGCAGCGGCGTCCACCACGGATGACGACCGGCCCGCGTCCCCACGGGCCCGCCGATCCCCTCGCTGAGCGTCGCGGCGAGCGGGTCCTCCTCGGTGGGAGCCGCGTCCGGTCCCGAGGACGGGGTCATCGCAGGCTCACCCGGTCACCCGTTCGGGCTCGGTCCGCCGCTGCCGGCGGCCCCGCTGGGCGACGACGACTCGGAGGGCGGGCCCGTAGGCACGGGCGGCCCGGTGGTCGTGGGGGACGGGGTCGGCTCCTCGGTGGGCGTCGGCTCCTCGGTCGGGGTCGGCTCCTCGGTCGGGGTCGGCTCCCGGGTGGGCGAGGGCTGCCGGGTCGGCGACTGCTGCGTGGGCTGCGGTGCCGGCGGTGCCGGCGGCGCGGTGGTGGGCGCGTAGCCCGGGGGCGCCTCGCCGTCGACGAAGACGGGCTCGGGGAACTCCTCGACCTCCAGGCCCTCCATCAGGACCTGCATCACCGCGAGCCAGGTGTCGGCGGGGTAGGCGCCGCCGAAGTACTCCGGCAGCCAGCCCTGGAGCTCCTCGTTGCCCTTGCCGCGCACGTACATCACCGCGGTCGACAGCTGGGGGGTGTAGCCGACGAACCACGCCGAGGAGACCTCGCCCCGACCGTTGGTCGCAGTGCCGGTCTTGCCGGCGGCCGGTCGACCCAGGCCGAGGGCGGCGGTGCCGGAGCCACCGGTCACGTTCTGCTGCAGGGCGTACGACACGTCGGCGGCGATGTCGGCGCTGACCGCGCGCTCACCCTTCTCCTCGTGGGTGTACTCCACCTCGCCGTCGGCGCCGACGACCTCCTCCACGACGTACGGCTCGCTGTAGACGCCCTCGTTGGCGATCGTGGCGTAGGCGTTGGCCAGGTTGACGGGGCTGACCGTCGCGTTGCCCAACGAGATGCCGGTGATCGGCTCGAGACCGGGCGACGTGGGCGGGATGCCGGCCCCGTTCTTGCGCGCCTTCGCCGGCGGGATGCCCATCGCGTTGGCCATGTCGAGCACCTTCTGGGCGCCGTTCTCCATGGCCAGGGTCATGTCGATGAAGGCGGAGTTGGCGGACTTCTGGGTCGCGTAGACCATGTCGATCGCCGAGCCGTAGCTCTGGTTGCCCTGGTTCTCGATCTCGTTGCCGTCGGGCAGCTCGTAGGGCGAGTTGCCGTCGAAGGTGTCGCGCAGCGAGAAGCCCTCCTTGATGGCCGCCGCGAGCGCGAAGGCCTTCAGGGTCGAGCCCGCCTGGCCGCCGGTGACCGCCCAGTTGTACTGCGACTGCACGTAGTCCTGGCCGCCGTAGAAGCCGCGCACGGCCCCGGTGCCGGGCTCGACGCTGGCCACACCGACGTGCAGCTGCTTGTCGCCGAAGCCCTCGGGGCGCGCCGAGAGCACGCCCTCCTCAGCGGCCTTCATGGCCTCGGCGGTGAAGGTCGTGGTCACCTGCAGGCCGCCGCCGTCGATCTCGTCGTCGTCGAAGCCGAGCCGGTTCAGCTCGTCGCGGACCATCTCGAGGACGTGGCCCTTCTGCCCGCCATAGGTGCTCTCCGCCTCGATCTGCGGGAACTTCGGGAGTCGCTTGGCCGCCTTCTCCCCCTGGGCGGCCGTGATGCTCTCGAGCTTGACCATCTGGCTCAGCACGTAGTCGTAGCGGCTCTTGAGGAGCTGCTTGTTGTCCTTGCCGTTGGCCGGGTCGAACCGCGACGGGTTGTTCAGCACCGCCGCGAGCACCGCCGACTGGCGCAGGTTCATGTCCGCGGCGTCCTTGCCGAAGTAGGACTGCGCGGCCGCCTGCACGCCGTAGGCGCCCCGACCGAAGTAGATGGTGTTGAGGTAGCCCTGGAGGATCTCGGTCTTGGACTGCTTGCGGTGCAGCTTCAGCGCCAGGATCGCCTCCTTGACCTTGCGCTCGTACGAGCGCTCCTGCGTGAGGTAGAGCACCTTCACGTACTGCTGGGTGATCGTGGAGGCGCCCTGGGTGTCGTCACCGGCGGCGTTGTTGAAGAACGCGCGCATGATGCCCTTGGGGTCCAGGCCCGAGTCGGTCCAGAAGGACTGGTTCTCGGCCGCCACCACGGCGTCCTTGATGGTCTCGGGCATCTCGTCGTAGGAGATCGAGGTGCGGTCCTGGGTCGCGAACCGACCGGCCTCGGTCTTGCCGTCGGCGTAGTAGACGAACGTCGTCTCGGTCTCGAACTCCGCGTTCGGGTCCGGGATCTCGGTGCTCTGGTAGAGGTAGAAGAAGCCGCCCGCGGCCAGCAGCGCGCCGACCAGCCCAGCGATCGAGCCCCACTTGAGCACGCTGAGGAGACGCTGCTTCCAGGTCCGGGGCGGGGCCTTGGTGGGCGTCCGCTTCACGGCCGGACCGGCTGCCCTGCGCTTGGCTGTCACGTCGCTGCTGCTCCCGGGGAAGAGGGCGCGGCTGGCGCGCCCGGTGGTTCGGACCGTGGATCAGGGTACGCAACCGGGTGGCACACGGAGCGATCGTCGCGAGGACGGCGCAGCGCACGAGTTTTATCATCCGGCGGATATATCGCTACGATACGTCTCATGGCACGTCGTGGAGAGACCATCGAGCTCGCAGTCCTCGGACTGCTGCACGAGGGACCCATGCACGGCTACGAGCTGCGCAAGCGGCTGAACCTGATGCTGGGCTGGGGCCGGGTGCTGTCCTACGGCTCGCTCTACCCCACCTTGAAGAAGATGCTGCGGGCCGGGCTGATCGAGGAGCTGGCACCCTCGCGCACCACCGTGAGCCGGCGTCCGCGCATCACCTACCAGGTCACGCCCGCGGGCAACCAGGAGTTCCACGACCTGATGATGGAGGTCGGTCCGACCGCGTGGGAGGACGACAACTTCGACATCCGGTTCACCTTCTTCTCCTCCACCGACATGGAGATCCGTCTGCGCGTCCTCGAAGGACGCCGCACCCGGCTCCAGGAGCGCCTCGAGCGCGTCCAGAGCCAGCTGTCGATGACGCAGAAGGAGGTCGACAGCTACGCGGCGGAGCTGCAGCGCCACGGCGTGGAGTCGGTCGAGCGCGAGGTCAAGTGGCTCTCGGACCTCATCAACGCCGAGCGCGCGGTGCCGCCCTCCGGGACGGACCCGGCTCTCGGGAGCACCGCTCCGCACGACCCCCCACACGTCCCCCAGCACGACCACCAGCACGACCAGCAGCACGTCCCACCGGCAGCCTCATCCGAGGTGCCGGCGACCACAGCTCGACAGGCCGGCTCTCCAGCCGGTGAGTCGTGAGACAGGAAAGGAACGACCCGATGGGTTCGGTTCGAGTAGCAATCGTGGGAGTCGGCAACTGCGCCACCTCCCTCGTCCAGGGTGTCGAGTACTACAAGGACGCCGACCCGCAGGGTTCCGTCCCCGGCCTGATGCACGTCATGTTCGGCGAGTACCACGTCAACGACGTCGAGTTCGTCGCCGCCTTCGACGTCGACGACATGAAGGTCGGCAAGGACCTCTCCGAGGCCATCCACGCGTCGCAGAACAACACCATCAAGATCGCCGACGTCCCCACGCTGGGCGTCGACGTCCAGCGCGGCCCGACGCTCGACGGTCTCGGCAAGTACTACCGCGAGACCATCGAGGAGTCGGCGGCCGAGCCGGTCGACGTCGTCCAGGTCCTGCGCGAGCGCGAGGTCGACGTCCTGGTCTCCTACCTCCCGGTGGGTTCCGAGGAGGCCGACAAGTTCTACGCGCAGTGCTGCATCGACGCGGGCGTGGGCTTCGTCAACGCGCTGCCCGTCTTCATCGCCTCCGACCCCGTGTGGGCCAAGAAGTTCGAGGACGCCGGCGTCCCGATCGTCGGCGACGACATCAAGAGCCAGATCGGTGCCACCATCACCCACCGCGTGATGGCCCGCCTCTTCGAGGACCGCGGCGTCACGCTGGACCGCACCTACCAGCTCAACGTCGGCGGCAACATGGACTTCAAGAACATGCTCGAGCGTGAGCGCCTGGAGTCCAAGAAGGTCTCCAAGACCCAGGCCGTGACCTCCAACCTCACCGGTGAGCTCGCGAACAAGATCTCGGACCGCAACGTCCACATCGGCCCCTCGGACCACGTGGCGTGGCTCGACGACCGCAAGTGGGCCTACGTGCGCCTCGAGGGTCGCGCCTTCGGCGACGTCCCGCTGAACCTCGAGTACAAGCTCGAGGTGTGGGACTCCCCGAACTCCGCCGGCATCATCATCGACGCCCTGCGCGCCGCGAAGATCGCCAAGGACCGCGGCATCGGCGGCCCGATCATCTCGGCGTCGTCGTACCTGATGAAGTCGCCCCCGGTGCAGCTCCCCGACGACGAGGGCCGCCGCCGCGTGGAGGCCTTCATCGCCGGCGAGGAGTGAGCCCTCCCCACCAGCAGCACCGCACCCGGCCCGACTGAGCCGGCTCTGCAGGAC
The DNA here is from genome assembly GCF_001653335.1 of Nocardioides dokdonensis FR1436. Lineage (NCBI taxonomy): Bacteria > Bacillati > Actinomycetota > Actinomycetes > Propionibacteriales > Nocardioidaceae > Nocardioides > Nocardioides dokdonensis. The sequence continues at coordinate 1,300,570 of NZ_CP015079.1, forward strand.
GAACGGCGCGGACCCAGCACGGGTCCGCGCCGTTCGTCGTCCGCGGCCGGGTCCCTCCCGGGGGGTGAAGATCGCGGCGACGTCGTAACCCGGGCCCGCGCGGGGTCGTTGGCCGTGGGTACGCGCCCACACCGACGGCGCCTGTCTCGAGGACGTCCATGACTCCCACACCCCGCCACCGCCGGCGGTTGAGGGCTACCGCCCTGCTCGCCGCCGGCACCACCGCACTGTCCGGTCTCGGCGCCCTCGGCGTCAGCGCCGCTGCGGCTCCCGCCACCGTCTCCGCCGCGAGCAGCAGCGCCACCGCTGCCGCTGCTCCCGGCGCCATCGAGGCGCCGCCCAGCAAGGCCGCCCTCGGCGACCTCGGCATCGAGAACAGCTTCGTCTCCTCGGTCGGCTGGGTGAAGCCCGGCGAGTCCTACCCCTCGCGCATCCTGGTGACCAACACCGGCGCCACGCCGGTCACCGGGGTCAGCATCACCGTGACCGCCCCGCGCGGCAGCACCATCACCGCGGCCCGGCCGCCCAGCGGCACCACCGCGGTGGTCCCCGCCGGCGGCGCCAGGACCGTCACCTGGAGCCTGCCGCTGGTGCCCGCCGGCACCGCGACCTCCCCCGCCCGCGTGACGCTGGTCCTCGAGCACCGGGCCGACACCCTGGCCGCGGAGCCCACCCTCGTGTGGCGCGACCTGTCGAGCACCGCCAAGGTGACCCGCGCCCAGCAGAGCACCAGCGTCACCAGCCACGGGCCCAAGGTGATCCCGCCGAACGAGGTCTACGACACCGCCCGGTACGGCGACCGGCCCTTCCCGATCGTCCCGGTGCAGTACCGCGACCGCGCCTACCAGGGCAACCACTCCGGCGACCAGCTCGAGAAGGTCGTCAACGACCCGGACTACCCGGGCTCCACCTTCAACCTCTTCCAGGAGATGAGCCTCGGCCAGCTGTTCCCCGAGGGCAGCGTGCCCTCGGCGGGCCTCGACGGCACCGACTTCACCTACGGACCGGGCTTCGACTTCACCCAGGTCCAGCCCGGCCAGACCTGCACCGGCGGCGTGACCAAGACCGGTCCCGTCCCGGCGCCCGGCACGGTCGGCGGTCCGGCCTACACCGAGCGCATCACCAAGGGCGTCTACAACCTGCCCGGCAACACCGCCTACTACGGTGCCGACGCCAACGGCACCGCGCTGATCGGCGCCCTGGCCGGCGTCGGCGCCCTCCAGGCCATCGACAGCGGCTGCGGCACCCCCGGCAAGATGGTCTACGACGCCGCCGCGATCGCGGACCCCGAGGTCGACTACAGCGACTTCGACACCGACAAGGACGGTGTCGTCGACTTCTTCATGGCCGTCTTCGCGGGCTGCGGCGGCAACGGCGCCTCCCAGCTGAGCGTGGCCGGCTGCGAGTACACGGATGCGCCGTACGACAACGTGTGGCCGCACTCCTCGTCGCTGGAGTTCTACTACACCGACCCCGAGACCGGGCTCGCCGGCTTCACCACCGACGACCAGCTCAAGGACCTCGAGGGTCGTCCGCTCTGGTACACCGACACCACGCGGACCACGATGACCACCGCCGACACGGGCAAGGCCCTCACGGTCTTCGTGCGGGTGGGTCCCTACAACGTCAACCCCGAGACGGCCATCGACGCCGCCAGCGTCATCAGCCACGAGTACGGCCACTCGCTGGGGCTGCCCGACTTCTACTCCACCGGCAGCCGCGAGACCTATGGCGACTGGAACCTGATGGCGACCGACCAGTCGCAGAACATGGACGCCTTCTCCCGCCAGGAGATGGGCTGGGTCGTGCCGCAGGTCCTGGACTCCTCGACCTCGGTCACCGGGTGGAAGGACTCCAAGACCGACATCGACACCCTCACCTGGCAGCGCCCCGACGGCACGCCGTACACCTTGGAGGAGGGGGTCGACGGGCGGGTGCAGAACTCGCAGATGTACGTCGCGAAGCTGCCCGGTCGCCAGCTGCTGGACCCGGCCGTCTTCGACTCCGGCGACAAGGCGAGCAGGACCCACGCCTGGTGGTCCGGGTCCGGCAACGACTTCGGGTGTGCGCCGCAGAGCGGTCGCAACCTCGACGTGTCGATCCCCCAGCTGGCCACGCTGCCGGCGGGCAGCAAGGTCGAGCTGTCCATGAAGTCCTGGTGGGACATCGAGTGGGACTACGACTACGGGTTCGTGCTCACCACCACCGACGGTGGCAAGACCTACAGCTCCAACCGGTCGGAGAACGGCTACACGACCTCCAACACCGACCCGCTCGCCGGGAACCCGAACCAGAACCAGTGCCAGGCCACCTTCGACAACGGCCTGACCGGGACCTCGGGCAGCTACCAGGCCGGCTCCGAGGCCATCGACCGCAAGGCCGGTGAGACCCCCGACGCCGTGTTCCTCGCCGACCGGTACGACATCAGCGAGCTGGCCGGCAAGCCGGCCGGTGCGCTGCGGTTCAGCTACGCCACCGATCCGGGCCTGGCCCGGCCGGGCTGGTTCGTCGACGACCTCAAGGTCACCGTGACCGAACCCGGCAAGCCGGCGTACGACGTGCTGGTCACCGACCTGGAGACCAGCGGCGGTCCCGACGACGACCGCATCTTCAACGGTGGGTGCCGCGAGGACCTGACCACCGCCCAGAGCTGCACCCAGGGCTGGAAGTTCCTGCAGGCGGGCGCCGGCTCCGAGCAGGACCACGCCTACTACCTCGAGATGCGCGACCGGTCCGGCTTCGACTTCGACGGCTTGGGGCAGGCCGACCGCGGGGGCGCTGCCTTCGAGGCCGGGCTGTACCTCGGCTACACCGACGAGGCGCACGGCTACGGCAACACCGGCACCGACAACCCGCCGGCCCAGTCGCCGCTGGACTCCACACCCACGCCGGGCAGCGACACCCCGGACCTGGACGACGCCGCGTTCACCACCGCCGCGGCCCGGTCGTCGTTCTCCGACGACCCGGCCAAGCCGCACGTGGACAACTACTCCGACCCGAGCACCACGTCGGGCAGCTGGGAGTTCGCGTTCGGCTGCCTCGGCTTCTCGGTGAAGCAGATGGCGGGCGCCGACGCGGCCCCGGCCAACAACCTGACCGGTGCTGTGGACCTCACCATCGGCAAGGGCTGCGGCGAGTTCAACTACGGCTACCTGACCGAGGCGCCCGGCGGGGGTGGGCAGAACACCGCGCCCCAGGCCGACGCGAGGGCCACGCCCAGCACCGTCCGCCCCGGCCAGGAGGTGACGCTCTCGGCCGAGGGCAGCACCGATGCGCAGAGCCCGGCGGCCGACCTGGACTACAGCTGGGACTTCGGCGACGGGGGCGGCACCAAGGACGCCACCGGCCGGGTCGTGCGCACGTCGTACGGCTCGGTGGGAGCGAAGACCGCCACGGTCACGGTGACCGACCCGCAGGGTGCGGTCGACACCGCGTCGGTGACGGTCACGGTGACCGGGGAGGCCGGCAGCGACAACACCGCCCCGACCGCCGCGGCGCGGGCCAAGCCGGACCGGGCCACCACCGCGCGCTCGGTGCGGCTGACCGGCAAGCGGTCCAGCGACGCCGAGACCGGATCGAAGGACCTCGACTACAGCTGGGACTTCCACGACGGCGGGACCACGGTCGACGCCACGGGTCGCCGGACCACGCACCGATTCCGTGAGGCGGGGGTGCAGAAGGTGAGCCTGACCGTCACCGACGAGTCCGGCGCGACCGACACCGACACCATCCGGTTCCGGGTGCACCGGTTCGTGGCCTGCCAGTCCGGCGCGGTGCGGCGCTCGGGCAGCTGGCGCACGGTCGCTTCGCAGCGCGGACCGGGCGGCAACTACTGCGACAACGCCGCGAAGGGGCAAGGGAAGGGCAAGGACGTCCTGCGCCTGGGTTTCAGCGGACCTCAGGCGGCGGTCGTCCACGGCACGGACAGGGCGGGCGGCTCGGCGAAGGTCCTCGTCGACGGCAAGCGCGTCGGGACCATCTCGTTCCGCAGCGCCGAGCCCTCGCGGCGCGTCTCCCTCGAGCGCGTCTTCACCGGCCTCGGCGGCGGGGAGCACACCCTCGTCCTCAAGGTCCGCTCGGGGAGCGCCTACGTGGACGGCTTCGTCACCTTGAAGTAGCCACCACCAGCACCAACCGACGGCGTCGGTCCCCCCGGGGGCCGGCGCCGTCGCCGTCGGTCACCTCACCGGGCGTCGACGACGCTCGTCGCTGGCGCTCCTCACTGCTCGACCAACAGCGGTCAGGAGGTGAGGGCCGCGCTCATCCGCTCGAGCGTGCGCTGCATGCCCTCGCGCAGCTCGTCGGTGAAGGCGGGCACGCCGCCGAAGGCGACCTTGGTGAGGCCCGTCGACAGCTTCGAGACACCGTCGGGGCTCTCGCGCCGGTGCACGATGCGGGTGCGGGTGCCGCCGTCGAGGGGCTCGAGGGTGTAGGACCACACGGTCCGGTTCTCCACGACCCGGAAGGCGATCTGGTGGTGCGGCTCGAAGCGGACCACCCGGGCCTGGGTCGGCCAGTGCATCCAGCCGCGATGGTTGAGGTTGATCATCCGGCTGCCCTGGCGCACGGCACCGCCGGGCACGAACGTACGACGCACCTGCGGGCTCCACTCGGGCATCCGACGGACGTCGCTGACCAACGCCCAGGTCTGGGCCGGGGTCGCGTCGACCTCGATCTCTGCGTGCAGGTCGCTACCGGTGCTGGGTGCAGTCGTCATGGTCGGTGACCGTACCCAACCCGGGGCTCCGGCCGTTAGCGCTGCGCCCACCAGGCGAGCAGCTCCTCACGAGCGCGCTCCTCGCCGAGGGGACCGTCGTCCATCCGCAGCTCGAGCAGGTGCCGGTAGGCCTCGCCGACCTCGCGGCCCGGCCCGACGCCGAGGATCTCCATGATCTGGTTGCCGTCGAGGTCCGGGCGCATCGCGCCGAGCTCCTCGGCCTCGGCGAGCCGGTCGATGCGCGCCTCCAGGTCGTCGTACGTGCGGCGCAGGCTCTCGGCCTTGCGTCGGTTGCGCGTCGTGCAGTCGGCGCGGGTCAGCACGTGCAGCCGGGTGAGCTGGTCGCCCGCGTCGCGGACGTAGCGGCGCACGGCCGAGTCGGTCCACTCGCCGCTGCCGTAGCCGTGGAAGCGCAGGTGCAGCTCGACCAGCGAGCTCACCGCGTCGATCTCGTCGTTGGAGAAGCGCAGCGCCTTCATCCGCTTGCGGGTCAGCTTGGCACCGACGACGTCGTGGTGGTGGAAGGTCACGGTGCCGTCGTCGACGAAGCGGCGGGTGCGCGGCTTGCCGACGTCGTGCATCAGCGCCGCGAGGCGCGAGACCAGGTCGGGCCCGCCGAGGCGCTCCTCCTGGTCGATCGACTGCTCCAGCACCGTCAGCGAGTGCTCGTAGACGTCCTTGTGGCGGTGGTGCTCGTCGCGCTCCAGCGCCAGCGCGGGCAGCTCGGGCAGCACCCGCTCGGCCAGGCCGGTCTCCACCAGCAGCGTCAGCCCACGGCGCGGGAACGGCGACATGATCAGCTTCACGAGCTCGTCGCGCACCCGCTCGGCGGAGATGATGTCGATCCGCTCGGCCATCGCGGTCATCGCCCGGACCACCGACGCGTCCACCTCGAAGCCGAGCTGCGCGGCGAAGCGGGCCGCCCGCATCATCCGCAGCGGGTCGTCGGAGAAGGAGTCCTCCGGGGTGCCCGGCGTGCGCAGCACGCGGTGGGCCAGGTCCAGGATGCCGCCGTAGGGGTCCTCCACCTCGCGCCCCGGCAGCCGTACCGCCATGGCGTTGACGGTGAAGTCGCGGCGACCGAGGTCCCCGGCCAGGGTGTCGCCGAAAGCGACGTCGGGCTTGCGCGAGGACGGGTCGTAGGACTCCGAGCGGTACGTCGTCACCTCGACCTGCCACTCGCCCTTGCGGCACCCGATCGTGCCGAAGTCGCGACCCATGTCCCAGATCGCGTCGGCCCAGCCCTTGAGCAGCCGCTCGGTCTCGTCGGGGTGCGCCGAGGTCGTGAGGTCGAGGTCGTTGTGGCGGCGACCCAGCATCGCGTCGCGCACCGGGCCGCCGACGAGGGCGATCTCGTGGCCGGCGTCGGTGAAGCGGCGGCCGAGGTCGTCGATCACGGGGCCGATGCGGTCCAGCTCGGCGGCGACCGATCGCTGCACCTCGACCATGCTGAGGGGGGCGGGCTCGTCGTGGGGCACGGGGGGGCAGTCTATGCGCCACCGGGGGACGCCTCCGTGGTGCAGGGTTCCCGGCCGCGCACCCCCGCCCCACTAGAGTCGTGGCGTGGTTCTCCCCCGTTCGCTGCTGCCTGCCCGCACGGGCGCGCGCCGGGTCGCTGGAGGGCTCCTGGCGGTGGTCCTCGCCGGGCTGACGGGAACGGCGGGTCTGGCCGCGTCGAGCGGTGCGACCGGGCCGCTCGCGGCGCCCGCCCTCGCCGGCACCGCCCAGGCGGCGGACGAGGACGTCGAGCCCCTCCGGGTCACGATCGACGCCCTGACCCCGGGGGAGCTGCCCCGCTCCGGGCCCCTCGAGGTCAGCGGCAGCGTCACCAACGTCGACGACGACACCTGGACGACCATCAACCTCTACCCGTTCCTGGGCAGCACGCCGCTCACGACGCCCGCCGAGCTCAGCCTGGCCCGCGAGACCGACGTCCTCGACTTCGTCGGGGAGCGCGTGACCGACCCCGGCCCCTACGCCGTCATCGACACCCTGGAGCCCGGGGAGTCGGTCGGCTACTCCTTCACCGTCGCCCGGTCGCGCCTCGAGGTCGACGAGCGCGGCGTCTACTGGTTCGGCGTGCACGCCCTCGGTCAGGGCGTGGACGGGCGCGACCCCAACGCCGACGGTCGCGCCCGCACCTTCCTGCCCTACGTCGGCGCCGAGGACCGCAGCCTCCCCGTCTCCGTGGTGGTGCCGCTGCGCCGTCGGGTCCTCCACGACGCCGACGGCCGGGTGGCCGGGCTCGAGTCGTGGGCAGAGGCCCTGGCACCCGGCGGCAGCCTCGCCGACCTCGTCGCGTTCGGCGCCGGCGCCGAGGGCCGGTCACTGACCTGGCTCGTCGACCCCGCCGTCACGGACGCCGCCGGACGACTGGCCGCCGGCAACCCGGCGCGCTCCACGACGCCCACGATCGACCCGCGCGACCCCGGCGCACCCGACGCGGACGACACGTCGGCCCCCGGCTCCCCCGACGACACGGCGACCGGCGACCCCGGTGACGCCTCGCCGTCCACGGACGACCCGACGTCCGGCGGCTCCGAGGGGACGGACCCCGCCCCGGGCCCGACCGAGCAGGACACCGGCACGGTGCCGCCCCGCCTCGAGGACCCCGACGAGCTGGCCGGGCTCGACCCCCAGGCCCGTGCGCTCGCGCTCAGCGCCGCCGACTGGCTCGACGCGTTGCAGGACGCCGTGGGTTCCGGCTCGCAGGTGCTCGCGCTGCCGTACGGCGACCTCGACGTCGCGGCGGCCGCACGGTTCGCCCCCGAGGTCTACCGCTCCGCGCGCCGCCGCTCCGGCTCGGAGCTGGAAGGGATCGAGCTGAGCACCCAGCCCGCTCTCGCCTCCCCGCTGGGCTTCCTGCCGGTGGAGGCCCTCGACATGGTCCGCGAGGACGAGACGATCCTGCTCACCGACCGGATGCTCGGTGGTCAGCGCGCCGACGACCCGCTGCCGGCGGTGGCCTCGGTCCTGGGCCGCACGGTGGTGCTCACCTCCTCCGGCGCCGTGGACGGCGGCCCCGGTCCGGGGCCGCGGCTCTCGTCCCTCGGTCTGCGCCAGCGGATCCTCAGCGAGGCCGCGGTGCGCCTGCTCGACACCGGCCGGCGCTCCCCCCTCGTGGTCACCTTGCCGCTGGGCTGGGCGCCGGACACCGACCCCGCCGCCTTCTTCGACGCCCTGGCCACCGACTGGGTCGACCTCGACACCGTCGCCGAGGCCACCGCCGACCGCCGCGCCCGGCCCGTCGAGGCGGCCGAGCTCACCTACCCGAGGGGACAGCTCGACGCCGAGCTCGGCCCGGCCGACCTGACGGCGGTGTCCGAGCTGGTCGAGGTCGGGCAGAACCTGCAGGACCTGCTGACCTTCAACGACCGGATCGCCTCCGTCGTCTCGGCGGAGGCTTACCCGACCGCCTCCTACCTGACCCGCCCGATCCGCGCCGCGGCGCTGCGCTCGGCCCAGGCGGCGGAGGAGGTGATCCGGGAGCAGCTCGGGGCCGTCGAGGTCACCGCGCCACCGGGGGTCACGCTCTCGAGCGCCAGCGGCCGGCTGCCGGCCACCATCACCAACGGTCTCGACGAGAGCGTCACGGTGCGCCTCGACGCGCGCTCGGACCAGCCGATGACGCTGCGGGTGCCCGACAGCATCGAGATCCCGGCCGGGGGGAGCACCACGGTGCTGCTCAACGCCACCACCGAGCAGCAGGGCGTGCACAACGTGACCCTGGTGCTCACCGACGTCAACGACGTGCCCCTCGGCAGCATCGACGTGGTCCCGATCCGCGCCGCGCAGGTCAGCGGCGTGATCTGGCTGATCATGGGTTCCGGGGCCGTGCTGCTCTTCGGGGCGATCGCCGTGCGGCTCGTGCGCCGCGTGCGTGCGGCCCGCGCCGAGCAGCACCCCCACCCCGACGACCAGCCCGAGGACCAGCCCGCCGACGAGCCGGAGGACCGGGCGTGAGCACCAGCACCGACGACGAGCGCTCCAGCATCCTAGGCTCGTCGGCCGTCATGGCCGCCGGCACCACCTTCTCGCGCCTGAGCGGCTTCCTCCGCGCCACCCTGCTGGCCGCGGCGCTGGGCAACCTGCTGCACGCGGACGCGTTCAACATCGCGAACACGATCCCGAACATGCTCTACATCCTGCTGGCCGGCGGCGTCTTCAACGCCGTGCTGGTGCCCCAGCTGGTGCGCGCGCTGCAGCACGACGACGACGGTGGCGCGGCCTACACCAACCGGATCGTGACCCTGGCCGGGCTGTTCCTGGCCGGCGTGACGGTGCTGCTGGTCATCGCGGCCCCGCTCGTCGTCGGCCTCTACACGACCGACTGGCCCCCTGACGTGCAGGAGTCGACGGTCGACTTCGCCCGCTACTGCCTGCCGCAGGTCTTCTTCTACGGCATGTTCGTGCTCGTCGGGCAGATCCTCAACGCCCGCGGCACCTTCGGCCCGATGATGTGGGCGCCGATCGCCAACAACGTCGTGGCCGTCACCACCCTGGTCGTCTACCTGCTGGTCTTCGGCGCCGCACGCGAGTCCGAGCAGTTCGCGGGCTTCAGCGGCTCCCAGGAGCTGCTCCTCGGCCTGGGGTCCACGGCCGGCATCGCGCTCCAGCTGCTGGTGCTGCTGCCCTACCTGCGCCGCGCCGGCTTCCGCTACGCGCCGCGCTTCGACTTCCGCGGCGCGGGCCTGGGCCACACCCTGCGCCTGGGCATGTGGACCGTCGGCTTCGTGATCGTCAACCAGGCGGCGTACACCGTCGTCATCAACCTCGCCTCGACCGGCACCGCCGGCGGCGACCCGGACGGCACCGGCGCCACGGTCTACTCGGCGGCCTTCCTGATCGTGATGGTGCCGCACTCGATCATCACCGTCTCGTTGGCCACCGCGATCCTGCCGCGGCTCTCGGCGCGCGCCGCCGCCCAGGACCTCGGCGCCCTGGCGGAGACGCTGTCGTCGACGATGCGCACCGGGCTCGCCGTGATCGTCCCCTTCGCCGCCCTGCTGCCGCTGCTCGCGCCCGACCTGCCCCGCATCCTCTTCGGGTACGGCGCCGCCGCGGACTCGGTCGACAACTACGTGGCCACCCTGGCGCTGTTCGGGCCGGGGCTGGTGTTCTTCACGGTCCACTACGTGGTCCTGCGCGGCTTCTACGCACTCGAGCAGACCCGCACCGTCTTCTTCGTGCAGTGCGCGGTCGGCGCCACGAACGTCGTGGTGGCCCTGGTGCTGGTGAACCTCACCGGTCCCGCCGCGACCGCGCCGTCCCTGGTCCTGGCCTACACGGCGGCGTACGCCGTGGGCTCGCTCGTGTCCTACTCCGTGCTCTCGCGCCAGGTGGGTGGGCTCGGCGGCCGACGGCTGCTGCGCTTCGTCGTGCGCGTCGTCCTGGTGGTGCTCCTGGCCACCGCGCTCGCCGCCGCGGTGGCCTGGGGCCTGCACCACGTGGGGCCCGAGGACAGCCGGTCGATGGCCGGGCTCCGGGTGCTGGTGGTGGGGGTCGTCGACGTGGCCGCCTTCCTCCTGCTGGCCCGCCTCGTGCGGCTGCGCGAGGTCACCGACGTGCTGCGCACCCTCACCCGTCGCGCCCCCGCCCCGCAACGGGACTGACCCCCCTACGATGTCCAGGAGCCCGGTGGCGCCTCGGCCCGCCGGGGTGAGCAGTCGGCCCGCCGAGCCCGTGGAGGAGCGCAGTGCACCACTCGATCCGACCCGGTGACGTGCTCGCCGGTCGGTACCGGCTCGTCGACCTGCTGAGCGAGAGCGGGAGCGGGCGGTTCTGGCGAGCGCACGACCGGATCCTCGAGCGGCACGTCGCACTGCACGTGATCGGCGCCGACGACCCGCGGGCCCCCGGCCTGCTGGCCGCGGCGCGGCGCTCCGCAGCGGTGCTGGACCCGCACATCCTGCGCGTCCTGGACGCCGAGGAGGTCGACGGCCTCTGCTACGTCGTCAACGAGTGGGGCGCCGGCACCTCCCTGGACATCATGCTCGGCGCCGGCGGGGTGCTGCCGCCCCGACGCGCGGCCTGGCTGGTCGCCGAGGTGGGTGCCGCCACGACCGTGGCCCACGCCGCCGGGGTGCCGCACGGCCGGCTGAACCCCGAGAACGTGCTGGTCGACCTGCACGGCTCGATCCGGGTCATCGGTTGGAGCGTCGACGCCGCGCTGCACGGCGTGCCCCACGGCCGCGTCGAGGACGACGTCGCCGACCTCGCCGGGCTCCTGTACGCCGCCCTGACCGGTCGGTGGGCGGGCGCGTCCGGCTCGGCCGTGCCGCCCGCGCCCCGCGAGCACGGCCGGGTGCTGCGCCCGCGCCAGGTGCGTGCCGGCATCCCCCGCCAGCTCGACACCCTCTGCGACGAGGTGCTCGACCTCACCGGACGGGGCCGGGGGCTGCGCGCCCCCGAGTCGGCGCGTGGCCTGGCGGCCGCGCTCGAGGACTTCGTCGGCGACCCGACGGGGATCCCCGAGTCGCTGGTCGAGCGCCTGGTCTCCCGGGGCACCGGCCCGGTGCGGTTCAGCGCGGTGCCCGAGCTGGGCCTGCGCCCCGCCGACGAGCCCGAGCCGGAGGCAGAGCCGGAGCCGGAGCCGGACGTGGAACCGACCCGGGTCATCCGGGCCGGCGACCCGGCCCTCGACGCCCCCACCGTGGCTGCCTCCATCGACACGCCCACGACCGCCGAGCCCGACGACGCCGCTGACCCCGACGGGACCGACACCCCGGCCGGCGGCACCCCCGCCGGCACCGACGCGCCCGCGTCGGTGGACCTCCCGACCGAGGCGGGGCTCCCGTCGTTCGGCACCAGCGAGGACCGCACCCACCGACCGACCCCCGGGCCGCCCCCGCCGCCCCTGGAGGACCCGGAGCCGCGTCCCCTCTTCGCCCCGGACCCGCCCGAGGGGGCCCCTGCCCGACGATCGCGTCCCGGCGCGCACACGTCGAGCGGACAGGGCGACTACTGGCCCTGGGACACCGGCACCGGCACCGGTGGTCCGGGCTCGATGACGCACACCGGGAGCGGGGTGCTCGGGTCGGACCCGCCGCCCGAGGACGAGGAGGTCCCCGGCCGCAACACCTTCCGCCTGGCCGCGCTGCTGCTGGCCGGGGTGCTCCTGGCGGTGGCCGTCGCGGTCGCCTTCAACGTGGGTCGCGGCCGGACACCGCTGGGCTCCGTCCCCGACGACGAGGCGTCGTCGGGCTCCTCGAGCAGCTCCTCGCCCTCGAGCACGCCGCAGCCGCTGCGCGGACTCAGTGCCGCCGACTTCGACCCGCAGGCCGACCCGCCGGAGGAGAACCCGGACCTGGCACCCAACGCGGTCGACGGCGACCCCTCGACCAGCTGGCGCACCAACACCTACGACCAGAACTTCGGTCCGGGCGGGCTCAAGACCGGTCTCGGGCTGGTCGTCGACCTCGGCTCCCCCGCCGAGGTCCGCGCCGTGGAGCTCGAGCTGGTCGGCGAGGGGTCACAGGTCCAGCTCTACGTCACCGAGGAGCCGCCCACGGGCATCGCCGACCTCGAGCCGGTCGCGGACGTCTCGGCAGGCAGCCAGGAGCGCATCGAGCTCGACGAGGCCGTGGCCGGCAGCTACCTGACCGTGTGGTTCACCTCCCTGCCCGACGTCGGCGACGGTTTCCGCGGCGAGGTCTCCGAGATCCGGGTGCTCGGGTGAGCGTCCCGTGAGGGGCCACCGCCAGGACGCCCGCCCGCTCGCCGAGCTCGACGACCGGGCCCTGCTGGCTGCCCACGTGGCGGGACGCGGAGGAGCCTTCGGCGAGCTGTTCGGTCGCCACCGGGACCGGCTCTGGGCCGTCGCGCTGCGCACCACCGGCCACCACGAGGACGCCGCCGACGGCCTCCAGGACGCCATGGTCGCGGCGTACCGTCGCGCCGGCTCCTACCGCGGCGACGCAGCGGTCACCACCTGGCTGCACCGCATCGTCGTCAACGCCTGCCTCGACCGGATGCGCGCCGCCCGCGTACGACGTACCGAACGGCTCCCTGACGACCTGGAGGAGTACGGCGACCGCGGCGACACCCGCACCGCGACCCCGGAGACCGAGGACCCCGTCGAGCACTCGGTGCGCCTGGAGCGCCGCCGCGCGGTGCTGGACGCACTGGCCACGCTGCCGGCCGAGCAGCGCGCCGCGATCGTGCTCGTCGACATGGAGGGCTACCCGGTCGCCGAGGTGGCCCTGATGCTCGACTGCGCGGTGGGCACCGTGAAGTCCCGGTGCTCCCGCGGTCGCGCCCGCCTGGCCGCGCAGCTGGGTGACCTGGTCCGCGTCGACGACCACGCCGACCGGGACCCGGCCGAGCCCGGCCGGGGGAACCCCCTCGCCGCCTCACCCGTCCGACCTGACGACCCCCGCGGACCACCCGCACCCCACCCCGACCAGCAGCCCGACCAGCAGCCCGACCAACAGCCCTGAGACCAGCCCCTCACCCCCGGCACGGTGGCCGACCCCGGCCAGCGACCGCCGGAGGACACGGGGGAGGATGGTCCGTCGTCCACCCGGACACCCACCGTCACTGAAGGAGGCGAGATGACCGCTCCCGTCGCTCCCTCCCCCGAGGAGGAGGCCCGGCTCCGGCGCCTGCTCGCCGACGCCCGGCACGAGGCGCCCGTCCCGGCCGACGTGGGCGCCCGGCTCGACGAGGTGCTCGGCAGGCTCGAGGCCGGCGAGGACGTGCCCAGCGGGATCAGCGGCACCGGCGTGCTCGAGTTCGCCGCCGCACGCCGCCGACGGGTCGCGTCGATGCTCGTCGCCGCCGCAGCCGTCGTGGTGGTCGGCATCGGCCTCGGCCAGGTGGTCGACCTGGACGGCGCCGGGTCCGGAGGTGACGCCTCCTCGCCCGAGGCCGGTGCCGGGGTGGCCGAGTCCAGCGACCGGGACGAGTCCCCGGACCGCAGCGAGACCAGCGCCGATGCGGGCGAGGGGAGCAAGGCGGCCCAGGACAGCCTGTCCTCCGGGCGCAGCCTGAGTCGACAGGGGCCCACCCGCGGGGTCGTGGTCCTCGACGGGCGGCTGCCGCGCATCTCGGAGAAGGCCTTCGGCGACGACGTGACCCGGCTCCAGCAGCGTGCCGTGCGCGACGGCGGGGCGCCCTCGGCCCGGCTGGAGCGCCTCCGCGGTGCGCCGCGCCCGGTGCTGCGCGCCTGGCGGGACTGTGCGCCGGCCGCGTGGGGCGAGGGCATCCTGGTGGCCGTCCTGAGCGGCAACGACGCGGCCGTGCTCGCCTTCCGGCCACCCGCCGGGGACAGCCAGGTCGTCGACCTGCTCCAGTGCGGCACCGGCGGCGTGCTGCGCACCACCACGCTCCCGCGCCGCTGACACGGGTGCGACCCGGTCCCCCGGGAATGCCACTCCCCTAGGATCGGTTGGACCGAGCGGACCGGGAACCGGTCCACCCCCAGACCGAGGAGAAGCTGGACGCATGTCCGAGAACGTCATCCGCAACGTCATCATCATCGGCTCGGGGCCTGCCGGCTACACCGCGGCGGTCTACGCAGCCCGGGCCAACCTGCACCCGCTGGTCTTCGAGGGCTCGGTGACCGCCGGTGGTGCGCTGATGAACACCACCGACGTCGAGAACTTCCCCGGCTTCCGCGACGGCATCATGGGCCCGGCCCTGATGGACGAGATGCGCGCCCAGGCCGAGCGCTTCGGCGCCGAGCTGGTCTCCGACGACGTCGTCGAGGTCGAGCTGACCGGTGACGTCAAGACCGTGCGCACCGCCACCGAGACCCACCAGGCGCACGCGGTCATCCTGGCCACCGGTTCCGGCTACCGCGAGCTGGGGCTGCCCCGCGAGAAGGAGCTCTCCGGTCGCGGTGTCTCCTGGTGTGCCACCTGCGACGGGTTCTTCTTCCGCGACCAGCACATCGCCGTCGTCGGCGGCGGCGACTCCGCGGTGGAGGAGGCCACGTTCCTGACGCGCTTCGGCTCCAAGGTCTCCCTCATCGTGCGCCGCGACGAGCTGCGCGCCTCCAAGATCATGCAGGAGCGGGCGTTCGCGGACCCCAAGCTCGAGATCCTGTGGAACAGCGAGATCGCCGAGATCCACGGCCCCGATCGCCTGGAGTCGCTGACCCTGCGCGACACCCGCACCGGTGAGCTGCGTCCGCTGGACGCCACCGGGCTGTTCGTGGCCATCGGCCACGACCCCCGCTCCGAGCTCCTGACCGGACAGGTCGACCTCGACGACAACGGCTACGTGCTGGCCCAGCACCCCAACACCGGCACCAACCAGCCCGGCGTCTTCGCCTGCGGCGACCTGGTCGACCACCAGTACCGCCAGGCCATCACCGCGGCCGGCACCGGGTGTGCGGCGGCGCTGGACGCCGAGCGCTACCTCTCCGAGCTCGAGCACGTCGCCTCCTCGCCCGCGGACGCCCAGGAGCGTGCCGACGCCGAGGTCGTCGGGGCCTGAGCCCGACCGCCGGGCACCGGGGAACATCACGACGCCCGGCGGCGTTCCACCTCGCAACGACCCCCTGGAGCCCTGCTCCGGAACCCGTCCCACCCCACAGATCTGAGAGGTCCACCATGGGCAACATGTCAGCCGTCACCGACGCCGAGTTCGAGCAGCAGGTCCTCCTGGCCGACAAGCCGGTCCTCGTGGACTTCTGGGCCGAGTGGTGCGGTCCGTGCCGTCAGGTCTCGCCGATCCTCGACGAGCTCGCCGGCGCACACAGCGACAAGATCACGTTCCTGAAGATGAACGTCGACGAGAACCCCGTGACGCCCTCGTCCTACCGGGTCACGGGCATCCCGACGATCAACGTCTACCAGGGCGGCCAGGTCGTGAAGAGCATCGTCGGCGCGCGCCCGAAGGCCGCGCTGCTCAAGGAGCTCGCCGACTTCATCTGAGCCGGCACGGAGCCTGCTCACGCAGGCCCCACCAGCGCACCCCGACCCTCGTCACCTCACGGTGACGGGGGTCGGCTGCGTTGGGTGGCCGGCACCGGGACGGGACGCACCACCCCCCGCAGCCGCGCGATGGCCGCCTCCACCTCGTCGCGCCAGGTCAGGGCGGCGTCGAGGTCCATCCGCATCCGTGGTGTCACCGGGTGCGCGCGGACGGTGCCGAACCCCACGCCGCTCAGGAACCCGACCGGCAGGGCGCACCCGGCCACGGTGCCCGGTCTCGCGGCGAGCAGCGCCCGGGGCGAGCCCGTGGGTGGGGTCGCCCGGCCGAAGGCCTCCACCGCCCCGATCCCCCCGCGGCCCAGCAGGTCGCGCGCCATGGCCTGCACCAGGACCCGGCCGAGGCCGCCCCCCGTGTGCGCGGGGTCGACGTACCCGCTGACCAGGAGGACGGCGTCCGGGGACACCGGTGAGGTCGCGAAGCCGTCCGCCGCAGGCACCAGCGCCGGCGGCGCGTAGAGCAGGTGCCCCACCGCCCGGCCGTCGACCAGCACCACCCGTCCGCACGAACCCCACTCGCGCAGGACCTCCGACAACCAGGACGCCCGTTCGTGGAGTGCCTCGGCGTCGCTGCACGACCGGGAGCGGCGCACCGGGTCGAGCTGCCACAGGGCGCAGGTGCGGCAGGGAGCGTCCAGCTCCTGGAGCAGGTCCACGGTGATCCGCACGATCTTCCGGGACACGCACCTCACCTACCCTCGTCGCCGGTGTGAGCCGATCGACTCGCCCACACCGCGATCTCCGCGTGCACGCAGGCCGTCCATCCCTCATGCTAGACCTGTCATGGATTCCTCACCCGCGCGCTCGCACACCAGCCTCGACTCCTTCGTCGACCTCTACGCCGCGCGCACGGCGGGGATGACCGCCTCGGAGATCCGAGCGCTCTTCGCGGTCGCCTCGCGCCCCGAGGTGGTCTCGCTGGCCGGCGGCATGCCCAACATCTCCGGACTGCCGCTGGACGTCGTCGGCAGCGCCATCAGCGACCTGGTCGAGCACCAGGGCACCGTGGCGATGCAGTACGGGTCCGGCCAGGGCCTGCCCGAGCTGCGGGAGCAGATCACCGACGTCATGCGGCTCGAGGGCATCGAGGCGCACCCCGACGACGTCGTGGTCACCGTGGGCTCCCAGCAGGCCGTCGACCTGGTCACCCGGGTCTTCTGCGATCCCGGCGACGTGGTGATCTGCGAGGCCCCGTCGTACGTCGGCGCACTGGGCGTCTTCCGCGCCTACCAGGCCGAGGTCGTGCACGCCGAGATGGACGCGCACGGGCTGGTGCCCGAGGCGCTGCGCCACGCGATCGCGACCGTCAAGGCAGCCGGCAAGAAGATCAAGTTCCTCTACACGATCCCGAACTTCCACAACCCCGCCGGCGTGACCATGTCCGCGCAGCGGCGCACCGAGGTCCTCGAGATCTGCCGCGACGAGGGCGTGCTCATCCTCGAGGACAACCCCTACGGACTGCTGGGCTTCGAGCGCGAGCCCCTGCGGGCCCTGCGCGCCGACGAGGCCGACGGCGTGATCTACCTCGGCTCCTTCTCCAAGACCTTCGCCCCGGGGTTCCGGGTCGGCTGGGCGCTGGCCCCCCACCCGGTGCGCGAGAAGCTGGTGCTGGCCCAGGAGTCCGCGACCCTGTGCCCCCCGCAGTTCTCCCAGATGGCGGTCTCGGCGTACCTGGCCAAGCACGACTGGGTCGGGCAGATCAAGCAGTTCCGCGAGATGTATCGCGAACGCCGCGACGCGATGATCTCCGCGCTCGGCGACATGATGCCCGCCGGCTGCTCCTGGAACGTCCCCGAGGGTGGCTTCTACGTCTGGCTCAGCCTGCCTCCTGGCATCGACGCCAAGGCGATGCTGCCACGGGCTGTGACCTCCCGGGTCGCCTACGTCCCCGGCACCGCGTTCTACGCCGACGGTTTCGGGTCCGGTGCGATGCGTCTGTCGTTCTGCTACCCCACGCCGGAGCGGATCCGCGAGGGCGTGCGGCGCCTGGCCGGCGTCCTGGAGGCCGAGATCGAGCTGAGGGCCACCTTCGGCACCACCATCCCGGAGCGCGGCCTGCCCGCCGGGTACGACGCGCCCGGCACCGACGTCACCTGATCCGGGCGGCATGGCAGGATCGGGCTCGTGCTCGATCTCACGTACCCCCCGATCATCCTGGCGGCGAAGACCGGTTTTCGCCTGCTCGGTCAGCGCATCACGACCACGGGCGCCGAGCACGTGCCGCGCACGGGCGGGGTGCTGCTGGCCTTCAACCACATCGGGTACGTCGACTTCGTCTACGGCGGGCTCGCCGCGAACCCCTCCAAGCGGCTGGTGCGCTTCATGGCCAAGCGGGAGATCTTCGACCACAGCGCCGGCGGGGTCCTGATGCGTTCCCTGCACCACATCGAGGTGGACCGGGGCGAGGGTCTCGAGTCCTTCCGCACCGCGGTGGACTACCTGGAGCAGGGTGAGGCGGTGGGGATCTTCCCCGAGGCGACCATCTCACGCTCCATGGAGCTCAAGGAGTTCAAGACCGGCGCCGTGCGCATCGCCGCGGCGGCGGGCGTCCCGATCGTCCCGGTGATCCTGTGGGGCACCCAGCGGATGATGACCAAGGACCACCCCCGCGACTTCTCACGTGGCAAGTCGATCCACCTGCGCGTCGGTGAGCCGCTGCACCCCGACGGCAGCGATCCCGTCGCCGAGACGGCCGCCCTGCGGGCCCGGATGGCCACGATGCTCGACGAGACGATCGCGGACTACCCCGCGGACGAGCAGCCGCCCGGCAGCTGGTGGGTCCCGGCCCGCCTGGGGGGCAGCGCCCCCACCCCCGAGGAGGCGCTTCGCCTCGACGGCGAGGAGAAGCGGGCTCGCGCCGCCAAGCGGCGCGCAGCCCGGGGCGACACGTCGGCCTGAGACCGTCCCATCGACTCGGTCGCCAGCAACATGTCGCTTTGTCGATAAAGCGACATATCGCTACATCGCTTCAGCAGTGGTTCAGATGGGTCGATCCCTGCGGTTGCGCGGGTCGATCACGTCCATGATCCGCTCGAGGTCCTCCATCGAGGCGAACTCCACGGTGATCTTGCCCTTGCTGCGGCCCATGTCCACCTTGACCCGTGTCTCCAGGCGCTCAGCGAGCCGCTCCCCCAGCTCGGAGAGCCCCGGCGCCGGGGTCCGCGGGCGCTTGGTGCGGGGACCGGGGCCCCCGTGGGTGCCAACGGACACGATCTCCTCGAGTCCGCGCACGCTGATGCCCTCGGCCACCACGCGCTGAGCCAACCGGTCCTGCAGCTCGGCGTCGTCGACCGCGAGGAGGCTCCGGGCGTGTCCCGCCGACAGCACACCGGCAGCCACGCGACGCTGCACAGCGGGGCTGAGGCGGAGCAGGCGGAGCGTGTTCGAGATCTGCGGGCGTGAACGGCCGATGCGCTGCGCCAGCTCGTCGTGCGTGCACTCGAAGTCCTCGAGCAGCTGCGCGTACGCCGAGGCCTCCTCCAACGGGTTGAGCTGGGAGCGGTGCAGGTTCTCCAGCAGCGCGTCGCGCAGCATGTCGGTGTCGTCGGTCTCGCGCACGATCGCCGGGATCGCCGTCAGGCCCGCCTGCTGGCAGGCGCGCCACCGGCGCTCGCCCATCACCAGCTCGAAGCTCTCCGGCCCCGAGCGGCGCACCACGATCGGCTGCAGCAGCCCGACCTCCCGCACGGAGTGCACGAGCTCGGCCATCGCGTCCTCGTCGAACACCTGACGTGGTTGCGCCCGGTTCGGCACGATCTGCTCGATCGGCACCTCGCTGAACCACGCCCCGGGGACGGGGGCGAGTCCGTGGACGTCGGCGCCAGGACCGGTCGTCGCGCCGACCCCGTCCACCGACGTCGGCCCCGGGCCGTCCAGCGGACCGGGCCCATCGAACGCGTCGTCCCGCTGCCCCTCCACCGGGGGAGGGGACGTCGGGATCAATGAGCCCAGGCCGCGACCCAAGCCGCGTCGTGGCGCAGGACGGGGTGCGTTCACAGCGTGACTCCTCGGGTGGTGATCTCGCGGGCGGCCTCCAGGTACGACAGGGCACCCGGCGAACCGGGATCGTAGGTCATCACCGTCTGTGCGTACGACGGCGCCTCGGAGACCCGCACCGAGCGCGGGATGAAGGTGCGCAGTACCTGGTCGCCGAAGTGCTCGCGCACCTCGTCCGCCACGCCGGCGGCCAAGCGCGTGCGCCCGTCGTACATCGTGATCAGGATCGTGGAGACCGCCAGGTCGGGGTTGAGGTGCTTGCGCACCATGTCCACGGTCTCGAGCAGCTGTCCCAGCCCCTCCAACGCGTAGTACTCGGCCTGGATCGGGATCATCATCTCCTCGCCGGCCACCAGGGCGTTCAGCGTGAGCAGCCCCAGCGACGGGGGACAGTCCACGAGGACGTAGTCGAAGCGGTCGTCCCCCACGTCGGTGGCCGACCCGACCCACGGGTGCGCGTGGATCGCCTTGCGCAACCGTCCCTCGCGCGCGACGACGCTGACCAGCTCGATCTCGGCACCGGCCAGGTCGATGGTGGCGGGGACCACCCACAGGTTCTCGACCTCGGGACAGACGCTGATGACGTCCTGGAGCGGGGAGCCGTCCACCAGTGCGTCGTAGGTGCTGGGCACCCCGCGTCGGTGCTCGACGTTGAGCGCCGTCGACGCGTTGCCCTGGGGGTCCAGGTCGATCACCAGGACCCGCTGACCCAGCTGGGCCAGGGCAGCCGCCAGGTTCACCGTGCTCGTGGTCTTGCCGACACCGCCCTTCTGGTTGGCGACCACCATGATCCGCGTCGTGCGCGGGCGAGGTGCCGGCGGCATCGACCGAGACCGCTGGCGCACGGACAGGCTGTGCTCCGCGGCCCGCGCCAGGGGAGTGGCGTCGTCGGCAAGTGCCGACGGAGCGTCGGCGAGGTCGCCGGCGGTCCGCACGCGGTACGGCGTGCTGGAGCCGGTTTCACGTGAAACATCGTCGTGGGCGGCCATCGGCCCTCCTGTGGAGAAAGTTCGAAATCTGTGGACAACCACGCTCAGAGCGCCGTTCTGGCCGGTGGATAACTTGTGGAGACAGGTCCCGGTCCGTGCGTCGCCGCGAAGCCCCCACGGTGCGTCGGGTGACCCTCAGGCCTGGGGGCGACGACGCCCGGACCGAGGACCCGGACGACGACCGCCGTTGCGCGACGCTCGACCCGCTGAGGTGCCGGGCGCCGGCGGCCACGATACCGACGAAGGATCCGCCCAGGCCACTCGGAGCACCCAGGTCGGCTCCTCGAGCACCCCGGCCCCCAGTCGACCGATCTCCGGCTCGGCACAACCCCAGCCGTGGAGGACGCCCCTTGATCGCTCGACCTCGTCGGCCACGGAGGACCCCTTCATCGCCACCAGGGCGCCGTGCGGGGCCACCAGGGGCATCGACCAGCCCAGCAGTCGCTCCAGCGGCGCCACCGCACGAGAGGTGACCACGTCGAACAGACGCTCACCGTGCAGGGCGTCCGCCCGGGCGCGCACGACCTCCACCTGCTCGGTCAGTCCCAGGAGGGCGACCGCCTCGTCGAGGAACGTGGTGCGTCTCAGGAGGGGCTCCACGAGCGTGACCTGGACGTCGGGGCGCGCCAGCGCCAGCACCAGGCCAGGCAGTCCGGCTCCGGAGCCGATGTCGCACACCCGCGCACCCTCGGGGATCCACGTCGAGACAGCAGCACTGTTGAGGACGTGCCGGTCCCAGAGCCGGGGGACCTCACGCGGACCGATCAGCCCGCGCTCCACACCGGCGTCGGCCAGCAGGGCGGCGTACTGCTCGGCGAGCGCCATCCGGGACGACGGGAAAACCCCCCGGGCCACGGCGGGCACGGGGGGTGTTTCACGTGAAACCGAGCCCGGGGGCTGCTCGTCACTCAGGGAGGATCACCACGAACCGACGCGGCTCGACGCCCTCGGACTCCGAGGCCAGGCCGGCCGCGGCCACGGCGTCGTGGACGACCTTGCGCTCGAACGGGCTCATCGGGTCGAGCTCCAGGCGACGCCCGGACTCGCGGACCTCCGCGCACTTCTCGCTGGCCAGCGCCTCGAGCTGGGTGCGCTTGTCGGCACGGAATCCCGAGATGTCCAGCATCAACCGGGAGCGCTCACCGGTCTCACGGTAGACCGCGAGCCGGGTCAGCTCCTGCAGGGCGTCCAGCACCTCGCCACGGGGACCCACGAGCTGCAGCAGGTCGGCGCCGACGATCGACACGGCGGCACGGTCGCCCTCGACGTCCATGTCCAGGTCGCCGTCGAAGTCCGCGATGTCCAGGAGCTCCTCGAGGTAGTCCGCAGCGATGTCACCCTCGTTCTCGAGGCGCTCGAGCCGACCGCTCTCGCTCTCCCGGGCGTTGGCCGGATCGTCCGTCCCGGCCGCCGGCTGGGCGTCCGTCACGGTCTCGGTCGGGGTCTCGTTCTGGCCGGCGTCGTCAGCCAGGTCCTGGCCGGCGTCGTCGATCGATTCTGGGGTCACGTCCTGGGTCACGAGGAACCTCCGTCGTTGGCGCCCGGCCGCTGGGGACCGGACTGCCGGCGTTGCTGCCGGGTCTGCTTCTTGGGCTGCTGGCGCGGGGCGGGGCGCTTCTCGACGGGAGCCTCGGTCGGCTCGTCGACGGCGAGCACCACGCCGTGCTTGGCCGCCTTGGCCTTCTCGCGCTCCTGCTTGGCGTCGAAGGCCGGCGTGCCCGGCGCGGGGTTGTTGCGGATCACGTAGAACTGCTGACCCATGGTCCACAGGTTCGAGGTCGTCCAGTAGAGGAGGACACCGATCGGGAAGGCCACGCCACCCAGGCCGAAGGCCACGGGGAGCACGTAGAGGAGCAGCTTCTGCTGCTGGGCGTACGGTCCGCTCAGCGCGTCGGCGGGCATGTTCTTGCTCATCAGCTGGCGCTGGGTGAAGAAGGTGGTCGCGGTCATGGCGAGCACCAGGACCAGGGCCACACCCATCACCCCGAGGTCGCCGCCGTCGCCGCGCCAGATCCCGTTGTTCCAGAAGGTCTCCGCGAGCGGGACGTGCCCGAACAGCTTGGAGTCACCGAACTGGATGGCCAGCTTCTCGGTGAGGAACCCGTGGGCGGTCTGGTTCTTGGCCGCCTGGTCGAGCAGGCGGAACAGGGTGAAGAAGATGGGCATCTGCAGCAGCAGCGGCAGGCAGGACGCGAACGGGTTGGTGCCCGAGTCCTTGTAGAGCTTCATCGTCTCCTGTGCGAGACGTTCCCGGTCGTGCCCGTACTTCTTCTGCAACTCCTTGACCCTGGGCTGGATCAGCTGCATGTTGCGGCTGGCCTTGATCTGCTTGACGAACAGCGGGATCAGCAGGGCGCGGATGACCACGGTCAGCCCGATGATCGACAGCGCCCAGGCCGCACCGCCCGCGGGGTCCAGGCCGATGATCGTGAAAAGCTTGTGCCACCCGATGAGGACGGCGGAGATCGCGTAGTACAGCGGGGTCGCGATGAAGCCGAAGATGTCGCCGATGATGCCCACCGATCAGGCTCCTTGCTGGGTCGTGTGCGGGGAGGGTACGGGGCTGCTCTGCGCCTCGGACACGTCCGGGGCCTCTCGAGGACGAGCATGCCGTCCCGGTGGGACCGGGTCGTAGCCGCCCGCCGCCCAGGGGTGGCAGCGACCGACCCGGCGGGTGCCGAGCCAGACGCCCCTGAGGCTGCCATGGACCTGCACGGCCTCCAGCGCGTAGGCCGAGCAGGAGGGGTGGTAGCGGCACACCTGGCCGTAGATCGGGCTGACGAAGGTGCGGTAGAGGCGCAGGAACGCGATCAGGACGTGCTTCACGCGCTGACCCTGCCGAGGCACCGCACGAGATCGGCCTCGAGGTCGGCCGACGACGCCTGCGCCGCCGCCGGCAGCGCGCGCACCACGAGCACAGCAGAGCCCGGGAGCGACCGGAGGTGCTCCCGGGCCAGGTGGCGCAGGCGACGTTTCACGCGGTTGCGGGCGACGGCGTTGCCCACGGCCTTGCTGACCACGAACCCCACCCGCAGCCCGCTGTCGTCGTCGACGACCAGCAGGTGCACGACCAGGGTCCGTGACCCCGCGCGCCGACCGCCCCGCGAAGCGGCCCGGAAGTCCGAGCCGTCACGCAGGCGGTGGGCGAGGGGTAGCAACGGCCGGGAGCGCCTCGCTCAGACCGAGATGCTCTTGCGACCCTTGCGGCGGCGCGAGCTCAGGATGGCGCGGCCGGCGCGGGTGCGCATGCGCAGTCGGAACCCGTGCACCTTGTGGCGACGGCGGTTGTTCGGCTGGTACGTACGCTTGCTCACGGCAGGGTTCTCTTTCGCTGGACGTCTGTGCAGTCTCGCCCCAGATCGCGCCGGGGTCTCGCCCCGACTGCGGTCGGGCAGTACCCGTGCGCGGACGCACGGTCGATGTCGCCTTTCGGCTGGCACCGCTCGCCCATGATGACGGCCCCGCGGAGAGCGGGAATCGTCATGGACATGCGGCCCCGGTCGACCTCGGGTGACCGCCCAACGGTACGCGGGGGAGAACAGCAGGGTCAAACCGGCGCGTACGCCCTGTGGAGGACGGCCTGGAACCTGTGGACAACGCCTTGCTGGTCAGCCTGCCAGCGGGTTACGTTCGAGGTCACCGAAGGTCGTCGCGACGGGGCCCGCTCCGGGCCGGAGCATCGGCCCCCGGCGCACGCTCGGGACCAGCGGAACCGCGGCTGACCTGCAGGGACGTGTCCCTTCGGCGGTTGCGACCGATGCGCACGAACCAGGTGGGGCGAGCACTGCCCGCATCACCCACAGCCTGTGGAAAAGCTTGTGGAACAAAGGCCGCACCAGGCCGGACGAGGCAGGAGATCCACCGTGGAGGACATCAGCTCTGAGCTCGCGAACGCGTGGGCCAGTGTGCTCGAGGACCTGCAGCCCAACCAGCGTGCCTGGCTCCGAGCCAGCGAGCCGGTGACCCTGCACGGCAACACCGCGATCGTCGCGGTCGCCAACGACTTCACCCGCAACCAGCTCGAGGGTCGCCTGCGAGGCCAGCTCGAGGACGCCCTGACCGTGCGCTTCGGCCGGGAGATCCGGATCGCGGTGACCGTGAACCCCGACCTCGAGGACACCGCCACCGACGAGCAGCCGTCCCCCGCGGAGGTCGAGGAAAGTCCATATGTCGACATAACGACTCGCCGAGACGAGCTGCCCGACCCCCCTCGCGCCGACCGGTTGAGCCCGAACCCGCCGCCGGTGCCGGATCCGCGGCCCTCCCAGGCAGGCGCCCCGAGCGCCCTCGAGGCCCGGCTCAACCCGAAGTACACCTTCGAGACCTTCGTCATCGGATCGTCCAACCGGTTCCCGCACGCCGCCGCCGTCGCCGTCGCGGAGGCCCCCGGCAAGGCGTACAACCCCCTGCTCGTCTACGGCGAGTCCGGGCTGGGCAAGACCCACCTCCTGCACGCCATCGGCCACTACGTGCGCTCCCTCTACAACGGCGCCAAGGTGCGCTACGTGTCGAGCGAGGAGTTCACCAACGAGTTCATCAACGCGATCCGCGACGACCGGCAGGACCGGTTCAAGCGGCGCTACCGCGACGTCGACGTGCTCCTGATCGACGACATCCAGTTCCTGGAGGGCAAGACCCAGACCCAGGAGGAGTTCTTCCACACCTTCAACACGCTCCACAACGCGAACAAGCAGATCGTGCTGACCTCGGACCGGCCGCCGAAGCGGCTCGAGGCCCTCGAGGACCGGTTGCGCAACCGGTTCGAGTGGGGCCTGATCACCGACGTGCAGCCGCCGGACCTGGAGACCCGCATCGCGATCCTGCGCAAGAAGGCGGCCATGGACCGCCTGACCGCGCCGCCGGACGTCCTGGAGTTCATCGCCTCGAAGATCCAGACCAACATCCGGGAGCTGGAGGGGGCGCTGATCCGGGTCACGGCCTTCGCGAACCTCAACCGCCAGGAGGTCGACATGACCCTGGCCGAGATCGTGCTGAAGGACCTGATCCCCGAGGGCGGCGAGCCGGAGATCACCGCGGGGCTCATCATCGCCCAGACCGCGGCGTACTTCGGGCTGGCCATCGACGAGCTCACAGGTCCCAGCCGCGGGCGGCACCTGGTGATGGCCCGCCAGATCGCCATGTACCTGTGCCGCGAGCTGACGGCCCTGTCGCTGCCCAAGATCGGGGCCCAGTTCGGCAACCGCGACCACACCACCGTCATGTACGCCGATCGCAAGATCAACCAGCTGCTCGCCGAGCGTCGCGCGGTCTTCAACCAGGTCAGCGAGCTGACGAACCGGGTCAAGCTGCAGGCCCGCCAGGGCTGAGGTCCCCGCAGCGCACCGGTCCGCGGAACCGGTGCGCTGCCTGTGGAGCAACCGGTCCCCGAGGTACGAACTACACGGGGAGGATCTGTGGAACCACAAGGGACGACCGGTTTCGGCACCGGTTCGCTGCACACCCCGACGCCGCTCGTCCGGATCCTCGTCCACAGGGGCTGTGGACAACGATCGAGCGTGCTGACCTGCACCGATCGTGTCTCTCCACAGAGTGCACCGCTGCTATGACTACGACTCACCTGTCACCAAGTCAGATCACTCGTCAACATCTGTTCGGCCCCTCCCCTGGGGAAAACCGCCCGGACCTGCCGACCGGGACACCCTCGTGGCAGGATCTGTCTCCCACCGCCCGCTGACCGCGCCCGACTCGAAGAAGGACTCCCCACCGTGAAGTTCCGCGTCGAACGTGACGTGCTCGCCGACGCCGTCGCGTGGGCAGCCCGCAGCCTCCCGGTCCGCCCGAGCGTCCCGGTGCTCGCCGGACTCCTCGTGGAGGCCACCGACCAGGGACTCCTGCTGTCCACCTTCGACTACGAGACGTCGGCGCGGGCGACCCTGCCGGCCGAGGTCTCCGGTGAAGGACGAGCCCTGGTCAGCGGCCGGCTGCTCGCCGACATCTGCCGCAGCCTGCCCGCCAAGCCGGTCGAGATGGTGCTCGACGGCACCCGGGTCTCGCTGACCTGTGGTTCGGCCCGGTTCAGCCTGCAGACCATGCCGGTGCAGGACTACCCGGCGCTCCCGGAGATGCCGATGGCCACCGGCACCGTGCAGAGCGACCTGTTCGCCCACGCCGTCGCCCAGGCCGTCACCGCCGCCGGTCGCGACGACATGCTGCCCGTGCTGACCGGCGTCCGCATCGAGATCGACGGTTCGTCGATCTCGCTGCTGGCCACCGACCGCTTCCGGCTCTCGCAGCGCGAGCTCGGCTGGGACCCGCGCACGCCGGACGAGACGGTCGCAGCGCTGGTGCCCGCGAAGGTGCTGGGCGAGACCGCCAAGTCCCTCACCGCGGGCAGCGAGATCGTCATCGCCCTGGCCGCCACCGGGTCGGGCGAGGGCATCATCGGCTTCGAGGGTGCGGCCGGCGGCGGCGTGCGACGTACGACGACCCGGTTGCTCGACGGTGAGTTCCCCAAGGTCCGCAGCCTCTTCCCCAGCGAGCACCTGACCGTGGCGAAGGTCGACAAGGCCGCGCTCATCGAGTCCGTCAAGCGCGTCTCGCTGGTGGCCGAGCGCAACACCGCCGTCCAGCTCGCCTTCAGCGACGGCGTGCTCACCCTCGACGCGGGCTCGGGGGACGAGGCCCAGGCCTCCGAGTCGATCCCGGCCGACGTCGAGGGCGAGGACCTCACGACCGGCTTCAACCCCCAGTTCCTCCTCGACGGCCTGACCGCCATCGACGAGTCGGTCGTCGAGCTCGCCTTCACCCAGGCCTCCAAGCCCGTGGTGATCAGCGGCTCCCCGGCGGAGGGCGGATCCGACCCCGGGTTCCGCTACCTGCTGATGCCGCGGCGCCTGCTCTCCTGAGCACCCGCACCCCTGGCAGACCGGCCCCACAGCAAGGAGCGCACCATGGACATCGGACTCGTCGGACTCGGCAAGATGGGTGGCAACATGCGCACCCGTCTGCGCAACGCCGGCCACACGGTCGTCGGCTTCGACCTGGACCCCGAGAAGCGTGACGTCGACAGCCTCGAGGAGATGGTGCAAGCACTGCCCTCGCCCAAGGTCGTGTGGGTCATGGTGCCCTCGGGCAAGATCACCCAGGACACCGTCGACGCGCTCGGCGAGCTGCTCGGTGAGGGCGACCTGGTCATCGACGGCGGGAACTCGCGCTGGACCGACGACCAGGCGCACGCCGCCCAGCTCGGCGAGAAGGGCATCGGCTTCGTGGACTGCGGCGTCTCCGGCGGCGTCTGGGGCCTGGAGAACGGCTACGCGCTGATGTACGGCGGCAGCGCCGACGACGTCGCGACCGCCCAGCCGATCTTCGACGCGCTCAAGCCCGAGGGCGACTTCGGGGCCGTGCACGCCGGCAAGGTGGGCGCCGGCCACTTCTCCAAGATGGTCCACAACGGCATCGAGTACGCCGTGATGCAGTCCTACGCCGAGGGCTGGGAGCTGCTGCAGGCCGTCGACGTCGTCGACAACACCACCGAGGTCTTCCGCTCCTGGCGCGAGGGCACCGTGATCCGTTCGTGGCTGCTCGACCTGCTGGTCGGGGCCCTGGACGAGGACCCGGGTCTGGCCTCGATCGCCGGGTACGCCGACGACTCCGGCGAGGGACGCTGGACCGTCGAGGCCGGCATCGAGAACGCCGTGGCCACCCCGGCCATCACCGCGGCGCTCTACGCACGCTTCGTCTCGCGCCAGGACGACTCCCCGGCGATGAAGGCGGTCGCCGCCATGCGCAACCAGTTCGGCGGCCACGCCGTGCAGAGCGCCAAGTCCAGCGGCGAACCCGGCCCGGAACCCGACCTGGCATGACGTGCACGTCTCGCACCTGACGCTGCACGACTTCCGTTCCTACGCCTCCGCCGAGGTGGCGCTGGAGCCCGGCGCCACGGCGTTCATCGGTCGCAACGGGCAGGGCAAGACCAACCTGGTCGAGGCGGTGGACTACCTGTCCCGGCTCTCGTCGCACCGGGTCGCCTCGGACGCTCCGCTGGTGCGTGCGGGTGCCGACCAGGCCGTGGTCCGCGCGGCCGTGGTCCGCGACGGGCGCACCGCGGTGCTCGAGATCGAGATCAACCCCGGGCGCAGCAACCGGGCGCGGGTCAACAGGTCCCCGCTGCCCCGGGCCCGCGAGCTCGTCGGCCTGGTCCGCACGGTCGTCTTCTCGCCGGAGGACCTCGTGCTGGTCAAGGGCGACCCGTCGGACCGACGACGGTTCCTCGACGACCTGCTCGTGCTGCGCACCCCGCGCCTGGCCGGGGTCCGGGCGGACTACGACCGGGTGCTGCGCCAGCGCAACTCGCTGCTCAAGACCGCGGGCCAGGCGCGGCGCGGCAGCTCATCGCAGGAAGGTGCGCTGGCGACGCTGTCGGTGTGGGACGACCACCTGACCCGCACCGGCGCGGAGCTGCTGTCCGAGCGGCTGGGCCTCGTCGAGGCGCTGCGGCCCTACGTGGCCCGGGCCTACGAGACCGTCGCCCGCGGGGCCGGTCGCGACGACGCGCACCTGGAGTACCGGCCCAGCCTCGAGATCGGCGCTGCGAGCAGCATCCCCGACCTCACCGCCCTCCTGCTCGCGGAGGTGGAGCGCCGCCGGGGCGAGGAGCTCGACCGCGGCGTCTCGCTGGTCGGCCCGCACCGCGACGACCTGCTGCTCAGCCTCGGCCACGGGGCCCCGGGACCGACGCCGGCGCCTGCTGGACCGGACGCCGAACCGGTGGACCCGGAGGCACCGGCGCCACCGCCGCCGCGCCTGCCGGTGAAGGGGTACGCCTCCCACGGCGAGTCCTGGTCGTTCGCGCTGTCGCTGCGGCTGGCGTCGTACGACCTGCTGCGCGACGACGGGGACGACCCGATCCTGATCCTCGACGACGTCTTCGCCGAGCTCGACACCGAGCGTCGTGACCAGCTCGCGGACCTCGTCGCCGGGGCCGAGCAGGTGCTGGTGACAGCGGCGGTGGCGGCGGACGTCCCGGCCGCGCTGGCCGGGGTCCGCTACCTCGTCGGTGGCGGGGAGGTGCGTCGTGAGCCCTGAGGAGCCCGGCGACCCGAGCGACGGTCCCACCGGTGGACCGTCCGGCGGATCCTCGGGCGGTGACGCCACGGGGGACCCGAAGGAGACGCCGCACCAGGATGACGGCCTCGACCTGGCCCGGCGCATCGCCCGGGCCACCGCGGGCGCCGGGGGCGCACCCGCGAGGCGCCGCAAGCGCCCGCGGAGCCCGGGCGACCAGGGCAGGGGCTCGCACCCCGACGACCGGGACCCCCAGCTGCTCGACGCGACCATGGGTCGCCTGGTGGCCGACCACGGCTGGGAGCTCAACCTCCGTGTCCACGGGGTCTTCGGGCGCTGGGTCGAGATCGTGGGCGCCGACGTGGGCGAGCACTGCACGCCCGAGTCGTTCGCCGACGGCCGCCTGGTGGTGCGCACCGGCTCGACGGCCTGGGCCACCCAGCTCAAGCTGCTGGCGCCCAGCCTGGTGCGGCGGCTCAACGAGGAGCTGGGGCACGGCACCGTGACGGTGATCGAGGTCCTCGGCCCGCACCTGCCCAACTGGCGCAAGGGCCCGCGCTCGGTACGCGACGGCCGGGGGCCGCGCGACACCTACGGCTGAGCCGGAGCCGGGTGCGCGCCAGGCGATCTGAGAGCCTCCCAGCGGTACCCGCCCCCACCGGACCCCCTGGGAGGCGCTCCGAGAGGCCTCCACGACCCGGGGATCGGCATCTTTTGCGCTGCGACACGTCATTCCTGGGGATGACGACGTGGTCTGGGGCCTTCTGGGCGGTATCATGGACCTCGGGTCGCCTCTGGCGGCCCGTTCCATGTCGTGGCTCGTCACGCGAGCCTGCAACGAAGAGGTGGACGTGTCCGAGCAGACCCCCAACCCGGACGACCAGCAGGACTCCCCAGCAGCACCCCCGGCAGGCGCGGCACCCGAAGGATCCGCAGCACCCGCCGACCGTCGACCCAACGGGGTCGAGTACGACGCCTCGGCGATCCAGGTGCTCGAGGGTCTCGAGGCGGTGCGCAAGCGGCCCGGCATGTACATCGGGTCCACGGGCGAGCGCGGACTGCACCACCTCATCTGGGAGATCGTGGACAACGCGGTCGACGAGTCGCTCGCCGGCTACTGCGACCGGATCGTGCTGACCCTGCTCGCCGACGGCGGCGTCCGTGTCGAGGACAACGGTCGCGGCATCCCCACCGGCACCGCTCCCGGACAGGAGATCCCCGCGCTGACGCTGGCCCTGACCGTGCTGCACGCGGGCGGCAAGTTCGGCGGCGGCGGCTACAAGGTCTCCGGTGGTCTGCACGGCGTGGGCGTCTCCGTCGTCAACGCGCTGTCCACCCACCTCATCGCCGAGGTGAAGAACCGTGACCACCTGTGGCGCCAGACCTTCAGCATCGGGGTGCCGGACGGCGAGCTCGAGCAGGTCCGCGCGCTGGGTGACGACGAGGGCACCGGCACCACGATCACGTACTACCCATCGCCCGACATCTTCGAGACCACCCGGCACTCGCTGGAGACGATCACCTCGCGGGTGCGCGAGTACGCGTTCCTCAACAAGGGCCTCGAGATCGTGGTGCGTGACGAGCGCTCCGCCGCCGACGCCCTGATGGACGCCGTCGAGGACGACACCGTCCCCGAGGACGTCGACAGCGCGGGTCCCGACGCCCTGCAGCGCGGTGCCGAGGGCGGCAGCGAGCAGATCTTCCGCTACGACCGCGGCCTGGTGGACTTCGTCGAGCACCTCAACCGGACCAAGACGGTCGCGAACCCCTCGGTGATCTCGTTCGAGGCCGACACCCCGGAGTCGGTCGAGAACCACATGAGCCTCGAGGTGGCGATGCAGTGGAACACCTCGTACGCCGAGTCGGTGCACACCTTCGCCAACACCATCAACACCCACGAGGGCGGCACCCACGAGGAGGGCTTCCGCTCCGCGCTCACCTCGCTGATGAACAACGCCGGGTTCGACTGGGGGTTGATGAAGAAGCAGGAGGACCGGATCACCGGTGACGACATCCGTGAGGGTCTGACCGCGATCATCTCCCTCAAGCTCGGCGAGCCCCAGTTCGAGGGCCAGACCAAGACCAAGCTCGGCAACACCGAGGCCAAGGGCTTCGTGCAGCGGGTGGTCAACGACCAGCTCGGCGCCTGGCTGGAGCAGAACCCGCAGGAGGGCCGCGACATCATCCGCAAGGCCCAGGCCGCGGCGCACGCCCGGGTCGCGGCCCGCAAGGCCCGCGACCTGGCGCGCTCGCGCAAGGGGCTGCTGGGCGGCGGCGGTCTGCCCGGCAAGCTGTCGGACTGCCAGTCCACCAACCCCGCCGAGTGCGAGGTCTTCATCGTCGAGGGCGACTCGGCCGGCGGCTCGGCCCGCCAGGGTCGTGACCCGCGGATCCAGGCGATCCTGCCGATCCGCGGAAAGATCCTCAACGTCGAGAAGGCACGCATCGACAAGGTCCTCGGCAACGCCGAGGTGCAGACCATCATCTCGGCCCTGGGCACCGGCATCCAGGAGGAGTTCGACGGCGACAAGCTGCGCTACCACAAGGTCGTGCTGATGGCCGACGCCGACGTCGACGGCCACCACATCAACACGCTCCTGCTGACGCTGCTGTTCCGCTTCATGCGTCCGCTCATCGAGCGCGGCTACGTCTACATGGCCCAGCCGCCGCTGTACCGGCTGCGCTGGAACAAGCCGGCCGAGCACGAGTTCGTCTACTCCGACGCCGAGCGCGACGCGCTGCTCAAGGAGGGCCAGGCCGCGGGCAAGAAGCTGCCCAAGGAGAACCCGGTCCAGCGCTACAAGGGTCTGGGCGAGATGAACGCCAAGGAGCTGTGGGAGACCACGATGGACCCCGACCAGCGCCTGATGCTGCAGGTCACCCTCGACGACGCCGCCCACGCCGACGAGATCTTCTCGATCCTGATGGGCGAGGACGTCGAGCAGCGCCGCTCCTTCATCCAGCGCAACGCCAAGGACGTCCGATTCCTCGATATCTAGAGATCTAGCACTGCTCCTAGACGTTCCTAGACATTCGTAGAACAGACGAGAGAGACGCAGACACGTGACTGAGACCCCCACCGACGGCGGCGGCCCGATCATCCCCAGCGGCGGCCGCATCGAGCCCGTCGAGCTGCAGACCTCCATGCAGCGCGCCTACATCGACTACGCGATGGCCGTCATCGTCGGGCGCGCGCTGCCCGACGTGCGTGATGGTCTGAAGCCGGTGCACCGCCGGGTGCTCTACGCGATGTTCGACGGCGGCTACCGCCCCGACCGCGGCTTCTCCAAGTGCAGCCGCGTCGTCGGTGACGTCATGGGTCAGTACCACCCGCACGGCGACACCGCGATCTACGACACCTTGGTCCGGCTCGCACAGCCGTGGGTGATGCGGGCCCCGCTGGTCAACGGGCAGGGCAACTTCGGCTCGCCGGGCAACGACTCGGCGGCGGCCATGCGGTACACCGAGTGCCGGATGGCGCCGCTCGCGCTCGAGATGGTCCGCGACATCGAGCAGGACACCGTCAACTTCCAGCCCAACTACGACGGCCGCTCGTCCGAGCCGATGGTGCTGCCGGCGCGCTACCCCAACCTGCTGGTCAACGGCTCCGCCGGCATCGCGGTCGGCATGGCCACCAACATCCCGCCGCACAACCTGCGCGAGGTCGCCTCGGGTGCCCGGTGGGCGCTGGAGCACCCCGGGGCCAGCAAGGAGGAGCTGCTCGAGGCGCTCCTCGAGCGGATCAAGGGCCCCGACTTCCCCAACGGAGCGACGATCGTGGGTCGCGAGGGCATCGAGCAGGCCTACCGCACCGGTCGCGGCTCGATCAGCCAGCGCGCGGTCATCGAGGTCGACGAGGACGCCCGGGGCCGCACCTGCCTCGTGGTCACCGAGCTGCCCTACATGGTCAACCCCGACAACCTGGCGCTCAAGATCGCCGAGCTGGCCGACTCCGGCAAGGTCCAGGGCATCTCCGACGTCCGCGACGACACCTCGGACCGCACCGGCCAGCGCCTGGTGATCGTGCTGCGCCGCGACGCCGTCGCCCGGGTGGTGCTCAACAACCTGCTCAAGCACACCGAGCTGCAGACCAACTTCAGCGCCAACATGCTCGCCCTGGTCGACGGGGTGCCGCGCACCCTCTCGATCGATGCCTTCATCTCCAACTGGGTCGCCCACCAGGTCGACGTCATCCAGCGGCGGACCCGCTTCCGCCTGGCCGAGGCCGAGCGCAACGCCCACGTCTACCGCGGCCTGGTCAAGGCCCTGGACATGCTCGACGAGGTCATCGCACTGATCCGTCGTTCGCCCGACGCCGACGAGGCCCGCACCGGTCTCATCCGGCTGCTCGACATCGACGACGTGCAGGCCGAGGCGATCCTGGCCATGCAGCTGCGGCGCTTGGCGGCGCTCGAGCGCCAGAAGATCATGGACCGGCTCGCCGAGCTCGAGGTGATCATCGCCGACCTCGAGGACATCCTGGCCAACGAGGCCCGGCAGCGCCAGATCATCTCCGACGAGCTGGCCGAGATCGAGGAGAAGTTCGGCGACGACCGCCGCTCGCAGATCATCGCGGCCGACGGGGACCTCTCCATGGAGGACCTGATCCCGGACGAGGAGCTCGTCGTCTCCATCACCCGCGGCGGGTACGCCAAGCGGACCCTGCGCCACCAGTACCGCCTGCAGAAGCGGGGCGGCAAGGGCGTGCGGGGCGCGACCCTGCGCGGCGACGACGTCGTCGAGCACTTCATCGCCACCACGAACCACCACTGGCTGCTGTTCTTCACGACCGCCGGCCGGGTCTACCGCACGAAGGCCTACAACCTGCCGGAGGCCTCCCGCGACGCCAAGGGCGGTCACGTGGCCGGGCTGCTGTCCTTCCAGCCCGACGAGTCGATCGCCCAGGTGCTCGCGATCCGCGACTACGAGCAGGCGCCGTACCTGGTGCTGGCGACCCGCAGCGGGCTCGTCAAGAAGACCCGCCTGGGCGACTACAACTCGCCCCGCCAGGCGGGCGTGATCGCGATCAACTTCCGCGAGGACGACGACGAGCTGATCGGCGCCGAGCTGGTCGGGCCCGACGACGACATCCTGCTGGTCTCCCGCAAGGGGCAGGCCGTCCGCTTCCGGGCCGACGACGGGCAGCTGCGCCCGATGGGCCGCGCGACCTCCGGTGTCTCGGGCATGAAGTTCCGTGACGGGGACTCGCTGCTGTCGATGTCGGTCATCCGGGCCTCGCAGATCGCTGCCGAGGTGGCCGCGGGCTTCAGCGAGGCCAGCGAGGACACCCCGGACGTGGACCCGGGCTCGCGCGAGCTCGTCGAGCCGGTGCAGGCCGACGAGGTCAAGCCGCAGTACGTCTTCACCATCACCGACGGCGGCTTCGCCAAGCGCACCCGCATCAACGACTACCGCCTCACCAACCGCGGCGGTCTCGGGGTCAAGGCCATGGGCCTGGTCAACGAGGACCGCGGCGGACTGGTCGGGGCCTTCATCGTCGAGGAGGGTGACGAGGTCCTGTCGATCACCGCCAGCGGCCAGGTCGTGCGCAGCCCCGTCAACGAGGAGTTCCGGCCCACGGGGCGCTCCACGATGGGCGTGAAGTTCGTGACGCCCAAGAAGAACGACTCGGTCGCGGTGGTGGCTCGCTCCGTCGAGGCCAAGGTCGACGCCGAGGACGGGGTCGAGGAGGGCGCCGACGAGGCCCTCGAGAGCGACGTCGACACCGGCGAGCCGGGGGACGGTTCGAGCCCGGATGCAACAATCGATGCCGACGAAGCGTCCGAGACGGTGGAGCACGGCACCGAGGACGTGGCCGACGACACCGAGGGTGAGAGCTGATGACTGAGCGTTCGACGGGGCCGCGCCCGACCTCCGGGTCGACGCCGGCACCGAAGCCCGCGGCCAAGCCCGCGGCCAAGCCCGCCGCCAAGCCGGCTCCGAAGCCGGCGGCCGAGCCGCCCTCGAAGTCGGGTGCGGTGGGCGACGACGACACCGCGGTCCGCGCCCCCATCACCGAGCGGATCCAGGGCCGGGTCACCCGGGCCGCGGAGGAGCACAAGGCGAACCGCGAGGCGAAGAAGCAGGCCGCCACGGCTGCGGCGTCGACCTCCGGGAGTGCGATGGCGGCGCCGGGGTCCGGGACCTCACGCGGCCCGCGCCGCGCCCGGCTGCGCCTCACGCGGGTGGATCCGTGGTCGGTGATGAAGACCGCGTTCCTGCTCGCCGTCGCCTTCGGCATCGTGACGGTGGTGTCGGTGCTGATGGTGTGGACCGTCCTCGACGGGGCGGGGGTCTGGGAGTCCATCAACCGCACCGTGACCGACGTGGTCGGGCAGGAGAGCGCCTCGGACTTCGACGTCGAGAACTACATCGGCACCTCGCGGGTCATCGGCTTCACGATGCTCATCGCTGCGGTGGACGTGGTCCTGCTCACCGCGATCGCGACCCTCGGGGCCTTCCTCTACAACATGGCCGCCGCACTGCTGGGCGGCATCGAGGTCACGCTGGCCGAGGACAACTGAGGTCGACCACCCGCGTTTTGTCCGCTCCCGCGGGCGTCGGGTAGTCTCCCCTCTCGGTCGACCGGGTCCTGTACCCGGTCCGATCCCGCCGGCGTGAGCCGGTGTGGGGCCTATAGCTCAGACGGTTAGAGCGCTTCCCTGATAAGGAAGAGGTCACAGGTTCAAGTCCTGTTAGGCCCACCCCTACGCCCCACCTGCGTGATCCGTTCCGTGCCTGGGAGGCCGACGTGAAGAAGATCCTGATGCTGCTGATCGCCGCTGGCGGCGCGCTGGTGGCGAAGAAGAAGTACGACGAGTCGCAGGCCGAGCAGGCGCTGTGGGCCGAGGCCACCGACCCGGTGCACAAGGCCTGATCGCTCCTCGGGTGCCACGGCACCTGGCAGCACCCTCCGGGGGCCTTGGCGCAATTGGTAGCGCACCTGCTTTGCAAGCAGGGGGTTAGGGGTTCGAGTCCCCTAGGCTCCACCACGAGAAACCGCAGGTCAGCCTGCGGTTTCTCGCGTTGGGGCCCGCCGCCCGGCCAGCGTCGTCAGGCGCGCAGGATGTCGTCGTCGTCCGACGTGTCCTCCTCGCGCCTGCCGAGGACGGCGCGGCCGGCCTCGAGCCGGGCGACGGGGACGCGGAAGGGCGAGCAGGAGACGTAGTCCAACCCGACTCGGTGGAAGAAGTGGATCGACTCGGGATCGCCCCCGTGCTCGCCGCACACACCGGCCTTGAGGCCCGGGCGGGTGCGGCGACCCTCCTGCGTGGCGACGTCGACGAGCCGGCCCACGCCGGCCTCGTCCAGGGTCTCGAAGGGCGACACCGTGAAGACGCCCTTCTCCAGGTAGGCCGCGAAGAAGGCGGCCTCCACGTCGTCGCGACTGAATCCCCAGGTCGTCTGGGTCAGGTCGTTGGTGCCGAAGGAGAAGAAGTCGGCCTCCTCGGCGATCCGGAACGCCGTGAGCGCCGCACGAGGCAGCTCGATCATCGTGCCGATGGGGATGTCCAGGGCGACCCCCTCTGCCTCGGCCACCTCGGCGAGGATCCGGGCGGCCTCCTCCCGCACGAGGTGCAGCTCCATCAGCGATCCCACCAGGGGCACCATGATCTCGGGCCGCGGGTCGTGCCCGCCCCGGATCCGGCGGGCCGCCGCCTCGGCGACCGCACGGATCTGGCCCGCGAACAGACCGGGCACCGTGAGGCCGAGTCGCACGCCACGCAGGCCGAGCATGGGGTTGGACTCGTGCAGCCGGTTCACCGCGGCGAGCAGCCGCACGTCCTCGTCGTCGACCACGCCCTGCTCCTCGGCGCGCGCGACCTTCACCATCAGCTCCGAGCGGTCCGGCAGGAACTCGTGCAGCGGCGGGTCGAGGAGGCGGATCGTGGTCGGCAGGCCGTCCATCGCGGTGAGGAGCTCGTCGAAGTCCTCGCGCTGGGGAGGCAGCAGCGCAGCGAGCGCCTCCGCGCGCTCGGCGGAGCTCGCGGCGAGGATCACGCGCTCGATCAGGACGCGTCGCTCACCGAGGAACATGTGCTCGGTGCGGCACAGGCCGATCCCCTGAGCTCCCATCCGTCGCGCCCGCAGCGCGTCCTTCCCGGTGTCGGCGTTCGCCCGGACCTCCATGGTGCGCACGGAGTCGGCGTGGGTGAGCAGGCGATCCACCGCTCGGATCAGGTCGGCAGTGCCCTCGTCGGCCACCTCGAGAGCCGGCTCGAGGCCCTCCTCGAGGTACGTCACCACCGGCGAGGCCACCACCGGCAGCCGGCCGATGAACACCTCCCCGGTGGATCCGTCGATGGAGAGCAGGTCGCCCTGGCGGACCTCGACGCCGTCGGCGTGGGCCAGCGCCTGCTCCTCGTCGATGTGCAGGGACTCAGCCCCGCAGACAGCGGTCTTGCCCATGCCCCGCGCCACCACGGCAGCGTGCGAGGTCTTGCCGCCCCGGCAGGTCAGGATGCCGGTCGCCGCGATCATCCCCTCGAGGTCCTCGGGGTTGGTCTCCTTGCGCAGCAGCACGACCGGCTCGCCGGCCGCCGTCCACGCGAGCGCCGTGGCTGAGTCGAAGACCACCTTGCCCACCGCAGCACCGGGGGAGGCCGGCATCCCCCGGGTGAAGGGCGTGCGCTCGCTGTCGGGGTCGAACTGCGGGAACATCAGCTGGGCCAGCTGTGCTCCGCCGACTCGTTCCAGCGCCTCGTCCATGGTGATGAGCTGCTCGTCCACGAGCTGCGTGGCGATGCGGAAGGCTGCCGCAGCGGTGCGCTTCCCGACCCGGGTCTGGAGCATCCAGAGCTTGCCGCGCTCGACGGTGAACTCGATGTCGCACAGGTCGCGGTAGTGGGTCTCCAGGCGCCGCATGATCTTGCGGAGCGACTCGTGGGACGCGGGGTCGACCTCGGCGAAGTCCTCCAGCGACAGCGTGTTGCGGATGCCGGAGACGACGTCCTCGCCCTGCGCGTTGACCAGGTAGTCGCCGTACCCGCCGGGCTTGCCCGTGGACGGGTCCCGGGTGAAGCAGACCCCGGTGCCGGACGTCTCGCCCAGGTTGCCGAAGACCATCGTGCAGACGTTGACCGCCGTGCCTGCGTCCTCGGGGATGCGCTCCCGTCGTCGGTAGATGCGAGCGCGGTCGGTGTTCCAGGACTCGAACACGGCCTGGATGGCCAGGTCGAGCTGTTCGCGGGGGTCCTGCGGGAAGGCGCGCCCGCTCCCGGCCTCCACCACTGCCTTGAAGTCCTCCACCAGCCGACGCAGGTCGCTCGCGTCCAGCTCGAGATCGTCCACGGCCCCCTTGGTCGCCTTCGCGGCATCGAGCACCCGGGCGAAGTCGTCGCCCTCGATGCCCAGCACGGTCCTGCCGAACATCTGGATCAGCCGCCGGTAGGAGTCCCAGACGAAGCGCTCGTCCCCTGAGGCCTCGATCAGGCCCTGCACCGAGAAGTCGTTGAGGCCGACGTTGAGCACCGTCTCCATCATCCCCGGCATGGAGTACTTCGCACCGGACCGCACGCTCACCAGGAGCGGGTCGACGGAGTCGCCGAGCCGGCGCCCGACCTCGTCCTCGAGTCGGCGCAGGGCCATGGTGACCTGCACCTTGAGGTGGTCGGGCAGGCGATCGTGCTCCAGGTAGTGCCGACACGCCTGCGTCGTCACGGTGAAGCCCGGGGGCACCGGCAGGTCCAGCCGGGTCATCTCGGCGAGGTTGGCACCCTTGCCGCCCAGCAGGTCCTTCTGGTCCTTGTTGCCCTCGCTGAAGTGGTAGACGAGCTTGTCCATCAGTGGTTCACGGCCTTTCGGTTCACGGGGTGGGCGGGCTGTCGGGACGGGCCGGCGGGAGCCGTGCCGGTCACGCGTGCTCGCCCCTGTGGCGCAGCACCTTGGTCAGCGAGTGGTCGCTGCCGACCTCGCGGACCGTCCCGCTCCGCGAGCGCATCACGAGCGACCTGGTCCGGGCCCCGCCACCGGAGTAGCGGACCCCCGCCAGCAGGTCGCCGTCCGTGATGCCCGTGGCCACGAAGAAGGTGTTGTCGCACGTGACCAGGTCGTCGAGCTCGAGGACCCGGTCGAGGTCGTGTCCCGCCGCGAGAGCCCGACGTCGCTGGTCGTCGTCGTCGACGTACAGTCGGGCCTGGATCTCGCCGCCCATCGCCTTCATGGCGCAGGCGGTGATGACACCCTCGGGCGTGCCTCCGACGCCCATCAGCACGTCGATCCCCGACTCGGGGCGGGCCACCGCGATCGCCACGGCCACGTCGCCGTCGGGGAAGAGCTTGATCCGGGCGCCGGCGGAGCGCAGGCGGGCGATCAGCGGGGCGTGCCGGGGACGGTCCAGGACGGCGACGGTCACGTCGGACACCGAGCCGCCCTTGGCATCGGCCACCACCCGCAGCGTCTCCTCGGCCGGGGCGGTCACGTCCACCCGTCCGGCCGCGCTCGGGCCGACCACGAGCTTCTCCATGTAGTACACGTCCTTGGGGTCGAACATGCTGCCTCGATCGGCCGCCGCGATCACCGCGATCGCGTTCGGCATCCCGTTCGCCAGCAAGGTCGTCCCGTCGACGGGGTCCACGGCGATGTCCATCTCGGGGCCCGTGCCGTCCCCGAGGTGCTCACCGTTGTGCAGCATGGGCGCCTCGTCCTTCTCGCCCTCACCGATCACCACGACCCCCCGCATCTGGACGCCGGCGAGCACCTGGCGCATGGCGTCGACGGCGGCGCCGTCACCCGCCTCCTTCTCGCCGAGCCCGGCCCACCGACCGGCTGCCATCGCAGCCGCCTCCGTGGCCCGCATCAGGTCGAGTCCGAGGTTGCGGTCGGGCAGCTGGTAGGGCCCGGTGTGCGGTTCGACCGGCGTCATCGCCCGCCCCGCACCTGGGCGTTCGGGCCGACCCGCGCCGCGATCGATCTGCCTCGCCCACCGGGGGGCCGGCTCGAGCGTGTCGTGCGGTGCACTCTCATCGTCGTCGTCCGTTCCTCGGCTGCCGGGTCGTCCCTGCGGATGTGATCTGCGTCTCACACCTTTGAATATCTTTATACACCTTTGTTTGTGTTGGTTCAAGGGGGTCAGGCGGCACCGTCGACGTGACCGGCGACCGGTCCGGCGACGCCGTTCGCCGCCGCCGGCCCGACGCGGGTGGCAGAATCGCCGGGTGCCCCCTCGCCTGTCGCTGTCGCTGGCGGCTGCCCTCGTGGTGCTGGCCGGGTGCAGCAGCCCCATCCCTCCGCCGGACGCCAACGAGCCGGCCGTGCCACTGGCCACCCCCACCGTCCAGGAGCGGCAGCCCCCCGCCGCTCGCCTGGTGCTCGACCTGGTGCCGCCGGAGGTGTCGCGGGTGACGGTGACCGACTTCGACCAGGTGGCTGCGGAGCTGGGGGTCACCGAGCGGTCCAGCGATCTCGACGCCGAGCAGCGCAGTGAGTTCTGGCGGCGTGCCGAGGCCGAGACGGTGCTCCTGGCCGACGGTCTGCTGCGTCCGGTGCAGGCCCGGCTGGAGCGGGACTTCTCGATCGGGCAGGAGGACGTCGAGTGGGAGGCGCGGCTCTTCGACGACGCGGGCCGCGAGGTCGGCTTCGTGCTGGCCTGGTCCGCGATGATCGATCCCGCCGTCGTCCAGCGGGCGGTGCGGGCCGGCGTGGGGCCGTTGCGCGGCGCCACGGTC
The DNA here is from genome assembly GCF_001653335.1 of Nocardioides dokdonensis FR1436. Taxonomy (NCBI): domain Bacteria; kingdom Bacillati; phylum Actinomycetota; class Actinomycetes; order Propionibacteriales; family Nocardioidaceae; genus Nocardioides; species Nocardioides dokdonensis. The sequence continues at coordinate 1,341,902 of NZ_CP015079.1, forward strand.
CTGCCCGAGCAGAGCCTGGTGCTCTCCGGTGCCGCCACCGAGGTCGACGAGCCCTGGGGAGGTGAGCAGGTGGTCGACCTGGTCGACGGGTCCGCGACGTCGACGTACCTCGAGATCGGCTGCGTCGACGAGCCGGGCGCCGACTCGTGGGACGAGCTCGAGGCCTACACCCTGTCCTTCGGCAGCATCCTGGCCACCGCGCGCCTCGGCACCGGACGCGACGACCTCTTCGAGCGGCTGGCGGCCGGCACCGACGAGGACGGGTTCGGCGCCGGGTTCACCGGAGGCGCCGCCGACCCGTCCACCGGCCGACTGGGCTTCGAGGTGGTCTCGCCGGCGCGGGCCGCGGCCCTGACGCTGCGCCGTCAGCTGCCGTTCGCCGCCTGCGCCGGCTGAGCGCCGCAGGTGCGGGCGATCTCCCGCCGGGCCAGGCGGGTGCGGACCGTACGATCGGGGCGTGCCGTCCGCCCTCTCCCCCCGACTCTGGGGTGCCCACCTCCTGGTCCTGGTGCTGGTGGCGGCGGCCGGAGGTCTGGGCTGGTGGCAGTACTCCGCCTACCAGGCCCAGCAGGAGGCCGAGGCGCGTGACCTGACCGAGGCCACGCCCGTCGCGCTCACCGACCTGATGGGTCCTGACGACCCGTTCCCCGCCCGGTCGGTCGGCCAGCCGGTGACGGTGTCGGGCGCCTGGGTCCCCGACGGGACGGTCTACGTCTCGGGGCGCGAGCACGACGGGACGGAGGGCTACTGGGTCGTCACACCACTGGCCGTGGGCGGGGCCGGTGAGCCGGCCCTGCCGGTCGTGCGCGGCTGGGCACCCGAGCCCGAGGCGGCCGCCGCGGCGCCCGAGGGCGCCGCCAGCGTCCAGGGCTGGCTGCAGCCCTCCGAGGGCACCGGTGCCGGGGACGTCGACCGCACCGACGACGTGGTCCCGCAGGTGCGCACCGCGGACCTCATCCAGCACGTCGACCAGGACCTGTACGGCGCCTACGCCGTCCTCGACCCCGACGCGGCGCCCAACTCCGACCTGGTCGCCGCCGACGCGCTCGAGCCCGCCGACCTGGCCGAGCTGCCCGAGGCCGCCGGCTCCACGGGCCTGCGCAACCTCCTCTACGCCCTCGAGTGGGTGATCTTCGGAGGTTTCGCCGTCTTCATCTGGTGGCGCTACGTGCGCGACGTCACCCAGGGTGGACCGCTCGGAGCACCGAGGGGCGTCGGGCCCGGGGAGCCCCGGGTAGCGTCGGGCTCGTGAACGACGAGCTGCGCGCCCCGCTGGCGGCGTACCGGGTGATGGCCACCGTGGTCGGCCTCCTGCTGGTGGTCCTGGTCCTGGTCGGCTTGCCCCTGCACTACGGCTACCTCGTGTCCGACGCCGTCTGGCTCGCCGAGGGCAGCGGTCAGGGCTGGCAGCTGGGCTCCGACATCTCCGCCTACCTGGGCGTCGCCCACGGTTGGCTCTACATGATCTTCCTGTTCTGCGCCTTCTGGCTCTCGCGGCGCGCGGAGTGGGCGCTGGGCTTCACCGCGGTGACCCTGCTGTCCGGCACCGTGCCGCTGCTGAGCTTCTGGGCCGAGCACCGGGCCACGAAGCGGGTGCGCGCCCAGCAGCGCGCCGCCGCCGTACCCGTCCACTGAGCGACGAGGCAGTGCCGTGACCACCGCCTTCGTCCTCGGGGGCGGCGGCGCCCTCGGCGCTGTCGAGGTGGGCATGCTCGCCGCGCTGCTCGAGCGCGACGTCCGTCCCGACCTGGTGCTCGGCACCTCGGTGGGCGCCCTCAACGGCGCCTTCCTGGCCCAGAGCCCCGACCTCGAGGTGATCGAGCGCCTCACGGCGCTGTGGCGCGCCGTGGCGACCAACCGCAACGAGGTGTACGGCGACCGGCCGCTGCGCAGCATGCGCCGCGCGGTGGCGACCGGCACGCACGTGTTCTCGGCGAAGCCGCTCACGACCCGCTTGCGCGAGGAGCTGGGCGACGTGGTCTTCGCGGACCTCGCCGTGCCGTTCCAGGTGTGTGCGGCCAGCATCGAGCGGGCCGCGGAGCACTGGTTCGACACCGGCCCGGTCGTCGACGCCGTGGTCGCCAGCGCCGCGGTGCCGGGCCTGCTGCCGCCGGCCCGGGTGGGCGAGGAGCACTTCCTCGACGGCGGCATCGTGAACTCCGTGCCGGTCGCGCGCGCCCACCAGCTGGGGGCCGAGCGCATCTTCGTGCTCCAGGTCGGCCGGTACGACCGCCCGCTGCGCCCGCCGCGCCGCCCGTGGGAGGTCGCCCGCGTCTCCTTCGAGATCTCCCGGCGCCACCGGATGACGCGTGAGCTGGCCGAGCTGCCCGAGCACGTCGAGGCGCACGTCCTGCCGGCGCGCGGCACCTCGGACCGCGACGACTCGGTGCGCGCCGGCCTCGACTTCCGCGACGTCGAGCGACGCATCGAGCTGACCCGGGTGGCCAGCGGGGACTACCTCGACGCGCTGGGCTGACGCCGACGGCGCAGCAGCCGCGGGCTGGTGATCTCGGGCTGGGATGATCGCGGGGTGAGCATGCTGCGCAGGGCGGTGACCGTGCCGCTCGTCGTGCTGCTGACGGGCGTGGTCTGGCTGACGCTGCCGCTGTGGTTGATCGGGGCGGCGGCGCTGTCCCCGTTCGTGCCCGGGCACTGGCGGGCGCTGCGGCTGACCTGGCTCCTGGTCGTCGCCCTGACCGCGGAGAGCCTGCTGCTCGTGGTGCTGCTGGGCACCTGGCTGGCCAGCGGGTGCGGGCGCCGGCTGCGCACGGCGTACTGGGAGGGGGTGCACTACGACCTGGTGCAGGGCACGATGTGGCTGCTCTTCCGCGAGGCGCGGCGGGTGCTGCACCTGAGCATCGTCACGGAGGGTCCCGAGCCCGACGCCCATCCCGGCGTGCCGCTGCTGGTGTGCTGCCGGCACGCGGGGCCCGGCGACTCCTTCACCCTCGTCCACGCGCTCATGGACTGGTACGACCGTGAGCCGCGCGTGGTGCTCAAGGACAGCCTGGGCTGGGATCCCGTGGTCGGCACGGTGCTGCGCCGCATCCCGGCCCGCTTCATCAGTCCCGGCTCGGGGGAGGACCTCGAGGACCAGATCGCGGCCCTGGCCACCGACCTCGACGGGAACGACGCGTTCGTGATCTTCCCCGAGGGTGGCAACTTCACCGTCGAGCGACGGGCGCGCGCCATCGAGCGGTTGACCGGACTGGGTCTGCACGCCATGGCGCGGCGTGCCGAGGGGATGCTGCACGTGCTGGCGCCCCGGCCCGGCGGGGTGATCGCCGCGCTCGACGCCGCCCCCGAGGCCGACGTGATGATGGTGGCGCACACCGGGCTCGACCACCTGAACGGCGTACGCGACCTGTGGCGGGAGCTGCCGATGGACAAGCAGCTGGTGATGCGGTGGTGGCAGGTGCCGCGGGCGGAGATCCCCGAGGGCCGCGAGGAGCGGATCGAGTGGCTCTACGACTGGTGGCAGCACATCGACGACTGGGTGGAACAGCACCGGCCGGAGGATCTCTCCCCCGGCCGGTGGCGTCGCTGACCCGCTCCTGTGCAGGACGCGGGCCGATGGATCAGCTGTTGCTGGTGCCCTTGTCCTCGATGTCGACGACCTCGGCCGGCTCGTCGGGGGTGGTGACCGGGTGAGCGGTCTCGGCCTCGTCGGCCAGCGCCTCGTCGGGCGAGGAGCCGCCCGTGTCGTCGCTGGCAGCGGACATCGGCGCCGCCGGGGTGGGCACAGCGCCCGCACCGGTGGCCGTGCCCGTGGTGCTGGCCGTGGTGCTGGCCGCGGGCGGGCTGGGCACGTAGGAGGACTGCCAGTTCTGCGACTCCGAGCCGCCCTGGAGCTTCTTGGCCACCACACCGACCACGGCTGCCACGCCGGTGAAGATGAGGAGCTTCTTGAGCTTCGAGCCCTTCTTGCGGGGCTCCTCGCCCTTGAGCTCGGCGACCTTGGTCGAGGCCTTGTCGCCGAGGTCGGCGGCCCGGGTGCTCGCGAGGTCGTTGAGCTCGGCGGCCTTGGCGCCGGCGAACGCGGCACCGGAGGCGACGAGCGGGGCGGCCTTGGCGCGGACGTCGGCGATCGCCGGCCCGGCCTTCTCCTTGGCGTCGTGGCCGAGCACGACGGCCCGGTCGCGCGCGTCGAGGACGTACGGCGTGGCCCGGGTGCGGGCGTCGACCAGTGCCGGCCCGGCCTTGGCGCGGGCGTCGGCGATCGCCGGCCCGGCCTTCTCCTTGGCGTCGGCCATCAGCGAGCGCGCCTCGTCCTTCGCGGTGCTCACCGCCGACTCGACCTGGGGACGCACGGAGTCCACGACCGATTCCATGTAGTCACCGGCCTGCTCGATGAGGGACTTCTTCTTGCGAAGACGCATCCGCGTCACTTCCTCTCGTCAATGTGTGATCCATTCGACCACGGTTGTTCAACACCCGCCCGGGCGCCCCGGAGGGCCTCACGCGCTCCGACGTCACCTGCGGCAGGGCGACTTGTCACTCCGTGCGAGGATCTTCTCGCACTGACGACTCGTCGTCGTACACCCAGATGTACCCCCTCAGCACGAAAGGCAGTCATGGCGGACCCGCAGGCCATTCTCAAGACCAACCGGGGCGACATCGTCCTGAACCTCTTCCCGAACCACGCACCCGAGACGGTGGCCAACTTCACCGGCCTCGCGACGGGTGAGAAGAAGTACGACGCCGGCAACGGCAAGACCGGCCCGTTCTACGACGGTCTCGGCTTCCACCGCGTCATCTCCGGCTTCATGATCCAGGGCGGTTGCCCGCTGGGCACCGGCACGGGCGGCCCGGGCTACACCTTCAAGGACGAGCCGCACCCCGAGCTCGTCTTCGACAAGCCCTACCTGCTCGCGATGGCCAACGCCGGCCCGAGCACCAACGGCTCGCAGTTCTTCATCACCGTCGGCCCCACGCCGCACCTGAACCGCAAGCACACCATCTTCGGTGAGGTGGCCGACCAGGCCTCGCGCGACGTCGTCGACGCCATCGCCGCCACGCAGACCGGGCCGGGCGACCGCCCCGTCGAGCCCGTCGTCTTCGAGTCCGTGGAGATCGTGGGCGCCTGAGGCACCCGCCTCGACGCCGACCTCCTCACCACTGCCTCCCGTGACCCAGCCGCCGACTCCCGAGCCTGCGCCTGACGTCGGGGTGCCGGTCTGCTACCGGCACCCCGGCCGGGAGACCTACATCCGCTGTCAGCGCTGCGACCGGCCGATCTGCCCGGACTGCATGCGCGACGCCTCCGTGGGCTTCCAGTGCCCCGAGTGCGTCGCCGAGGGCGCGCGCAGCACCCGCCAGAACCGCACGGCGTACGGCGGGCTGCGTCCGACCGACGCCAGCCGCACCTCCATGGTGCTGATCGCGCTCAACGTCGCCGTCTGGATCGCGATCAGCGTGACCGGGGGCGCGGCGAGCCGCCTGGTCGACCTGCTCGCGCTGCGCACCAACGGCGTCTGCCTGACCGGCGAGGGCGGCTTCGACGTCGCCCGCGCCGTCTGCGAGGGCAACGGCACCTGGTTGCCGGGCTTCGTCGACGGCGCGTTCTGGCAGGTCCTCAGCTCCGGCTTCACCCACGTGCAGCTGATGCACCTGGGCTTCAACATGCTCGCCCTCTACCTGATCGGCCCGCAGCTCGAGGCCGTCCTCGGTCGGGCCCGGTTCCTCGCGCTCTACCTGATCTCCCTGCTGGCCGGCTCGGTGGTCGTGCTCTGGGCGGCCTCGCAGTACGGCGCGACCGTCGGGGCCTCCGGCGCCATCTACGGCCTCTTCGCCGCGCTCCTCGTCGTGGCGCGCAAGGTCGGCGGCGACATGCGCCAGCTGCTGATCCTGGTGGCGATCAACGTCGTCATCACCTTCGCGGTCCCGAACATCTCCTGGCAGGGCCACCTCGGCGGGTTCGTCGGCGGCGCGGTCGTGACGGCCCTCCTCGTGCACGCCCCCCGCGGCCCGCGACGCGGAGCCTTCCAGGTCGTGGGGCTGGTGCTCCTCACCCTCAGCCTGCTCGCAGCCGCCGTGCTGCGCATCGCCGCACTCTCCTGACCCGGCCCAGATGTCGCGCCCACCCGGCGCAGATCTCCCGCCCACCCGGCCCAGATGTCGCGCCCACCCGGCGCAAATGTTGCGCTCCTCTGCGGCCCCGTTGACGTTGCGCGGAGATGGGGACATCTGCGCCGACTCGGTGCGACATCTGCACCGGGTCAGCGGGATATCTGGGCCGGGTCGCGTGGGGGTGAGTTCTCCACAGGTGTGTCCACAGCTGTGGAGAACTACACGCGTGTGATTCGTCCACAGGTTCATCCCCAGGTGTGCAGAAACCGCCCGCCACCGTGAGGTGACGGGCGGTTCCTGGATGCGGTCGGGGCCGGCTCAGCAGGGGAGCCGGCAGGTCACTCCCAGCGGGTGGCGAAGATGAAGCCGACGCCCATGAACGCGATGCCGACGAACAGGTTCGACTGCGCCAGGTCGTTGAAGACCGGGATCGAGTCGAGCTTGTCGTTGGCGAAGATGTAGTAGGTGCAGATCCACACCAGGCCGACCAGGAAGCAGCCGAGCATGCCGCCGACGACGCCGCGGCCGCGGCCCATGGGGGTGCTCGGGTGCGCGGAGACCGCGAGCCCCAGGAAGAGGAGGCCGAAGCCGATGACGTAGTTCCACCGCACCAGGTCCGCCATCCAGGCCGGACCGCTGGGCTCGGAGCCGACGACCGTCGGGTCGGCACGCACCCCGAAGTAGTAGAAGAGGACCCAGGCCACCCCTGCGAGCACCATCAGCAGCGCCACGACGGATCGGGGGGTCACCACCGGGCCCCGGGGATCGGCCAGCTCGTCCTTGACCTTCTGTCTCACGTCTACTCCTCGCTGGTGGTGCTGATGGCTCGTCCCCGCAGCGCGTGGACCGCCCCCATGGCTCGGTGCGCGCCCGGGTCGCGGCTACCTTAGTGGGCATGACGGCGAGATCCCACGCGAGGCCGGCCCCGGGGCAGCGACCTCCGGGCTGGTGGCGTCGTGTGCGCGAGCGCTCGGGCATCGTCGTCGGGGGCACGCCCAGCACCGAGCGCCCGCGGGCGTGGCGGGTGCTGACCCCGGCGGTGGTGCTGCTCAGCGGAACCCTGTTCGCCGTCAGCGCGGTGAACTCCGACGGCACCGACCTGCGTCCGGGCATCACCGACCTGGTCGGCCTGGTCAGCTCCGAGGCCGACGAGTACGAGCGGCTGCGCAGCCGGGTCGCGGACCTGACCGAGGAGGTCAACGTCCTCACCAGCAGCCTCGCCGACCGTGACGTCGCGCGGGTGCAGGGCCGCATCGAGGAGTACGCCGACCCCGCGGGGCTGGTCCCGGTCGAGGGCGAGGGCCTCACGGTCACGCTCACCGACAGTCCTCTGGGCGACGACGACACCGACCAGCCCGAGAGGTTCCTGGTGGTGCACCAGCAGGACATCCAGTCGGTGGTCAACGCGATGTGGCGCGCCGGCGCCGAGGCCGTCACGATCCAGGGCCAGCGCCTGATCTCGACGACCGGCATCAAGTGCGAGGGCCCGTCGGTGACCCTGCACGGCGTTCCCTACCCGCCGCCGTACGTCATCTCAGCGGTGGGCGACACCGCCGAGCTGGCCGCCTCCGTGGACGGCGACCGCTACCTCACGCAGTACCGCGAGCAGTCCGAGCAGGACGACATCCTGATCGGCTGGGAGATGGAGGCCGAGTCCGAGGTGGAGGCGCCGCCCTACGCCGGCCTGCTCGACCTGTCGTACGCCGAACCCATCGCCTGACCCCAGCACGTTGGGGCCCAGCACGATCCGGCCCGCGGCGATCAGGCGCGTGGCGCGCGTCGTCCCTGACGGCCGTTGCCGTTGCCGTTGCCGTTGAGCAGCCCGTCCGACGGTGTCGGCTCGTCGGTCGGCTCCTGCGACGGCTCGTCGGTGGGCTCGTCGCTGGGCTCGGGCGAGGGCTCCTCGCTGGGTTCGGGCTTCTGGGCGACGAAGAGGTTGACGTCCTGGCCCTGGGAGAGCCGCTCCCCGGCAGCAGGAATCTGCTCGGTGACGGTGCCGGGCTTGGCATCGGGGTCGGTGTCCTCCCGGATGACGGGGTTGAAGCCGGCGTCGCGCACCTTCTGCGCGGCGACCTCCTCGTCGTCACCGACGACGTCGGGCACCTTCTCCGGGCCCTCGGAGATGATGAGGGTGACCGTCGACCCGTCCTCGACCTGCGTGCCGGCGGGGGGCTGCTGCTCGAGGACGAGGTTGCGCTCCTCGTCGGACTGGCGGCGTTGCACGACGGGTTCGAGTCCTTGGTCCTCGAGCGTCGCGACGGCCTGGTCGCGGAAGAAGCGGGTCACGTCGGGCACCGCCACCTCCGGGGGACCTGCGGAGACGGTGAGCAGCACGGTCGTCTGCGGCGCGACGAAGCTGTCGCCCGAGGGATCCTGGCCGATGACCCGCCCGGCGGGCCGGTCGGAGGTCTCGAGCTCGGTGTCGACGCTGAAGCCGGCCTCACCGAGCAGCCGGCTCGCAGCGGCTTCCTGGCGACCGACGACGTCGGGCACCGGGACCTCGTCGGGTGCGGAGGGGAAGAGGCGGGGCCACAGCAGCACGCCGGCGACGATGAGACCGATGACCAGCAGGCCGAGGGCGACCAGCCAGCCCACGGGTCGACGCTCCTCCTCGACCGCCGGCAGGCCGGTGGTCTGCGGCGGCACCGGGCGGGCCGCGACGGCCGTGGTGGCGACGGGCGGGGGCATCGGGGGGACGGTGGCCTGGACGGGTCGCCCGGCCAGGTAGCGCTCGATGTCGGTGCGCATCGCGGCGGCCGACTGGTAGCGGTCCTCGACCCGCTTGGCCAGCGACTTCATCACGATGGCGTCGATCTCGGGCGGGAGCTCGGTGTCGTGGTCCGACGGCGGCTGGGCCGGCTCCCGCACGTGCTGGTAGGCCACGGCCACCGGGGAGTCGCCCACGAAGGGCGGTCGCCCGGTCAGCAGCTCGTAGAGCTGGCAGCCGGCGGAGTAGACGTCGGAGCGGGAGTCGACGGTCTCGCCGCGCGCCTGCTCGGGGGAGAGGTACTGCGCGGTGCCCACCACGGCCGCGGTCTGGGTCATCGCCGACGCGGCGTCGCTGATGGCGCGGGCGATCCCGAAGTCCATCACCTTGACGTCGCCGGTGGGCGTGAGCATCACGTTGCCGGGCTTGATGTCGCGGTGGATGATCCCGGCCCGGTGGCTGTAGTCGAGGGCAGCGAGCACGCCGCTGGTGATCTCGAGGGCGCGCTCCGGGAGGATCTTGCGCCCCTCGCGCAGGATGTCGCGCAGGGTGCGCCCGGCGACGTACTCCATGACGATGTAGGGTTGCATCACGCCCGAGCCGTCCGAGGCGGGCTCCTCGCCGGTGTCGTAGACCGCCACGATGGAGGGGTGGTTCAGCGAGGCGGACGACTGGGCCTCACGTCGGAACCGGGCCTGGAAGGTGGCGTCGCTGGCCAGGTCGGTGCGCAGCCGCTTGACCGCGACCACGCGACCGAGCCGGGTGTCGGTGCCCTTGCGGACCTCGGCCATCCCGCCGCGGCCGAGCATCTCGCCCAGCTCGTAGCGTCCGCCGACCGTCGTCGGTGTGCTACTCATCCGCTCGCTCCGTCGCTCGGGGTCGGCTCCGTGGTGCTGCTCCGGCCCGGGGTCTGGCTCGGGCTCGGGCTCCTGCTCGGGGTCAGGCTCGGGCTCTCGCTCGGGGACGGGGACTCGCTGGGCGTCTCGGTCGGCGTGGGGGTGGGGGTCGGCTGGAGCCGCTCCCCCCAGTAGCTGACAGTGATGGTGGCGCCCTTCTGCACGGTGCCGGTCGGGGTGACGGACTCGACCACACCGGGCTCCTGGGCGCCGCCGTTGTCGATCTCCTGGAGGGTGACGTCCAGCCCCTGCCCGCGCAGGTCGGCCTCGACCTCGCGGACCTGCCGTCCGGTGTAGTCGGACTCCTGCAGGGTCACGGTCTCGGGAGCGGGGGGTGGTTCGCTCTCGGTCGGGGTCGGCGAGGGCTCCGCCGAGGTCGACGTCGCCGACGGCTCACGGGTCGGCTCCTCCTCCGGCTGCTCGTCGTCGCCGCCGGTGGTGAGCAGGACCAGGATCAGGGCGGCCACGGCGGCCAGCAGCAGCACCATCAGCACGACCGCCCACGGGCTGCGACCCGACCCGGACGAGCCGCCGGTGGGCGTGCTCGTGGGGGTGGCGACCGGCGTCGGTACGGCGGTGCCGTCGGCCGGCGTGTCGCCGGCTGCGGCCGCACCTGCCGCCGCTCCGGCGGCGAGGCCGGCGCCCGCGGCCCCGGCGGCCGGCAGGACCTGCGTGGCGTCCGGTGAGCCCGGGCCGACACCAGCGGGGCCGTGGGCACCGCTCGGGTCGCGCAGGGCTGCGGCGAAGGCGTGGGCGTCGGGCCAGCGCTCGGCGGGCTCCTTGGCCAGCGCACGGCGTACGACGGCGGCGAGCGGTCCCGGCACGGCGTCCGGGAGCTCGGGGACCGGCTGGTTCAGGTGCGCCAGCGCCGTCGTCACGGGCGAGTCGGTCTGGAACGGGCGACGCCCGGCGAGGCACTCGAAGGCCACGACGCCCAGGGCGTAGACGTCGGAGGAGGCGGTGGCGGTCCCGCCCCGCGCCTGCTCGGGGGAGAGGTACTGCGGGGTGCCCATCACCTGGCCGGTCTGGGTGACGCCGACGGCGTCGGCGGCCCGGGCGATGCCGAAGTCGGTGACCTTGACGGTGCGGTCGGGGGTGACGATCAGGTTGGCGGGCTTGACGTCGCGGTGCACGATGCCGGCCGCGTGCGCGGCGGCGAGGGCGGTCGCGGTCTGGGCCATCAGGTCGGCCGCGACCTCGGGGTCCATCGGCTCGCCCCGGCGCAGCAGCGCGGAGAGCGGCTGGCCCTCGACGAGCTCCATCACCAGGTAGGGCCGAGGCTGGCCCGACCCGTCGGCCGCGGCGGCCTCGCCGAAGTCGTAGACGGCCGCGATCCCCGGGTGGTGCAGCGAGGCGGCGTGCCGGGCCTCGGTCTCGAAGCGGCTGCGGAAGGCCGGGTCGTCGGCGTACTCGTGCTTGAGCAGCTTGACGGCTACGGAGCGGCCCAGGGTGGTGTCGGTGCCACGCCAGACCGCGCCCATCCCGCCGGTGGCCAGTCGGGAGTCGAGCCGGTAGCGGCGCGAGTCGTCGGCGAAGCCGGCGCCGGCCGCGCCGCTCTGGTCGCCGCCCGCGGGCACCGCCTGGGAGGGGGCGTCGTCGTCGCTCACCGGTTGATCACCGCCTCCATGATGGCCTTGGCGATGGGGCCGCCGAGCAGGCCGCCGGCGATCTCGCCGCGGGCGCGGCCCGGGGCGTCCTGGATCATCACCGCGACCGCGACCTGCGGGTCGTCGGCGGGGGCGAACGAGACGAACCAGGCGTACGGCGCCACGTCGTCCTGGCCGCTCTGCGCGGTGCCGGTCTTGCCGGCGACCTGGATGCCGGGGATGGCAGCGGGGTTCGCGGTGCCGACGTCGACGGTGGAGACCATCAGCTCGGTGAGCTGGTCGGCCGAGGAGGCGCTGAGGGCCTCGGAGAACTCCTCGTCGTCGGTGCCGTCGATCTGGTCGAACTCGGGGCTCTGCACCTCGTCGACCAGGTAGGGCCGCATGACGGAGCCGTCGTTGGCGATGCCGGCGGCGACCATGGCCATCTGCAGCGGAGTGGCGGCCACCTCGAACTGGCCGATGCCCGACTGGCCGGTCTGCGGCTCGTTCATCCCCTCGGGGAAGCGCGACACCGCCTGCGGCAGCAGGTCGTCGAAGTAGGACTGGTTGAAGCCGAAGAGCTCGGCCTGCTCCTGCATCGCCTCGGGGCCCAGCTCGACGGCCAGGCGCGCGAAGGTGGTGTTGCAGGAGTTCTCCATCGCCTGGGCGAAGGGGATCCGGTCCGAGCCGCAGTCACGGCCCTCGTTGTCGATGAGCCCGGAGTCGCCGGTGGTCTGCGGCAGCTGGTAGCTCGGACCGCCGGGCACCAGGTCGCCGGCCTCGTAGTCGCCGCTCTCGAGCGCGGCCGCCGCGGTGACGATCTTGAACGTCGAGCCCGGCGGCAGGGTGGTCTGGATCGACCGGTTCAGCAGCGGCTCCGAGTCGTCGGCCTCGAGCTCCTCGGCAGCGGCGTTGACCTCGCCCAGGTCGTGCGAGGCGAGCTCGTTGGGGTCGAAGGTGGGCAGCGAGACCATCGCCAGCACCTTGCCGGTGCGCGGCTCCAGGGCCACGACCGAGCCCTGGCCCTCGGGGCCGACGACCGCGCGCAGGCCGTCGAAGGCGGCCTGCTGGGCGGCGGGGTCGATGGTGAGCTGGACGTTGCCGCCCTGGCTCTCCTTGTTGCTGAGCAGGTCGACGAGCCGGGTCACGAAGAGCCGGTCGTCCTCCCCCGAGAGCAGGTCGTTGTAGGTCTGCTCGAGGCGCTGCTGGCAGCCCGAGCAGGTCGCCGGCTGGGCGTTGTAGAAGTTGAACCAGCCGGTCAGGTGGCTGTAGAGCAGCGGCTTGAGGTAGGTGCGCTGGTAGTCGTAGCGGTCGTCGGTCGGCTCGCTGCGCGCGATCGCCTCCTTGCCGACCAGGATCGCGCCCCGCTGCTGGGAGAAGCGCTCGTCGAGGGCGCGCCTGTTGTTGGCGTTGTCGTTGAGGCCCTCGGCCCGCCAGAACTGCAGGTAGGTGATGTTGGCCAGCAGTGCCACGAACAGCAGCAGGCAGAACACCGCGATGGTGCGGATCGGCTTGTTCATCGCTGGATCTTCACCACCTGGGTGTCGTCGTCGGAGCTCTGGTCGGTCTCGGCGGACAGGTCCGGCAGCGGGCGCCGGGCCAGGTCCGAGACGCGCAGCAGCAGGGCGATGATGACCCAGTTGGCGACCAGGGAGCTGCCGCCGTAGGAGAGGAACGGGGTGGTCAGGCCGGTCAGCGGGATCAGGCCGGTGACGCCGCCGACGACCACGAAGACCTGCAGCGCCAGCACGGCGCCGAGGCCGGCGGCCAGCAGCTTGCCGAAGCCGTCGCGGGAGATGAGGGCAGCGCGCAGGGCCCGCTCGACGATGAGGCCGTAGAGCACCAGCACCGCCATCAGCCCGGTCAGGCCCAGCTCCTCGCCGATCGAGGCGATGATGAAGTCGGACTCCGCGAAGGGCACCCGGCCCGGGTCGCCCGCACCGAAGCCGCGTCCGATCAACCCGCCCCAGGCCATCCCGAAGATCGCCTCGAGGGGCTGCTCGCCGCGCCCGTCGGTGCCGGCGCCGTAGTGCGCGAACGGGTCGAGCCAGATGTCGACGCGGATCTTGACGTGGCTGAAGACGCGCCAGGCCATCAGCGCGCCGCCGAGGAACAGCGCCCCGCCCACGACCAGCCAGCCGGGGCGTTCGGTGGCGACGTAGAGCATCACCAGGAAGAGGCCGAAGAACAGCAGGCTGGAGCCGAGGTCCTTCTGGAAGACCAGGATGCCGAGGCTGATGAGCCACATGCCGAGGATCGGGCCGAGGTCGCGCCCGCGGGGCAGGTCGACGAAGAGCACCCGGCGCCCGGCCAGGGCCAGCGCGTCGCGGTGCAGCACCAGGTAGCCGGCGAAGGCGATGACCAGCAGCACCTTGGCGACCTCGCCGGGCTGGAGGCTGAAGGGACCGAGCTGGATCCAGATCCGGGCACCGCGCACCTCGTTGCCGATCAGCGGCATCATCGGGGTCAGCAGCATGACGATCGCGGCCAGGCCGCTGGTGTAGGTGAAGCGGGTCAGCACCCGGTGGTCGCGCAGCAGCACCAGCGTGGCGATGAAGAGCCCCACCCCGACGCTCATCCAGGTCAGCTGCCGGGAGGCGAAGCTGCTGCCCTCGGCGAGGTCGATGCGGTGGATGACGGCCAGGCCGAGGCCGTTGAGCGCCGCGACCACGGGCAGCAGCACCGGGTCGGCGTACGGCGCGACGAGGCGCACCACGACGTGGCAGGCGACGATCAGCGCGGTCAGCCAGCCGCCGTAGCCGATCAGGTCGGCCGGGACGCTCTGCTCGACCCCGATCCCGACGGCGGCGTAGGCGCCGATCCCGACGGCGAGGGCCAGCACGAGCAGGAAGAGCTCCGCGCCACGCCGGCGGCGGTGCACGAAGGCGAGGGGACCCGAGGGGCTGGTCACGGCCACGTGATCACCCGCTGGGCGGCGCTCGCGCGGGTGCCCGTGTCGACGGAGCCACGGTCCAGGGACTCGGCGGGCGACATCTCGCTGGCCAGGTTGTCCACGATCGCCTCGGCGTCGGCGAAGTCGTCGGCGGCGATGCCGTCGCGCACGCCCTCGGCCACGAAGGCGGGCAGCCGGTCGAGCTCGACGTTGGTGGTCGCGAACGGCTGCGACAGGTCGATGCCGGGCAGGCTGGTGTTGACGCCGCGGAAGATGACGACCTGGCCGTCCTGCTCGCCGACGTAGTACTGCGACTGGCTCCAGGTCCAGGCCCCGGCCGCGACCATCCAGACCAGGCCGACCGCGATCAGGGCCACCATCAGCCGGCGCAGCCAGAAGAACCGGAACGGCTCTCGAGGCGCGTAGCGAGCGGTCTCGGGGTCGATCGGGTCACTGGGGATGGCGTGCACGTCGGGCGGCAGGTCGGGGATCTCCGCCTGCACCGGCTCGAGCTCACCGGTGTCGCCGGACCGGTGGCCGCGGAAGATGCCCGCGGGGCGCGCGCCCTTGACGGGTCGCCGACGCAGCTCGGCGGCCGCGCCCACCAGCAGGGGCTGGAGCTCGTCGAGGGCGGCGGCACGTCCGGCCGCCGCGGCCTCGTCGAGGACGTCGGCGACGATGCAGGTGACGTTGTCCGAGGAGCCGGCCTCGAGGCTGGCGCGCACCAGCTCGACCGCCGCGTAGTCGGGGGTGCCGGTGGACAGCACGTCGGCGAGCCGGGCGTCGTCGAGCACACCGCTCGCACCGTCGGAGCACAGCAGCAGCCGGTCGCCGGGCTGGAGGTCGGCGAGGAAGAGGTCGGGCTCGGCCTCGTGGATGCCGTCGAGCGCCTTGAGGATGAGGTTGCGGTGCGGGTGCACCCGCGACTCGGGCTCGGTGATCCGGCCCTCGTCGATGAGGCTCTGCACGAACGTGTGGTCGTGGGTGAGCTGGCTGATCTCGCCGGCGCGGTAGAGGTAGGCACGGCTGTCGCCGATGTGCCCGATGCCCGCCCGGGTGCCGTCGAAGACCAGGACCGTGGCGGTGGTGCTGGTGCCGTTGAGCGCCGGGTCCTCGTCGACGAGCTCGCCGATGCGGTCGTGGGCGCGGTGCAGCGCCCCGGCGACCCGGCCGAGCAGGTCGTCGGGCGTCAGACCGGAGGGCGGCTGCTCGTCGAGGCGGCGCAGCTGCTGGACGGCGGTGCCGCTGGCGATGTCGCCGCGGGCCGCGCCACCCACGCCGTCGCAGACCGTGAGCAGCCAGGGGCCGGCGTACCCGGAGTCCTGGTTGTCCTTGCGCACCCGGCCGACGTCGGAGATCGCGGAGTAGTGCAGCCGCAGCATCCCCCCGCTGCCGGTGTCCTCGGCCGTGGCCGTGGCCGCCTCGGGGTCCGGGCCGCTCACTTGCGCAGCTCCAGGATCGTCTTGCCGATGCGCACCTGGGTGCCCATGGTGATCGTGGTGGGCTGGTTGATGCGCACGGTGCCGATGTAGGTGCCGTTGGTGGACCCGAGGTCCTCCACGAACCACTGGTCGCCCGAGGCGGCGACGCGGGCGTGGCGGGTGGAGACGTAGTCGTCGTCGAGGCGGATCGCGGCGTCCGAGCCGCGCCCGATCAGCAGCGGGGCGTCGACGAGCTCGGCCCGCTCGCCGGCGTTGCCGCCCTCGACCACCAGCAGGTGGGTCGGCGCGCCGCGACGCTTGGCCGGGACCTTGGCCGCCTTGGCCTTCTTCTCCTTCTTGCCGCCTGCGGGCTGGGCGCCGCGGGCGGTCTCGGGCACGCGGGCCCCGAACATGTCGGAGCGGATGACCGAGATGGCGGAGAGCACGAAGATCCACAGCACCGCCAGGTAGGCGATGCGGATCAGCAGCAGGGTGAGCTCAGACATCGGCGTGCTCCTGCTCGATCCGCACGGTCATGGTGGTGTTGCCGATCTTCACCTCGGTGCCGTCGTCGGCGATGCTGCTCGTCATCTTCTGGCCGTTGACGAGCATGCCGTTGGTGGACCCGAGGTCGCGCACGTCGACGCGCGGGCGCTCGGCGCTCGCGTCGACGCGGAACTCGATGTGGCGTCGGCTCACGCCGGGGTCGTTGATGCGCACGTCGGCGTCGGTGCCGCGGCCCACCACGACGCTGCCGCCGAGCAGCGGGTGCCGGGTGCCGTTGACCTCCAGGAGGGCGCGGGCGCGGCCCACCTGGGTGTGGGTCGCGTTGCCGGTCACCCGGGCCTGGGCCTGGCTGCGGACCCGGAACCGGCCGGTGGTCAGATCGTCGGCGCCCTCGAACTCGATGCTCACGGGGCCGGGGAACGAGTAGGCGTTGGCCTGCGCGTGCTCCTCGAGCTGGCGCACCAGCTCGTCGGCCATGGCGGTGTCGTAGGGCGCGAGCCGCTCGAGGTCGGTGCCCGCCAGCTCGACGTGGAAGTCGTTGGGCACCAGGCGTCGTTGCCGGGAGAGGATCTGGGCGTTGTTGTCGCACTCGCGCTGCAGGGCGGCCGCGATCTCGACGGGCTGCACGGCGGAGCGGAACGCGCGGGCGAACGCTCCGGAGATCATCTGTTCGAGCCGCTGCTCGAATCGCTGCAAGGCGCTCACTCGGCCTCCTTCCGTCCTCGGCGACGCGGGAGCCGGCTCCTGGGGCAGGCCGACCGGCCCGGCACTGATGCCGGGTCGGACCCGATCGTAACGGGACGGGGCGGTCGGGGTGGGCACCCCCGACCCCTGGGAGCGGCCCGGTTTGGGTAACCGTCCCGCGCTGCGATAACCTCAGCACGCTTCGAGCGCGAGTGGCGGAATAGGCAGACGCGCACGGTTCAGGTCCGTGTGTCCGAAAGGACGTGGGGGTTCAACTCCCCCCTCGCGCACACTTGAGGCGAAAGACCGGTCGTCCAGCGATGGATGGCCGGTCTTTCTCGTTCCGGGGTCTCAGACCCCCGGCACGATCCGCATGTCACGCACCGCGCCGCCGTCCAGGGCGGTCAGCGCCTCCTGGTAGGCGGGGCTGTCGTGCGCGGCGCGGGCGACCTCCAGGGACGCGAACTCGATGAGCACGGTGCGGGTCGTCTCGCCGGCCTCGTAGGTCTGCTCGGGCAGACCCCGGGCCACGAAGGTGCCGCCCGCGGCCTGCAGCGCCGGTCCGGCCAGCGCGGCGTACGCCGCCACCTTGGCCTCGTCGCGGATCTCTCGGTAGATGCTGACCCAGTACACGCTCATGGCGACATTCTTCCGCACCGCCCGGCGGGCCCCTAAGGTCGGGCGATGATCGTCCCGCAGGTCCCCCGCGCGCTGGTGCCGGTCGTGGTGGTCAGTGTGCTCGCCTGGGGCCTGCTGCTGGTCGGTGCCGGCCAGGGCTGGCTGGGGGAGGCGACCGGACGCGGCGGCGAGTTCTGCGAGGCCGGTCGAGGAGGTCTGCTCCGCCAGCCCGTCAACACCCTCAGCAACCTGGGCTTCACCGTGGCCGGGCTGGCCATCGCGTGGCGACGGGACCGGACGCCGGGCGCTCCCGCCGCCCTGACGGCGTACGCCGTGGTGGTGGCACTGCTGGGC
The DNA here is from genome assembly GCF_001653335.1 of Nocardioides dokdonensis FR1436. Classification (NCBI taxonomy): domain Bacteria; kingdom Bacillati; phylum Actinomycetota; class Actinomycetes; order Propionibacteriales; family Nocardioidaceae; genus Nocardioides; species Nocardioides dokdonensis. The sequence continues at coordinate 1,359,637 of NZ_CP015079.1, forward strand.
CCGGCCAGCGCGGCGATGCACGCCACCGAGACCGCGCTCGGTGGGCGGCTGGACCTGTTCAGCATGTACCTGCTGGCCTCGTTCACGACCGCGTACGCGGTGGTGCGCAGCGGCGGGCTCGACGAGCCGCGGGGCGCCGTGCTCTTCGGGGGCCTCGTCCTGGTCTGCGAGGCAATGGGGTCGCTGCCGGTGACGGTCCCGGTGCTGATGCACCCGGGCAACGTCGTCTTCGCCGTCCTGCTGCTGCTCACCATCGGCCTCGAGGGGCGGCTGGTCCGGCGGGGTCGTGCCGAGCCGGGCTGGGGGCTGGCCTCGGTCGGCACCCTGCTGCTGGCCTTCGCGATCTGGAGCCAGGCCAAGGACGGCTCCGCGCTCTGCGCGCCGAGGTCGGTGCTGCAGGGCCACGGGGCGTGGCACCTGCTGGACGCGCTCGCGGCCTGGTTCCTGGCGCGCCACTACCTGGCCCGTGGGCCCCGGTCGTCGTCCTGACGTTCCACACCACGACACGCCGTGCCGGTGTGCGGAACGTCAGGACGGCGGCGGCCTCAGCCGGCTGCGCGCTCCCGGGTGCGGCTGGCGAGCGCGGCCAGCGCCTGCGGGAAGATCTCCGCGGGCGGGGTGACCAGCCCGGCGCCGACCTGGCCGACGCCGGCCTTGTTGCCGGCCATGCCGGTGTTGATCTGCGGCAGGATCTGGGTGCGGCAGACCAGGCTCACGTCGATCCCGGTCGGGGCGCCCGCGAACTCCAGGATCGGGATGGACCACCGCGGGTTCTCCGCGAGGGTGATCTCCCGCATCCGCCGGGTGGTGGCCAGCGCGTCGGGCACGGTGCCGCCCACGAGCCGCACGATCGCCGGGGCGGTGGCCATCGAGAAGCCGCCGATGCCGGCGGTCTCGGTGATCGCGGAGTCGCCGATGTCGGGGTTGGCGTCCTCGGGGCCGTAGCCGCCCAGGAAGAGACCGTCGGCCACCTGGGCCGGGCCTGTGAACCACTGGTCGCCGGTGCCGGCGACCTGGATGCCGAACTCGGTGCCGTTGCGCGCCATCGCCACCACCATCGTGGAACCCTCGATGCCCCGGGCGGCGTCGAGCGCGAGCTTGCACGCCGGCATCGCCAGGTTGAGGAAGAAGTGGTCGTTGCCGCCGATGAAGCGCAGCGTGTCCGCGACGTCCTTGGCGTCGGCCGCGGACTCCGCCAGGGCCGGGGCGAGGTCCCGCAGCAGCATCAGGGTGCCGGCCCGGTTGCGGTTGTGGGCCTCGTCGCCCATCTGGAGCATCTGGGTCAGGATGCCGGTGACGTCGACCGGTCCGGCCGCCTTCACGGCCTGGGCCAGCAGCGGCCCGAGGACCGCCGACATCCAGCGCAGCCGCTCCAGCACCTCGGGTCCGTAGGCGCCGTAGCGCAGCACCTTGCCGAGGCCCTCGTTGAGCGAGCAGTAGGTGCGGCGACCGCTCACCGGGTCCTCGAGCACGAACATCCACATCGAGGGGGAGACCACGCCGGCCATCGGACCGACGGCGTCACGGTGGTGGCAGGGCTCCAGGGACACGGCGTCGCCGCGCTCGAAGAGCGCGACCGCGTCCTCGGGGTCCTCGACCAGCCCCTCGAGCGCTGCGGCGGCCATCAGCCCGCCGCGCAGCGGGCCGGTGGCCGCAGCCCACTCGATCGGCGGGCCCGCGTGCAGGAACTGGCCGGCCTCGAGGCCCAGCACCTCCGAGGCGGGGGCCACGTCGACCAGCACGGCCTGCACGTCCAGCATCGCCTGCACCGCCCGCGCGTTGGCCGCACGGCGCAGCGGGTCGGCCGCGACGACGGCGAGGTCGTCGGCGGTGCCGTCCATCGGGGGGCGCCAGTCGACCCGGGAGACCGGGACGGCCTGCAGGTCCACGGCGTCGGCGAAGAGGTCGACCCCGGAGGCGGCGACGCCCTCGGGGGCCGCGGTGGGGCGGGGAGCAGGCGTCGTACGGGCGTTCATCGGATGCCTCCGGTCAGGGCGATGGCCCGGCGCGTGGCCCGGGCGTTGGACAGGTGGACCTCGGCGCCGGCCTCGGCCAGGGTCCGGGCCTGGCGGGACAGCTGCTGCGGGTCGGACTCGGTGCCGACGCAGGCGATGACCACCGGGAGCTCACGGCCGGCGGCCCGGGCGGTCCCGATCGCGGCGGTGATGGCCGGGGCGAGGGCGCCGGCGGGGTCGGGCTCCGCGCCGTGGCCGAGCACCACGTCCATCAGGATGCAGGCCGTCGTCGGGTCGGCGGCGGCCCGGCTCAGGTGCTCCAGGCGCAGCGTCGGGTCGATCATCGGGTGCGCCCGGCCGGCGGTGAGCGTGTCGTCGCCGAAGTCGACCATGGTGTGCGCGTCGGCGGTGAGCGAGGAGTCCAGCGCCAGCTCGGGGGAGAGCGGGATGTTGCTCCGGATCCCGCCGAGCTCGGCGGCCGCGACCAGCATCGCCTCGTCGCAGAGCGTGCCGCCGACGAACAGGCCGCGCAGGTGGGCACCGCTGGTGCCGTCCGCGGTGCTGCCCCACGAGGGCCAGTCGGGGACCGGGCTGCCGAGCCGGTCGAGCACGGCCTCGGCGGCGGTGGTGAGGTCGGGCTGGCCGGCGCCGAGCAGCGCGAAGTGGACCGGGGTGGTCAGGGTCTCGGCGAAGGTGCGCAGCTCGGCCGCCACCTCGTCGGCGGGGGGCTTGGAGACCACCACGACCAGCTCGATGGTGGGGTCGGCGTCCAGGCGGCGCAGCGCCTCCCGGGTGGAGCGACCGGCGACCTGGCTGCCCAGGTCGCGGCCGCCGACGCCCAGCGCGGCACCGACCCCGACACCGGCGGCGTCGAGCAGGCACATGAGCTGCTGGCAGCCGGTGCCCGAGGCCGCGACGATCCCGACCGGGCCGGGGCGGGTGGTGTTGGCGAAGCCGAGGCCGAGGCCGCCGACCATCGCGGTGCCGCAGTCGGGGCCCATGACCAGCAGGCCGCGCTCGGTGGCGAGGTCCTTGAGCGCGATCTCCTGCTCCACGGGCATGTTGTCGCTGAAGATCATCACGTCGCGGTCGGCGTCGAGGGCGTCCATCGCCTCGACCATCGCGTGCTGCCCGGGCACCGAGATCAGGGCCAGGTCGGCACCCGACTCGGCGAGTGCGCGGCCCGTGGTGCGGGTGGGCGCCTCCTCGACGGATCCGGAGCGGCGGCGGCTGGAGGCGGCGAGCGCCGCGTCCACGGCGAGGAGCGCGGTCGACACGTCGCCGTCCTCGCCGAGCATCAGCGCCACGACCATGTCGTTGGGCGTCGTCGCCGGCAGGTCGAAGCCCATCGAGGCGAGGACCTCGAGGTTCAGCGGGGTCGCCATCGCCACCTGGGCGCTGTGCACCCCCGGGGTCGCGGCCACGTCCTTGCTGACCTGGAGCAGCGTGACGGAGTCGGCGTAGGCGCCGGAGCGGACCTCCACGTGCTGGCGGTGGGCGGTGAGCGGGGGACTGGTCATGGTGTGAGGCTCCTTGACGCGAGGTGGTGGAGAGCGGTCGTGGCACCGAGCAGGAGCCCGGCGCCGGAGGTGTGGCCGACCCGCATCAGGGCGTCGAGGCGGGCGGTGAGTCGGGTGTCGCGGCCGGCCTCGGCCGGATCGGCCAGGTCGAGGACGAGGCGCCGGAACTCGGGCAGCACCTCACCCCGCAGCGCGCAGCCCAGCAGGGTGGCGGACAGGGCGGTGGTCGCGGTGGGCGCGTGGCGGCGTACGGCGTCCGCGACGGGGCCCGATGCGGTGCCGAGGACCGCGGCCGTGACGGCCAGCCAGCCGCACAGCACGTCGTCGCCGACCGGGGTCAGCCCGCTGCCGCGACCCACGAGGGCGGGCACGCAGGCGGCGGAGCCCGTGGCGAGGTCGGCCAGCGCTGCCGCGGGCAGCTCGGCGCGGACCGCCGCCAGCCGGTCGCCGACGAGGTCCTCGAGCACCCGGGCGCGGGAGGGCACGCCGGCCCGGGGCAGCCGGGGGACGGCGACGTCGACGAGGCGGGTGACCACGACCTCGGAGTCCCCGACCAGGAGCCGGCCCGCACCCAGCAGGGCGTCGGGGGCGGCGGCGATGTCGTCGCTCAGCCGGGGCAGGAGGGTCTGGAGGCCGCAGGGCACGGCCGTCGCGGCCGCCGACAGCACCCCGAGGACGGCAGGGCCGGTCTGGTCGACCGGGCCTGCGGGGTCGCGCAGGTCGAGGTAGACGGCGTCGGGGCCCCGGTGCAGCACTGGGACCGTCCGGGCGGGACCGGCCAGCAGCGCGCCCAGCGGGGCGGGAGCCGCAGCGACGACGCGACGGTGGGTCCTCATGCGTCCTTCCGATGTGCGTCCCCGGGGTCTGGTGGGGACTTCGGTCGACGCTAGTGCGCTGGGGTACGGTCTGCCGATGGTAGGTCTTGCCAAGTTCGAGCCGCTGGGGGTGCAACAGTTGATAAGTCCCACGTACGGAGTCCCGCTGCGCGACCTCCTCCGGCTGGAGGGGATGCAGGGCACCACGGTGCTGGCCGGGCACGGTGGCCTGGACCGCATGGTGCTCGGGATCAACGTGATGGAGGTCCCCGACATCGCCGACTGGGTCAAGCCCCACGACCTGCTCGTCACGACCGGGTTCCCGCTGGCCTCGGGGGAGGACCACCGCAGGCGCACCGTGGCCCTGACCCGGCTGATCCGCGACCTGCACGCCCGTGAGCTGACCGGGCTGGGGGTGAAGCTCGGCCGGTACGTCGACTCCGTGGATCCCGAGGTGCTGGCCCTGGCCGACGAGCTGGACTTCCCGCTGCTGGGGCTGCCGATGGCGTTGGCCTTCGACGACCTGCTGCGCCAGGCCTACGGCCGGATCCACGAGCTCACGGCCGGGGTCCTGGAGCGCATCGACGCCCTGCACCGCGCACTGACGCTGCTGGTCCTGGAGGGCGGCGACCTCGACCAGATCGCGGCCGAGGTGGCCCGGGTCCTCGACCTGGGGGTGCTGATCACCTCGACCGACGGCCGGCTGCGGGCCTCCGCGCTGCCCGAGCAGCTGCGCACCCGTCTCGAGCAGGCCGACCTGCTCGAGCCCGGCGGCCGCTTCCGGGTGGAGCGCGCCAGCACCCGCCCGGCCCCGGTCGGGGACGGCGAGGTGCGGCTCCAGCCGATCGTCGCCGGCGGCACCGACCTGGCGCGGCTGGTGTGCTTCAGCCCGCACCGCCCCCTGTCCCGCGACGACGTCGTCGCGATGGAGCGCGCGGCGACCGTGGCCGCGCTGCTGGTCACCCGCCAGGAGGCGGTCGCGGCTGTCGAGAACAAGTACCGCGGCGACTTCCTGCGCGACGTCTTCCTCGGTCGCGCGGGTGATCGCACCTACGTCACCGAGCACGCCGCCAGCCTCGGCTGGGACCTCGCGAGCCCGATGTACGTCGTCTCCGCCGAGCTCGACCCGATGGCCGCCGACGAGCCCCCGGTCTCGGGCCGGGTGCGTCGCAGCTGGCAGGAACGCTTCGCCACCGCCTGGCGCCAGGTCTGCGAGGGCCGGCGACCGGTCATCCCCACCGTCGACTTCACCGCCGAGGTGGTGGCCCTGGTCCCCGACGGCGATCCCGGTCCCGACGGGTCGACCCCCGTGGACCAGCTGGTCGCGGCGGTGCAGGGCGACCGCGGCGGCGGCCGCCGCCCGTTCTCCGTCGGGGTCAGCCGGCTGGTGACCTCCCCGGACCAGCTGCCCGAGGCCTACCTGCAGGCCCGCCGGGCCACCGAGGTCGGTCGGCGGGTCAGCGGTGGCGGCGGCACCACCCGCTTCGACTCCCTGGGGGTGCACCGGCTGATCGCGCTGGTCCCGGACCCGGCCGAGGCCCGCGCCTTCGCCGTCGACGTCCTCGGCGAGCTTGCCGGGGACACCGAGGAGGCCGCTGACCTGCGCAGCACCCTGCAGACGCTCCTGGACCACAACCTCAACGTGGCCGAGGCGGCGCGGCAGCTGTTCTTCCACTACAACACCATGCGCTACCGGGTGAACAAGCTCGAGCGGCTGCTCGGACCCTTCACCAGCGACCCGCACCTGAGGCTCGACATCGCGGTGGCCTTGCAGGTCCTGCAGCTCCGGGGCTGAGAGACCGACCACAAGGAGTGCCAGTGCTCGCTGTTGTCGCTTGGCACTAGTCGCCCGTGCTCACGTGTGAGGCGCGCCACTAGCGTCACCCAAACGGTCTCGGACAAGAGCAAGGAGCCTGAGGATGAGCATGTTCAAGTGGGAGGTAGTGCACGGAGGCAAGACGCCGCCTCCGGGCGAGGCCGTCGGGCCGATGGAGAGGCTGAGCTGGCCACGCACCATCGGGCTCGGGGCCCAGCACGTCGTCGCCATGTTCGGCGCGACGTTCGTCTTCCCGGTCGTGATGGGGCTCGACCCCAACCTCGCGATCCTCTTCTCGGGTATCTGCACCATCCTGTTCCTGCTGATGGTCAGCAACCGGGTGCCGAGCTACCTCGGCACCAGCGCCTCGTTCGTCGCCGGTGTCGCGGCGATCCGGGCCCAGGGTGGTGACTCCTCCGACGTGACCGGCGCGATCATGGTCTCCGGTGTGATCCTCGCCCTGATCGGCGTGGCGGTGCACGTCGCCGGAGCCGGGTGGCTGAAGAAGATCCTGCCGCCCGCCGTCACCGGCGCGGTCGTCATGCTGATCGGCTTCAACCTGGCGCCCGTCGTGGCCGGCATCTACTGGCCCCAGGACCAGTGGATCGCCCTGGCCACCGCGACCGTCATGGTCACCGCCGCGGTGCTGCTGCCCGGCTTCTGGTCGCGGATCGCGGTCTTCCTGGCCCTGATCTTCGGCTACGCGGTCTCGTGGCTGGCCGACAACGTGATCGGCCCGATCACCTCGGTGACCCCGATCAGCGGCGGCGAGGCCGTCGAGCACGACCGGGTCGACTGGAGCATGGTCGGCGCCGCCGACTGGCTCGGCCTGCCCAACAGCGTCCTGGCCGACGGCGTCTCGGCCGTGCACGGTCCCAGCTTCTCGCTGACCTTCATCCTGCTCGTGCTGCCCGGCGTCATCGCGCTGGTCGCGGAGAACACCGGTCACGTGCGCGCCGTCGCGGAGATGACCGGCGAGGACCTCGACCCCTACATGGGTCGGGCGCTCTTCGGCGACGGTTTCGCCACCGCTCTCGCGAGCGCCTTCGGTGGCTCGCCCACCACGACGTACGCCGAGAACATCGGCGTCATGTCCGCGACCCGGATCTACTCCACGGCCGCCTACTACGTCGCGGCGCTGGTCGCGATCATCCTCGGCCTGAGCCCGAAGTTCGGTGCGATCGTCAACGCGATCCCGGGCGGTGTGCTCGGCGGCATCACCGTGGTCCTCTACGGCATGATCGGCCTGATCGGCGCCAAGATCTGGGTCGAGAACGGGGTCGACTTCGGCAACCCGGTCAACCTGGTGGGCCTCTCGGCCGGCCTGATCGCCGGCATCGGCGGGGTCACGATGAAGATCACCGACGACTTCGAGCTCGGTGGCATCGCCCTGGGCACCATCCTGGTCCTCGCCTTCTTCCACCTGGTCAAGGGCCGCAAGGAAGAGCTCGGTGCGGGAGAGGTGACGAAGGTCCTGTGAAACCCGCCCCCTTCTCGTACCTGAGACCGACCACGCTCGACGAGGCGCTGGCGAACCTGGCGGCCGATCCGGACGCCAAGGTCCTCGCCGGCGGCCAGAGCCTGGTGCCGCTCCTCTCGATGCGGCTCGCCGCACCGAGCACGCTGGTCGACATCAATGCAGTACCGGGCCTCGACCAGGTGCGCACGGACGAGAAGGGGGTCCGGGTCGGAGCCCTCGCCCGGCACGCCGCCGTCGAGGCCGACCCGGCCGCGCGGCGGGTCCAGCCGTTGCTCTCCCTGGCGCTGCGGATGGTCGCCCACCCGACCATCCGCAACCGGGGCACCACCGTCGGGTCGCTGGTGCACGCCGACCCGTCCGCCGAGATGCCGGTGGTGCTGATGCTCCTGGGCGGCAGCGTCACCGCTGCCTCCGCCCAGGGCACCCGCACCATCGCCGCCGAGGACCTCTACGTGGGGCTGATGGAGAGCGCCCTGAGCCACGACGAGATCGCCACCGAGGCGTTCTTCCCGGCCCTGCCGGACGGCGCAGGGGTGGCCTTCGACGAGATCGCACGCCGCCACGGCGACTACGCCCTGTGCGGGGTCGCCGCGATCGTGCACGCCGACGAGGAGGGGGCCGTCACCTCCGTGCGTGCGGGCTACCTCTCGGTCAGCGACCTCCCGACGGTGGTGGACCTCACGGAGGCCTTCACCGCTGGAGCCCTGGACGAGGAGGGCCTCGACCGGGCCGCCGAACTGGCGCTGGAGTCGCTGGCGCCCGAGGGAGACATCCACGGCACCGCCGCCTACCGGGCGCAGCTGGCCCGGGTGCTGACCAAGCGAGTGGTCCGCCGGGCCCACGAGGACTGCCTGGCACGACGCAAGGGAGACGCATGAGCACGCACGCCCCGACCCAGACCGATCCGGCCACCGGGGAGGAGCTGCACGACGTCCGGCTGCACGTGAACGGGATCGTGCACCAGGTGCGACTGCCGGCACGTCGCCTCCTCTCCGACGCCCTGCGCCACGACCTCGGCCTGACCGGCACCCACGTCGGCTGCGAGCACGGCGTCTGCGGCGCCTGCACGGTGCTGCTCGACGGACAGCCGGTGCGCGCCTGCCTGATGTTCGCCGTCTCCGCGGCCGGCCAGGAGCTGACCACCGTCGAGGGGCTCGCCCAGCCCGACGGCCGCCTCGGCCACGTGCAGCAGGCCTTCAAGGAGTGCCACGGGCTGCAGTGCGGCTTCTGCACCCCGGGCTTCCTCACCACCATCACCGCGGGGCTCCGGGACAATCCCGACCCCACCGAGGACGAGGCCCGCGACATGATCGGCGGCAACCTCTGCCGCTGCACCGGCTACCAGAACATCGTCAAGGCGGTGTGCCGGGCGGCCGAGCTCGGCCGGCTCGAGCCCGACCAGGAGGACCAGTCGTGACCACCAAGCTCTTCGGGCAGGCCGTCCAGCGGGTCGAGGACGACCGGCTGCTGCGCGGCAACGGCCAGTACGTCGACGACCTGATGCCCGGCGCCCTGCACGCCGCCATCCTCCGCAGCCCGCACGCCCACGCGAGGATCCTCGGCATCGACGTCGACGCGGTCCTCGACGTGGACGGGGTCGTGGCCGTCTACACCCACGAGGACCTCGACGGGGCGATGGCCGAGCCGCTGCCCCTGCTCATCCCGCACCCCACGCTCACCCACGGCCGCACGCAGTACGCCCTGGCCCGCGACGAGATCAACTACGTCGGCGAGGCCATCGCGATGGTCGTCGCGGTGGACCGCTACGTCGCCGAGGACGCGGTCGGACGGATCCACGTCGACTACGAGGTGCTGCCCCCGGTGGTGGGCATCGAGAACGCCCGCGACGGCGAGCTGCTGGTCCACGACGACGTCCCGGGCAACCGGGCCGCCCGGATGGAGCAGGAGGTCGGCGACGCCGAGGCCGCGATCGCCGCTGCCCCGCACCGGCTCAGCCTCGACCTCGAGGTCGAGCGCAGCGCCTGCATGCCGATGGAGGGTCGCGGCACCGTCGCCCGTTGGGACACCGACTCGCACCGGATGCAGGTGTGGACCTCCACCCAGACCTCGTCCGGGGTCCGGGCCGCGGTCGCCGCCAAGCTGGGGCTCGACCTCGGCCAGGTCGACGTGATCACGCCCGACGTCGGAGGTGGCTTCGGGGTCAAGATCGTGCACCCCTGGCCCGAGGAGCTGCTGGTGCCGATGGCGGCCCGAGCCCTGGGTCGTCCGGTGAAGTTCATCGAGGACCGCCGCGAGCACTTCATCTCCTCCGCCCACGAGCGCGGCCAGGTCCAGCACGTCGACGTCGGCTTCGACGACGACGGCCGCCTCCTCGGCCTGTCGGTGCAGTTCTGGCACGACAACGGCGCGTACACGCCGTACGGCCTGATCGTCCCGATCATCACCTCGACCCAGCTGCTGGGGCCCTACAAGCCCGCCAACTACAAGGTCGTCTTCGACAGCCTCTACACCAACACCGTCATCGTCACCCCCTACCGCGGTGCCGGGCGTCCCCAGGGCGTGTACGCCATGGAGCGCACGATGGACGCGATCGCTGCCTACCTGGGCAAGGACCGCACCGTCGTCCGGGCGGCGAACTTCATCCAGCCCGACGAGTTCCCCTACGACCAGGGCCTGCTCTTCCAGGACGGCCGCCCGCTGATCTACGACTCCGGCGACTTCCCGGCCTCGTTGGAGAAGCTCAAGGCGCTCGTCGGCTGGGACGACTTCGAGCGGATCCGGGACGAGGCCCGCGCCGAGGGGCGCACGGTCGGGATCGGGCTCGCCTGCTACGTCGAGGGCACGGGGGTCGGTCCCTACGAGGGCGGCCACGTGCACATCGAGACCTCGGGGAAGGTGAAGGTGTCCACCGGGCTGACCAGCCAGGGCCAGGGTCACCAGACCGCCTTCGCCCAGATCGTGGCCGACGAGCTCGGGGTGCCCTTCGAGGACATCGAGGTCGTCACCGGCGACACCCGCCGCTCGCCGTACTCGGTGGGCACGTTCGCCTCCCGGGCCGCGGTGATGAGCGGCTCGGCGATCGCCCTGGCTGCGCGCAAGACCCGCGAGAAGGTGCTGCGGATCGCGGCGGACGCGTTGGAGACCACCCCCGAGGACCTCGAGATCGTCAACGGCGTCGTCCAGGTCAAGGGTGCGCCCGCGAGCCGGATCGAGCTCGGGACCATCGCGGTGCTCTCGAACCCGCTGCGCTACGCCTTCGACGAGGCGTCGAAGGCGGCCACCCAGTTCGCTGTGGGCGACCCCACCAAGCCGCCGGTGGCCGACGACGACGAGCCGGGCCTGGAGGGCAAGGACTTCTACTCCCCGCTGCGCTCCACGTTCGCCAACGGGATGCACGCCGTGGTCGTCGAGACCGACCCGGACACCGCGGAGATCACGATCCTGCGCTACGCCGTGGTCCACGACTGCGGCAACCTGATCAACCCGCTGATCGTCGAGGGCCAGATCCACGGCGGCGTCGCGCAGGGCGTGGGTGGTGCGCTCTACGAGCGGATGGCCTACAACGAGCACGGCCAGCTCGAGAACGCCTCGTTCATGGACTTCCTGATGCCCTACGTCAGCGAGGTGCCCAAGCACATCGAGATCGACCACATCGAGACCCCGTCCCCGCTGAACCCGCTGGGTCTCAAGGGCGCCGGCGAGGCCGGCGTCATCCCCTCCGCGGCGGTCTTCGCGTCCGCCATCGAGGACGCCGAGGGCTTCTCCATCACCTCGATGCCGATCTCCCCGTCGGAGCTCTTCGCGCTCCGGCTCCACCACGAGCAGAAGCTCCAGGAAGGACCCCACGCATGAAGATCTCCGGAGAGGCCGTCCTCGAGGCACCCGTCGAGCAGGTCTGGAACGCCGTGCTCGACCCCTCGGTGCTGGTGCGCACGATCCCCGGCTGCGAGCAGCTGCAGGTGACCGGCGAGAACCAGTACGACATGACCGTCACCGCGGGTGTCGCCGCGATCCGCGGCACCTACACCGGCACCTGCGAGCTGCGTGACCTGCAGCCGCACGAGTCGCTGGTGCTCAAGGCCGCCGGCGCCGGCGCCCCCGGCACCATCTCCGCCGACGTGAAGGTGACCTTCATCGACACCGGCGAGGGCACCACGCGACTCACCTACGAAGCCGTCGCCGTCGTCGGCGGGATGATCGGCGGGGTCGGGCAGCGGATGCTCACCTCGGTCAGCAAGCGGCTCGCGGGGGAGTTCTTCTCCTCGATCAACCGCGTGCTGAGCGGCGCCGAGCCCGAGGCTGCCCCCGCCGCGGCGGTGGCTGCCGGCGCCCCGGCTGCTCCCGGTGCCCCCGCCACGGCACCTGCCGCGGGCGGCACGACCTTCACCGCCCCGCCGCGAGGCGGCTCGGGCGGCGCCGGTGGCGCGCTGCCCGGTGGCGACTTCGTGCAGGGCGTGCTGATCGGCGGCGGCCTCGTGCTGGCCGGCGTGCTGGCCGGTGCCCTGGCCGCCCGTCGGAGGGGTTGAGCGACATGAGCGCCCTCGACCACTTCAGCACCGCCCTCGAGATGGCCGCGGCCCTGCGGGCCCGGGAGATCTCCGCCCGTGAGCTGCTCGAGCTGCACCTGGCCCGGATCGACGAGGTCAACCCGCAGGTCAACGCACTCGTCAGCGTCGACCCCGACCGGGCCCGCGCGCAGGCGGCGGAGGCCGACGAGCGCCTGGCCCGCGGCGAGGAGGTCGGCGCCCTGCACGGCCTGCCCTACGCGGTGAAGGACACCCACGACGTGGGCGGGTGGCGCACGACGTACGGCTCGCCCCTGATGGCCGACCACGTGCCCGAGGCCGACGAGCTGGTCGTCGAGCGGATCCGCGCGGCCGGTGCCGTGGTGGTCGCGAAGAGCAACGTGCCGGAGTTCGCCGCCGGCTCGCACACCTTCAACACGATCTTCGGGACCACCCTCAACCCCTACGACCTGGGCCGCTCCGCGGGCGGGTCGAGCGGCGGCAGCGCGGCGGCCCTGGCCACCGGCATGGTGGCCCTGGCCGACGGCACCGACATGGGCGGCTCGCTGCGCAACCCCGCCTCGTTCAACAACGTCGTGGGCCTGCGTCCGGGCCTGGGCCGGGTGCCCGAGTGGCCCCAGGCCAACGCGTGGGAGGCCACCGCGGTGAGCGGTCCGATGGCACGCACGGTCGGTGACCTGGCCCTGCTCCTCTCGGTCCAGGCCGGTCCGACCCCGCGCGTCCCGATGGCCCTGGAGACCCCGGGTGCGGTCTTCGCGGAGCCGCTCGAGCGGTCGGGGGGCGCAGCCCTGGCGGGCCTGCGGGTCGCGCTCTCGGCCGACCTGGGTGGTGCCTTCGAGGTCGACCACGAGGTCGCCCGGGTGCTGGCCGACCAGGTCGCGGTGCTCGAGGGGGCGGGCAGCCGTGTGGTCGACGCCCACCCCGACCTGCACGAGGCGGAGGACACCTTCCGCACCCTGCGGGCCTGGCACTTCCAGGCCCGGTTCGGCGACCTGCTGGCCGCCCACCCCGACCAGTTCAAGGCCTCGCTCGCCGACAACATCCGGGCCGGCGCGCCGCTCAGCGGCGCCGACGTGGCCCGGGCCTACACCCAGCGCACGACGCTCGCGGAGCGGATGCGGGTCTTCTTCGAGTCCCACGACGTCCTGGTGCTGCCGGTGAGCCAGGTCCCGCCGTTCCCGGCCGACCAGGAGTACCCGCAGTCCATCAACGGCCGCCCCCAGGAGACCTACCTCGACTGGATGCGCTCGTCGTACCTCATCACCGTGACCGGCTGCCCGGCCATCTCGGTGCCGGCCGGGTTCACCACCGACGGGCTGCCGGTCGGCATCCAGATCGTCGCCCCGCACTCCGGGGAGCGACGGCTGCTGGAGATCGCGCACGCCTTCGAGCAGATCACTCGCGTGGGAGATCGTCGCCCGGCCCTCGGCAACGTTTGACGAACGGTCGCCGGTCGGCGATGCCCGGTTGGCGAACAGTGACAACGAAAACGCCATCGTCCGGCAAGTGATGCCGTGTTCACCGCCTCAGTTCCCGGGTGGAATGGTCCCCGTGAACCTCAGGGAACTTCCCCCAGAACAGGAGCAGCCCGTGACGCAGGACCGTCTCATCAGGATCGGCATCGACACGGGTGGCACCTTCACCGACGTCGTCGCCTTCGACGAGGGCAGCGGCGAGCTGGTCTCGACCAAGACGCCGTCGACGCCGGGCAACCCGGCCGACGGCTTCCTCGCCGGCGTGGAGAAGGTGCTCGGACTGCTGGGTCTGCCCACCGACCACGGCGACGCGATCGCCGCGGTCAGCCACGGCACCACGGTGGCCACCAACCAGCTCCTCGAGGGCAAGGTCGACGAGCTCGGCTTCATCACCACCGAGGGCTACGAGGCGATGCTCGAGATCGCCCGCCAGTCGGTGCCCGACGGGTACGGCAACTCCTACTTCTGGGTCAAGCCCGACCGGATCGTCCCCCGGCACCTGGTCAAGGGCGTCGGCGGCCGCCTCGACCACACCGGCGCGGAGGTGCGCCCCTTCGACGAGGAGGGCGCCCGCGCCGCCGCCCGGTGGTTCCGCGACCGCGGCGTGAACACGCTCGGCGTCTGCCTCCTGCACGCCTACGCCAACTCCGAGCACGAGGAGCGGCTGCGCCAGATCCTGCGCGAGGAGCACCCCGAGGCCGTCGTCAGCGTCTCCTCGGAGGTGCTGCGCGAGTACCGCGAGTACGAGCGCGCGATGACGACCCTCGTCGACGCCGCGGTGAAGCCGAAGCTCTCCCGCTACGTCAGCAACATCAAGACCCGGCTGGACGCCTTCGCCAGCACCGAGGTCGAGCGGCACGTGCCGTTCTACGTGATGAAGTCCAACGGCGGGGTGCTCTCCGCCGAGGAGGTCGTGCACCAGCCGATCACCACCGTCCTGTCCGGCCCCGCGGCCGGCGCCCTGGGCGCCGCGCTCATCGCCCAGGTCGCCGGTTTCGACAAGGTCCTCACCTGTGACGGCGGCGGCACCTCCACCGACGTCTCGGTCGTCATCGACGGCGAGCCCACGCTGACCACCGAGGGCAGCGTCGGGGCGTTCCCGAGCAAGATCCCGATGATCGACGTCGTCACCGTCGGTGCCGGCGGCGGCTCCATCGCCTGGCTCTCCCCCGAGGGCACCCTCAAGGTCGGTCCGCACTCGGCGGGCGCCGACCCGGGCCCGCTCTGCTACGCCAAGGGAGGGGCCGACGTCACGATCACCGACGCCCACGTGACCCTGGGCCGGATCCCTCCCCACCTGCTCGGTGGCGAGATCCCGCTCGACGTCGACGCCGCCCGCACCGGCGTCGTCGCCCTGGCCGGCAAGCTCGGCATCTCCCCGGAGGAGTGCGCCAGCGGCGTCCTGGAGATCTCCGCCTGGAACCAGGCCAACGCGCTGCGCCAGATCACCGTCAAGCGCGGCCTCGACGTCCGCGACTTCACCCTGACCACCTTCGGCGGCTCCGGCTCGCTGCTGCTGTGCCGCCTGGTCGACATCCTCGGGCTGCGCGCCGTGCTGGTGCCACCGAACCCGGGCAACGTCTCCGCCTTCGGCCTGCTGACCGTCGACGTCAAGAACGACTACGTCCAGACCAGCGTCAGCCTGCACGAGAACCTCCGTGCCGACGAGGTGGCCGGGGTCCTCGACACCCTCACCGCCCGCGCGGCCCGGGCGCTGGACGGCGAGGGCTTCCCCGCCGAGCAGCACCGCTTCGACCGCACCGCGGACGTGCGCTACTTCGGCCAGGCCTACGAGGTGCGGGTGCCCATGCCCGACGGCCCCGTCGACCAGGCGACCCTCGACGAGGTCGCCCGCCGCTTCCACGCCGAGCACCGCGGCCTGTACGGCTACGACTTCTCCACCGACGACAGCCAGCAGGTGGAGTGGGTCAACCTGCGGGTCTCGGGCATCGGCCCGATCCAGCGCCCCGACATCGCCGTCGAGACGATCGCCGACGAGCCGGGCACCCCCGAGCCGGCGAGCCGCCGCCCGGTCTGCTTCGAGGCGACCACCGGGTACGTCGACACCCCGGTCTACTGGCGCCCCGACCTGGCCCCCGGGCAGCAGGTCAGCGGCCCCGCCGTGATCGAGGAGTTCGGCTCGACCATCCCGCTGCACCCCGGCTTCCACGCCCGCATCGACGCCCACCGCAACGTCATCGTGACCCGAGAGGACGTGACGGCATGACCGCCGCTCCCGCCACCGAGCCCGCCCTCGAGCCTGGCCGCACGACGATCCCGTCGGCCAAGGCGCCCACCCAGTTCCCGTTCGGCAGCCTGACCGGCGACGCCGGCGCGTCCGCCGACCCGGTCCTCGTCGAGATCGTCCAGGGCAGCCTGGCCTCGGTCGAGATGGAGGTCGAGACGGCCATCGGCCGCACCTCGCGCTCCCCGATGATCCGCGACGCGCACGACTTCCGCGCCGGCATCCACGACCGGCTGCTGCGCAAGCTGACCGGTCGTTCCTACAGCGCCCTGGTGCACCCCATCGCCCGGGACTTCCCGCTGGAGGAGATGCGCCCCGGCGACGTCTTCTTCCACAACGACGTCTACGAGTCCGAGGGCGGCATCGGCCACCTGCCCGACCTGTGCGTCACCGTCCCGGTCTTCCACGACGCCGGCAACGGCCCCGAGGTCGTCGCGTTCGTCCAGGCCTTCGGCCACCACGACGACATCGGCGGAGCCGTCCCCGGCTCGATGCCCAGCCACGCCACCTCGGTCTTCGAGGAGGGCCTGATGGTGCCGCCCATCAAGCTGTGGGACCAGGGCGTCCCGGTCCGCTCCGCGCTGCGGATCATGACCCGCAACTCGCGGATGCCGGAGTCCCTGGCCGCCGACCTCGACGCCGAGTGCTCGGCCTGCCTGATGGGCGCGCAGCGTCTCGGTGAGCTCTTCGACCGGTACGGCCGCGACGTCGTGGAGTCGTGCTTCGACGCGATCATCGACCGCACCACCCAGACCTACCGGCGCGAGATCCTCTCGAAGATCCCGGTCGGCAGCTGGGTGTGGGAGGACTACGCCGAGCACGACGGGGTCGACGAGCCGCAGCTGCACACGCAGCGGATCACGCTGACCCGGACGCCGGCCGAGGACCCCGACGGCGAGCGGATCATCATCGACTTCGCCGGCACCTCCCCGCAGGCCAAGGGCCCGATCAACCACTGCGGCGACTACTCCGACGGCGTCTTCCTCAAGAAGTGGCTGGCGCCGATCCTGCGCAACCTGGCCGACACCCCCGAGCGGATGGCCGAGCTCGACGTCAACGAGGGGATCATCCCCCTCATCGAGATGCGCTTCCCGCCCAAGGGCACCCTGCTCACCCCGGAGTTCCCGGCCCCGACCAACGCCCGCACGTTCGTGATCCTGCGCCTGCTCGGGGTGCTGTCCGGCGTGGTCGCGAAGGCCGTCGACGGCCGGATGCCCGCCGACCAGGAGACGATCCGCTACACGGGCGTCTACGGCGACGACCTCGAGGGCCGTCCCTACCTGATGCGCGAGGTGCTCGGCGGCGGCTCCGGCGGCCGCTACTACGCGGACGGGGAGGACACCATCCACGTGGTCCCCGACTCCCGGAACCTGCCCAGCGAGTTCACCGAGTCGCGCTTCCCGTTCCTGGTCGAGAAGCTCGGCCTGGCCATGGACTCCGGCGGCGCCGGGCAGTTCCGCGGTGGCCTCGGCTACGAGAAGCACATCCGGATGCTCAAGGACGGCCACTTCATGTCGATCGCCGACCGGTCGATCCTGGCCTGCTGGGGCGTCAAGGGTGGCCAGGCCGGTCGCTCCTTCGAGGTCGTCATCGACCCGGACGGCCCGAACGAGCGGATCGTCGAGGCGCTGGCCGACGACGAGCCGGTCAAGGCCGGTGAGGTGATCCGGATCCGGACCACCGGTGGCGGCGGCTGGGGCGACCCGCTGGTGCGCGACCCCGAGATGGTGGTCCGCGACGTGGTCTGGCGCAAGGTCTCGCCCGAGGCGGCGCTGGCCGACTACGGCGTCGTGCTGACCGGGTCGCTGGACGACGACAGCCTCGGCTTCGACGCCGACGCCACCGAGCGGCACCGCGCCGAGGTCGGCGCGGCCCGCCCGGAGCAGGCCTTCTTCCACCGCGGGCCGGGCTACGCCCAGCTCAGCGGCGGGGCCACGGTCGCGGACGTCGACTGGCTGTGACCCAGCACGAGGTGGGCGTCCTGGCCGGTCGAGGCAAGACCGGCCGGGCGCTCGCCCGGGCCCTGCGCGAGCGGGGAGCCCGGGTCCGTCCGCTGGGGCGGGCGGACCTCGACCGGCTCGACCCGGCCCTGTCCGGGTGCACGGCGGTCTACCTGATGGCGCCGAACCTGCACCCCGACGAGCCGGCGCTGGTGGCCGACGTGCTGGCAGCGGCGCAGCGGGTCGGGGTGGACCGCGTGGTCCACCACTCCGTGGCAGCGCCGTACACGCCGTCGATGCCGCACCACCTGGGCAAGGCCCGCGGCGAGGACCTGGTCCGGCGCAGCGGGCTGCGCTGGACGGTCCTGCAGCCCTGCGCCTACGTGCAGAACCTCCTGTCCGGGCTGCGCGGCGACGAGCCCGCGGTGCGGGTGCCCTACGACCCGGACCGGCTCTTCGGGCTCGTCGACCTCGCCGACGTGGCCGAGGCCGCGGCCCGGGTGCTGCTCGAGGACGGCCACGAGGGGGCGACGTACGAGCTGGGCGGACCCCGACCGGTCTCCGCCCGCGACGTCGCCGAGACCGCCGCGCGCGTGCTCCGGCGCGACGTGCCGCTGCAGCGGGTGCCGACCGACGAGGCGGTGGCCGCGGCGCCGGAGGCCGAGCGGGAGTGGCTGCGCGCGATGTTCGAGTACTACGACCGGCACGGGCTCCCGACGGGCGGGCTCGTGCTCCGGGCCCTGCTCGGTCGGGGCGGCACCCCGCTCGCCGCGACCCTGGCCCGGGAGCTCGGAGCCGGCGACCCGGCCGCAGGGCCGTCCGCCACTGGCAGATAGTGCCCACATCGGCGCATCCACTTGGCCGATCCTGCCCGTGCCAAGGCGGTGCGGCCGACCCTAGGTTCGTCAGCATGCGCATCGTCATCGCCCTGGGCGGCAACGCCATGACCTCCTCCGACGGACGCGCGCGCCCGGAGGACCAGGCCCAGGCGGTCGCCCAGGCGGCCGAGCTGGTCGCCGACCTGGTGGTCGCCGGCCACGACGTGCTGCTGACCCACGGCAACGGCCCCCAGGTGGGCAACCTGCTGCTCAAGAACGAGCTGTCGGCCTCCGTGGTGCCGCCGGTGCCCCTGGACTGGTGCGGCGCCCAGACCCAGGCCACGATCGGCGCCCTGATGCTGAGCGCGCTCGACGGTGCCCTGACCCGCCGCGGCAGCGACCGCCGTTCGGCCGCGCTGGTCTCCCGCACCCTGGTCGACGCCGCCGACCCCGGCTTCACCGACCCGACCAAGCCGATCGGTCGCTACCTGCCCGAGGACGAGGCGCGGGTGCTGATCGAGCACGGCCAGCACTTCGTCGAGGTGCCCGACCGTGGGTGGCGCCGGGTGGTGGCCTCCCCGGAGCCGCTCGAGTGCCTCGACGGCCCGGCCGCCGACACGCTGCTGGCCCAGGGCTACCTCGTGGTGTGCTCCGGCGGCGGGGGCATCCCCACCGTCCGCCGCGACGACGGCAGCCTGAGCGGCATCGAGGCCGTCATCGACAAGGACCTCACCGCCGCCCTGATCGCCCGGCAGACCTCGGCCGACGTCCTGGTGATCGCCACCGACGTCGACTCCGCCGTCACGGACTGGGGCACCGCCCACGCCCGCCCGATCGGGGAGGTCACCGTCGCCGAGATGCGTGCCATCTCCCGCGACCAGGGCTTCGCGGCGGGGTCCATGGGACCCAAGGTGGAGGCCGTCACGCGCTTCGCCGAGCAGACCGGCGGCACCGGGATCATCACCTCCCTCAGCCGCATCGCCCAGGCCATCGAGGGACACCTCGGGACCCGGGTCGTGCCGGACCCGCCCGTCCCGCGCTGACCGGCCGGCCACTCCAGACCAGATCACCGACCCAGACCAGCTACACCCAAGAGGAAGGACAGCGGACGTGCCCGCAGCCATCGAAGTACGCAAGGTGCCGATCCACTCCGTCGCAGACGCGAGCGAGCTCGCCAAGCTCATCGACGACGGTGTCATGGAGGCCGACCGTGTCATCGCCATCATCGGCAAGACCGAGGGCAACGGCGGGGTGAACGACTACACCCGGATCATCGCCGACCGGGCCTTCCGCGAGGTGATCGCGGCCAAGGGCACCCGCTCCGCCGAGGCCGTGCGCGAGATCCCGATCGTGTGGTCAGGCGGCACCGACGGTGTCATCAGCCCCCACGCCACCATCTTCGCCACCCTGCCCGACGACAAGGTGGAGAAGACCGACGAGCCGCGCCTCTCGGTCGGCTTCGCCATGAGCGAGCAGCTCCTCCCCGAGGAGATCGGGCGCACCCCGATGATCGAGAAGGTCGCCGACGCCGTCAAGGTCGCGATGGAGCGGGCCGGCATCACCGACCCGGCCGACGTGCACTACGTGCAGACCAAGACGCCGCTGCTGACCATCCACACCATCCGCGACGCCAAGAGCCGCGGCAAGCAGGTGTGGACCGAGCAGACCCACGAGTCGATGGACCTCTCCAACGGCGTCACCGCCCTGGGGATCGCGGTCGCGCTCGGCGAGATCGAGATGCCGACCGACGACGACGTGATGCACAGCCGCGAGCTCTTCTCCGCGGTCGCCTCCTGCTCCTCGGGCGTCGAGCTCGACCAGGCGCAGGTCGTCGTGGTGGGCAACGTCCGCGGCGTCGGTGGTCGCTACCGCATCGGCCACTCGGTCATGAAGGACGCCCTCGACCAGGACGGCATCTGGGAGGCCATCTCGAACGCCGGCCTGGAGCTGCCCGAGCGTCCGCGCACGGCCGACCTCGACGGCCGCCTGGTCAACGTGTTCCTCAAGTGCGAGGCCAGCCAGGACGGCGAGGTCCGCGGACGTCGCAACGCGATGCTCGACGACTCCGACGTGCACTGGCACCGCCAGATCAAGGCCGCCGTCGGTGGCGTCACCGCTGCCGTCACCGGTGACCCCGCGGTCTTCGTGTCGGTCTCCGCCGCCCACCAGGGCCCCGAGGGTGGCGGCCCCGTGGCCGCGATCGTCGACCTCGGCTGACGCACCCGCACCACACGCACGAGAAGGGGCGCCCCCGCTGGGGGCGCCCCTTCTGCGTTCTCACCGGGTGCGCGCACCGGGCCGGTCGGCCGGGAGCGGTGCGCTGGCAACCGTTCGGGTGGGGCGGGTGGTTGCTGGCTCACCGCTGCGGCGGTCGACCAGCCGGCCCTCAGCCGGCGTAGCGCTGCCGGCGGCGGGCCAGCACGGTGGGCGTGCTCAGCTCGGCCAGGCCGCCCAGCTCGTGGCGCAGCACGCTGCCCAGCCGGCGGCAGAACTCCTCGGGCTCGTCGGCGGCGTCGGGCCGCTCCGGCACGATCCTGTCCACGATCCCGGCGGCGTGCAGGTCGCTGGCCCGCACCCCCTGCTGCCGGGCCATCTCCGGGGCGCGGTCCGGGGTCCGGTGCATGATCGCGGAGGCTCCCTCCGGGGGGAGGGGCGACAGCCAGGCGTGCTGGGCGGCGATGACCCGGTCGGCCGGGAGCAGCGCCAGCGCGCCCCCGCCGCAGCCCTGTCCGAGCAGCACGGTGACCGACGGCGACTGCAGGGTGACCAGGTCGGCCAGGCAGCGGGCGATCTCGCCGGCCAGCCCGCCCTCCTCGGCCTCCGGGGAGAGCGCGGCGCCGGGGGTGTCGATGACGGTGACCAGTGGCAGCCGCAGCTCGGCGGCCAGCCGCATCCCGCGCCGGGCGGCGCGCAGCGCGCCGGGGCCGAGCGGCTCGAGCTCGGTCTGGGTCGACCGGTCCTGCCCGAGGAGCACGCAGGGCGCGCCCTCGAAGCGGGCCAGGGCCAGGAGCATGCCGGGGTCGCTCTCGCCCTCACCGGTGCCGTTGAGGGGGATCACCTCGGAGGCGGCGTGCCGCAGCAGCTGGCGCACACCGGGCCGGTCCGCGCGGCGGGACCGGGTGATGGACTCCCAGGCGTCGATGTCCGGGTCGGGCGCCGGAGCGTCGGCGAGCGGGTCCGGGACCGAGGCGGGCGGTGCCGCGGTCAGCACGGCCAGCGCCCGCTCGACGATCGCGGGCAGCTCCTCGGGGGGCACCACGCCGTCGATCAGGCCGTGGGCGTAGAGGTTCTCCGAGGTCTGCACGCCCTCGGGGAAGGTCTCGCCGTAGAGCGCCTCGTAGACGCGGGGGCCGAGGAAGCCCAGCAGCGCGCCGGGCTCGGCCACGGTGATGTGGCCCAGCGAGCCCCACGACGCCATCACGCCGCCGGTGGTGGGGTGGCGCAGGTAGACCAGGTAGGGCAGGCCGGCGTCCTTGTGCCGGGCGACGGCGGCGGAGATCCGTGCCATCTCGACGAAGGCGACGGTGCCCTCCTGCATCCGGGTGCCGCCGGAGGTGGGGGAGGCCAGCAGCGGGAGGCCCTCGGCGGTGGCACGCTCGATGGCGGCGATCAGGCGCCGCGAGGCCGCGACCCCGATGGAGCCGGCCAGGAAGGCGAACTCGCCGGCGACCAGGGCCACGCGGCGGCCGCGGACCAGGGCCTCGCCGGTGATCAGGGCCTCGTCCTCGCCGGACTTCTCGGCCGCGGCGACCAGCTGGGCGGCGTACTCGGGGGAGATCTCCCCCCGCTCGGGCGGGGTGTCCCAGCAGACGAAGGAGTCGGGCTCGACCACGCGCCCGATCAGCTCACGGGCGGGCGTGGCGACCCGCTTCACGACAGCGGCTCGCTGGCCCAGGCGCGGATCTCGGCGTCGTGCTGGCCGAGCGTGGGCGGGGCCTGGTGGGTCGCGCGGCCGCCGGAGTAGGGCTGGTCGTCGAACCGGATCGGGGACCCCGGGAGCTGCAGCGACCCCTGGGTCGCGTGCTCGACGTCGAGGAGCAGGCCCTGGGAGCGGGTCTGCTCCCAGCTGTAGACGTCGTCGATCGAGCGCACCTTGCCCGAGGGGATCCCGGCCCCGGCGAACAGCTCGAGCCAGTGCTCGGCCGGCTGCTGGGCGAAGACCTCCTCGATCACGGCGGTCAGCTCCTCGCGGTGCCCGACCCGGTCGCCGTTGGTGGCGAAGCGCGGGTCGTCGACGTCGATCCCGGCCGCGGCGGCGAAGGAGCGCCACAGCGTCTCGGAGCCGCAGGCGATCTGGACCGGCGAGGTGGCGGTGTGGAACAGCCCGTACGGCGCGATGGAGGGGTGGTGCGGACCGGACATCCCGGGCACCTCCTTGGCGACCGTCCAGCGGGTGCCCTGGAAGGCGTGCACGCCGACGACGCTGGCCAGCAGCGAGGTGCGCACCACCCGGCCGCGACCCGTGCGGGAGCGCTCGTGCAGCGCGGCGAGGACGCCGTACGCGCCGTTCATCCCCGCGAGCAGGTCCGCGATCGGTACGCCGACCTTGGTCGGCTGGTCGGGGTCGCTGCCGGTGATGCTCATCAGGCCGCCCTCACCCTGGGCGATCTGGTCGTAGCCGGCGCGGGTGGCCTCGGGCCCGTCGTGGCCGAACCCGGTGATCGAGAGCAGGATCAGGCGCGGGTTGAGCTCGTGGAGCCGGTCGAGGCCGAAGCCGAGCCGCTCGAGCACGCCTACCCGGAAGTTCTCCATGAGCACGTCGCTGCGACGCACGAGCCCGGCGAGGACCTCGCGGTCCTCCTCGGTCTTGAGGTCGAGGACGACCGACTCCTTGTTGCGGTTGGCGGCCAGGAAGTAGGTCGACTCGCGCTCGTCGCCCTCGCCGATGAAGGGCGGGCCCCAGCCGCGGGTGTCGTCACCGGCCGGGCTCTCGACCTTGATCACCCGGGCACCCATGTCGCCGAGCATCATCGCGGCGTGCGGGCCGGCGAGGGCGCGGGTCAGGTCGAGCACGACGAGGTCGTCAAGGGGTGCCGAGTGCGGGTCCATGGCCGCACGCTAGCCCTGTGTCGAACCGGCCCCTATGGCACCACTTGCCAACGCCAGCCCGTGGTTGTTGTGGTGCAGGTGGACCTCAGGTGTCGCGCACGCAGCGCAGGACGACCACCGGGTGGGCCAGCAGCAGGGCGCGGGGGTCGGAGGCCGGCAGGGCGACCGCGGCCAGGAAGACCAGGGCCGCTCGGCGCACCTGGGCGGTCAGGCGGGCCTGCGTGGTGAAGTCGAGGACGTCGGGCTCGGCGTCGGTGAGGTCCAGCACGGCGTCGAGGCAGACGGTGGAGCCCGGTGGCAGACCGGCCTCGGTGAGACCCACCTCGACATCCTCGCTGAACCACTGCGGACGCCCCTCGACGGGCGGTGCGAGGGCGGCGACGAGTCGGTTGAGCGGGCCCTGCGTGGCAGTGAGCACGAGCAGCTCCCCACCCGGCCGCAGCCGCCGGTACGCCGCCCGCAGCGCCGCGGCCACGTCGGGCACGTAGTACATGGACTGCACGAACAGCACCACGTCGAACGTCTCGTCGCCCAGCGGGGCGGCCTCGGCCGCGGTCTCGTGCACCACGACGTCGAGACGGGTGCCGAGGGCGCCCAGCCGGTCGGCGAAGGCGCGCGCGCTGCCGGCGTACGGCTCGACCCCGACGTAGCGCACCGGGCCGGGGCCCTCGAGCAGCGTCGCGGCCACGAGGGCGTCGACCGAGCCGTCGCCGCAGCCGAGCGACAGCACGGAGACCGGCCCGACGGCGCGGGGCCGCAGGAGGGAGCACAGGTGCTCCTGGATGAGCCGGCGCTGGTCGGAGCGGGCCTCGAACGAGGCGTGGGCGAGGGCGTAGCCCTCGGGCTCGAGCCCGGGGAGCGCGCTGCTGCCGAGCGCCGTGCGGACGTGGTGGAGGAGCTGGTCGGCGGTGGCGGTGATGGTCACGGGACTCCCGGTGCACGGTGGCGAGGACTGTGTCGGTCCTCGGTGCCGAGTCAACCACGGCCCGCCGCCGACGGCCGTCAGCCCGGTGGTCTGCGGGCAGGGGTGAGCGGCGCCGCCGACCCGCCTGCCTAGGGTCGAGGTCATGGACTCCTCCTCGCTGCTCGCCCGCGCCGTCGACGCGACCCTGGACCGCTCGGTGGTGCTGGGCTACACCTCCATCGGCTCCGGAGTACGCCGGAAGTTCTGGCCGGCCGATCCCGCGCCCGGATCGCTGGTGGGCAAGCGGGTGCTGGTGACCGGGGCGACCTCGGGCATCGGGGAGGCGATGGCGCGCTCGTTCCTCGACCTGGGGGCCACGGTGCACCTGCTGGGCCGCAACCCCGACAAGGTGGCCGACTACGCCCGCGACCTGCGCCTCGAGGTGCCCAACGCCGACATCGTGGAGGAGGTCTGCGACCTCAGCGACCTCGACGCGGTGCGCGCCTTCAGCACCGACCTGGCCGGCCGCGTCGACGCGCTGCACGGGCTGGTGCACAACGCCGGCGTGATGCCCCCCGAGCGCGTCGAGAGCGCCCAGGGCCACGAGATGGCGCTGGCCGCGCACGTGCTCGGGCCGCACCTGATGACCCACCTGCTGCGCGAGCGGCTCACGGCCGGGCCGGGCTCCGTGGTGTGGATGAGCTCGGGCGGGATGTACGGCTCGGGGCTGCGCACCCGCGACGACGCCGACATCGAGTACCGCCGCGGTGAGTACAAGGGCGTCCAGGCCTACGCCCGCACCAAGCGGATGCAGGTCGTGCTGGCCGACGCCTGGGCCACCGAGCTGGCCGGCACCGGCGTCAAGGTCGAGAGCATGCACCCGGGCTGGGTGCGCACCCCCGGCGTCACCGAGAGCCTGCCGACCTTCAACAAGGTCCTCGGCAAGGTGCTGCGCGAGCCCGAGGACGGTGCCGACACCGCGGTGTGGCTGGTGGCGACCCGGCCCACCTCCGAGCACCAGCACTTCTGGCACGACCGGGCCCAGCGGCCCACGACCTTCGGCTGGCAGCGCCAGCAGGATCCCGACCTGCGCGCCCGCCTGCTCGAGTACGTCGCCACCGTCACCGCGACGCCCCGGTTGCGCTGAGCGGCTGGCCCGTCCTGCCCCCGGCCGGGAGGCTCGACCAGCGCAGCGAGCGCCGCTAGGTTCGATGTATGGAGTCTCGGCGCACCTCCGGCGGGGCGGCGCGCGCGGCTGTCGTCGCCGTGGTGGGCTGCACCGTGCTGGTGCTCCTGCTGGCGGTGTGGGCGGCCTCCATCGGGCCGGGCGAGGTGCTGAGAGGCGAGGGGCCCGACCGGGTCACGCTCCCGTCCGCGCCGCAGACGACCCCCTCGGTCGACGGGATGCTCGGACCCCTGTCGGAGGGGACCCGGCCCGGTCCCGATGAGCAGTCCCCGCTGCTGGCGGTGCTGGCCGGCGTGCTGATGCTCGGTGCTGGCGTGGCGCTGGCCGTCGTCCTGGGCCTGGGCGCGCGCCACCTGTGGCGGCTTCGCCCCGCCGCGGCTGCGCCGAGCGACCACGTGGAGTTCGACGTGCTCGAGCCTCCCTCGCGGGCGGTGATCGGAGAGGCGCTGGCTCGTGACGCAGAGGAGCGACGCAGGGCCCTGGCGCAGGGATCCCCGAGGAACGCGATCGTCGCCTGCTGGCAACGCTTCGAGGACCGCGCGGCCGATCTCGGCGTGCACCCGAGGGCGTCGGAGACATCGACGGAGTTCGCACGCCGGGTGCTGGAGCTGTCCGGCGCGGACGCCGCCACGGTGAGCGCCCTGGCCGAGGGGTTCCGCGAGGCACGGTTCAGCCGGCACGAGATCGGCGAGGACGCGCGGGCGCGAGCGATCGCCCTGTGGGAGGACCTGGACTCGGTCCTCGTCGGGCGGGGGGAGCGGTCGTGAGGCGTCGCTGGGGGCTGCGCACAGGCGCAGCGGCCGTCGGAGTCGCCGTGCTGGCGATCGCGCTGCAGGTCAGTGGGTTCGAGCCGGACCTCCTGCGTCTGGCTCTGGTGTGCGGGGCGTGCGCGGGCGCCTCGTGGGTCATCATCGACGTGCTCGTGGACGCCGGCCCCGGATGGGGGATCCGCGTCGAACCGTCGGTGGCCGCGCCCGGCGCGGACAGGCGGCTCTCCACCTACCAGCGGATGCTCGACAACCACCTCCAGGCGACGGACCCGGACGCCAGCGTGCGTGACGCCCTCGAGCGGCTGGCGCGCCGCGCGCTCGCCCAGCGCCACCACGTGGCGTGGGAGGCAGCCGCCCGCAAGCGGGTCCACCCCGAGCTGCTGGCCGTGCTGGACGCCGCGCCACGCCGTATGAGCCCGGCCGAGATCGACCGCTGCATCCACCACATCGAGGAGATCTGAGCATGCCGGCACCGATGTCCGTCCACGAGACCAGCCGCCGCGCGGGTGACGTCCTCGCTGAGGTCGAGCGCATCATCATCGGCAAGCACGACCAGCTGGAGATTGTGCTGGCCGGGCTGCTGGCCAAGGGCCACGTCCTCCTGGAGGACGTCCCGGGCCTCGGCAAGACCTTGGCGGCGCGGTGCCTTGCCCTGGCGCTGGGCCTGGACTTCGCCCGGGCCCAGTTCACGCCGGACCTGCTGCCGGCCGACCTCACGGGTTCCTTCATCTACGACCAGGGGCGCGGCGAGTTCGAGTTCCGCCGCGGGCCGGTGTTCACGGGGTTGCTGCTGGCCGACGAGATCAACCGGACCCCGCCCAAGACCCAGTCGGCGCTGCTGGAGGCCATGCAGGAGCACCAGGTGAGCGTCGAGGGGCAGACCTTCGCCCTGCCGGACCCCTTCCACGTCCTGGCAACGGCCAACCCCATCGAGTACGAGGGCACCTACCCGCTGCCCGAGGCGCAGCTGGACCGGTTCCTGCTGCGCGTCTCCTTCGGCTACCCCACCCACGCCGAGGAGTACGCCGTGCTGGCCGGTCGGCTCGACCGGCGCCAGGAGGAGGTGACCCTGGACCCGATCACCGACGCCGCCGGCCTGCGTGCCATGCAGGCCGCCGTGGAGACCGTCGCCGTGGACGAGAGCGTCGGGCGCTACTGCGTGGCGCTGGCTGCAGCGACCCGGTCGCACCCGCAGGTGCTCACCGGCGCGTCGCCCCGCGGGTCCCTGGGCCTGGTCCTGACGGCGCGGGCACTGGCCGTGCTGCGCGGGCGGGACTACGTCACCCCCGAGGACGTCAAGGCGGTCGCCGGTCCGGTGCTCGCCCACCGGATCACGCTGCGGCCCGAGCTGTGGATGTCGGACGCCTCGGCGGCCCAGGTCGTCTCGGCAGTGCTGTCCACGGTGGCAACCCCTGCCACCCTGGAGACATCGGTCGGTGGGGCGTGAGCCGATGGCGCGTCACCGCCTCCTTGGGGAGAGCGGCCCTCGTCGCGTCCACGGGC
This sequence comes from Nocardioides dokdonensis FR1436, assembly GCF_001653335.1. Taxonomy (NCBI): domain Bacteria; kingdom Bacillati; phylum Actinomycetota; class Actinomycetes; order Propionibacteriales; family Nocardioidaceae; genus Nocardioides; species Nocardioides dokdonensis. The sequence continues at coordinate 1,387,600 of NZ_CP015079.1, forward strand.
ACGGCGCTCGCCGTGCTGCTGGGTGACCCGGTGCTGGTGGTGCTGGTCGCGCCGCTCGCCCTGTGCGCCGCCCTGGGGTTGCTGCGGGCCACCCGCTCGACGCCCACGGCCCGCGTCCAGCTCGACCACCAGGTGCTGCACGAGGGCCAGGGCACGACGTCGCGGCTGACGCTGACTGGCGCGGACGCGGCCGAGCACGTCGCCCGGGTCAGCGGGCGGACGCCGTACGTCGCGTTGCATCCGGCGCACGGCGTCGTCGGGACGCTGTGGCAGCCGGGTCGGGGGCTCGACCTCGAGGTCAGCCCTCGACGGTGGGGGCTGCGTGCGCCGGCCGAGGAGAAGGTGGCCCTCACCACGGCGTGGGGCGGCTGGCGCTGGGGGCCGGTTCCGGTCGTCGCCTCGTCCCTCCGGGTCCTCCCGGATCCGGCAGCCTTCGACTCGCGCGCCGAGATGCCCCAGCCCCTCGGTCTGGTCGGGACGCACCGGTCCGCGCGGGTGGGCGCCGGCTCCGAGCTCGCGGGCATCCGGGCCTTCCGGGCCGGGGACAGGCTGCGCCGGGTCGACTGGCGGGTCACGCTGCGTACTGGCGAGCTGCACGTCGTCTCCACCCGCAGCGAGGAGGACAGCGCCGTGCTGCTCGTGGTCGACGCGCTCGCCGACCACGGCCGTTCCGGCGGCTTCGGGGCCGAGGAGAGCAGCCTGGACCTCAGCGTCCGGGCCGCTGCCGCGGTCGCCCGCCACGTGGGGCGGACCGGGGACCGGGTGGGGCTGCGCGTGATCGGGCCGGCCGCAGGCTCCGTCGGCTACGGGTCCGGTGAGCGTCATCAGCAGCGGATCCTCACGGCCCTCGCGGGGGTGCGGCCCAGTCGGTCCACGGAGGTGGAGGCCGATCGTCTGCGCCTGCGGGTCACGCCCGGCACGGTGGTCGTCATCCTCTCGCCCATGCTCGACGACCTGGTGTCCACGCTCACCGCGACCCTCACCAGCCGCGGACTGCCGACGCTCGTCGTCGACACCCTGCCTCGCCGTCTGGTCGGCACCGGTCCCGACGCCGTCGGTGCGGTCGAGAGGCTAGCCTGGCGGATGCGCCGGATCGAGCGGGACCTGCTCCTCGCCGACGTCGAGACACGGGGGTGCCCCGTGGTGCCGTGGCGCGGGCCCGGGACCCTCGACGAGGTGCTCCGAGGCTTCGCCCGGGCGGCCCGGACGCCGCGGGTGGTCGCGCGATGACCCCGTTCGTCGGCCGTCTCAGCGCCGGCCAGTGGGTCGTCCGGGCCCTCGTGGCCGTGCTGCCGACCGCGGCGGGGCTGTGCACCCTGGGTGCCGGGGAGGCGCCCAGCGCGTGGTTCGTCGCCCTCGTGCTCGTCCTCGGCGTGGGCTGGGCGGTCTTCCCCGAGTCGGCCGCCGGCGCCACGGTGCTCGTGCTCGTCATCGCCTGGTGGGGCATCGGTCTGCGGGACGGCCTCGACCCCTGGGCGTTGCCGGCGGCCCTCGCGCTGCTCACGGCGCACGTCGCGGCCACGATCGCGGCGTACGGACCTGCCGGCATGCCCGTCGATCCGGCGCTGGCCCGGCTCTGGGCCCGCCGGGCCGGGCTCGTCTACCTGGCGGCTCCACTCACCTTCGCCCTGGCCGTGGCTGTGCGCGACGTCGCACCGCCTGCTGGCATCTGGGTCGCAGGACTCGCCGCCGTGCTGGGCGCCAGCACCGTGGCGTCGGTGCTCCTCACGCAGCGTGACTGACGCCCCGGTTGCGCTGAGCCCACCGGGCGGTCCGGATACTGGTCGGGTGAGCCGACGACTGAAGACCTGGCTGCTGGTGGGCGTGCTGGCCACGATGATCAACCTGCCACTGCTGCACAGCACGCTCCAGGCGCGCGACCTCGACCGCAACGGCACCCGCAGCACCGTGCCCGCGCAGACCCTGGAGGAGGCGCAGACCGCCGACGGCGGCGCCGCCCTGGAGGAGGCCGTGCGCGACGCCGAGAGCGGTCTCGTCGAGCGGCTGGTGGTGGTCCGCCTGCCCGCCGAGGTCGTCGAGGCCGTCGTGGGTCAGCAGGTCGAGGAGGGTGCCCCCGCGGCGCAGGACGACCGGGTGCTGGTGCCCTTCGAGGAGGCGGCGTACGACGCCGTGGTCGCGAGCGGGGAGACCGAGGTGGTGCACCTCCCGGACAACCCCAAGGTCTACCGCGTGAGCGGGCGCGTCGACAGCAACGCGGCGCTCGTCACCACCCTGGTCGCGAACGCGATCCTGGTCGCGCTGGTGGGCTTCTTCCTGGCGGTGCGCAGCCGGTTGCGCCCCGAGCTGCGGCTGCTCGCGACCGAGGACGTCGTGCGCGCCGCCCCCGGGGGCGTGCTCGAGCGGCTCGAGGGCACGTCGTACCGCGTCTGCGGCGACGTCGCCGTGATCGAGCGGGACGAGCTGGTGCTCGAGGTGGGGGACCGGCGGGTGCGGGTGCACCTCGACGGGCACCACAACCCGGCCGGCTACCAGCAGAGCGTCGAGGTCCGCGGCACGATGGTCGGCTGATCCGCGGATCGCAGCGGGGCACAGGTGTGCCCCCTGCCGAGCGCCCGACGTGGGACCTCCTGGTCCGGACTCGTCGGGTGGGGTGAGGACGCCCGGTTGCCTGCCAGACTCCTGGGCATGACCGCCTTGGACGACTTCAGCGCCCGCAGCATCGACGGCCGGGAGGTGGACCTCGCCGACTACCGCGGCCAGGTCGCGCTCGTGGTCAACACCGCCTCGCAGTGCGGCTTCACGCCGCAGTACCAGGGCCTGCAGCAGCTGCACGACACCTTCGCCGAGCGCGGCTTCAGCGTGCTGGGCTTCCCCTGCGACCAGTTCGGCGGCCAGGAGCCCGGCGCCGACGACGAGATCGCCGGCTTCTGCGAGCGCAACTTCGGCGTCACCTTCCCGCTGTTCTCGAAGGTCGAGGTGAACGGGGACGACGCCCACCCGCTGTACGCGTGGCTGCGCTCGGAGAAGGGTGGCGTCCTGGGCAGCAGGATCAAGTGGAACTTCACCAAGTACCTCATCGGCCGCGACGGGCAGGTCGTGGCCCGCTACGCCCCCACCACCAAGCCCGAGAAGATCGCCGCCGACATCGAGAAGGAGCTCACCCGATGACCCGTTTCTCCGCCAGCACCGAGGCCACCGCGGTCGTGAAGGCCACCCGCCAGGAGATCTGGGACCTCCTGGTCGACCCCGACGCGATCGCCGAGATGACCCCCTTCGTCAAGCGGATCACGGCCGACGGGGAGCACTGGCGCTGGGAGATGAGCGGTCTGGAGGTGCTGGGCAAGAACGTCTCCCCGGCCTTCACCGAGAAGATGACCTTCACCGACCTCGAGCGCATCGAGTTCCGCCACGACCCGCCCGAGGGTGCGACGGAGCGCTCGGCCGTCGAGGGGTGGTACCAGCTCTCCGACGCCGACGAGGGCACCCACCTGGCGACGAACCTGGAGATCACCCTCGACCTGCCGCTGCCCAAGGTCTCCTCGAAGGCGGTCACCGCCACGATGAGCGGGGTCATCGAGAAGATGGGCGACCGGTTCTCCAAGAACCTCCTCGAGCGGCTGGGCACCACCGAGGCCTGAGGTCCGCACGGCCGCACCGACGTACGCAGCAGCCCCCGACCGAGACCGGTCGGGGGCTGCAGTGCGTCAGGGCCTGCGGGTCCGGCTCAGACCCGGACCGACTCCTCGTCGCTCAGGCCGTTGAGCTCGCCGTCGAGGTCCTCGTCGCGGTAGGTCGCGCCGCGGTCGAGGCGCTCGCCCTCGACATCGACGTTGGGCAGGATCTTGTCGAGCCAGGCCGGGAGCCACCAGGACCTGTCGCCCATCAGGTAGAGCAGCGCCGGGATCAGCACCATCCGCACGATGAAGGCGTCGAAGATGATGGCGACCGCCAGGGCGAAGCCCATCGACTTGATGATCGCGTCGTCCTGGAGGATGAACGCCGCGAAGACCACGGTCATGATCGCTGCAGCCGCCGTCACGACCCGGGCGGAGTTGCGGAACCCGTCGACGATCGCGTCGGGGGTCGACATGCCGTGCACGCGGGCCTCGCGGATGCGGGTCACCAGGAACACCTGGTAGTCCATCGCGAGACCGAAGACCACGCCGATGAGGAACAGCGGGATGAAGCTGACCAGCGGCTGACCCTCCACGAGCCCGCCCCAGCCGAGCTGGAACACCGCGACGGTGGTGCCGAGGGTGGCCAGCACCGAGAGCAGGAAGCCCAGGGTGGCGGTCAGCGGCACCAGGATCGACCGGAAGACGATCATCAGGAGGATGAAGGCCAGGCCGACGATGATCGTGAGGTAGACCGGCAGCGCGTCGGCGAGGCGGTCGGACACGTCGGTGGTGATCGCGGTCAGTCCGGTGACGCCGATGTCGGTGCCGGTGGAGTCCTCCACGCCGGCCTCGCCGTCGCGCAGATCGGTGAGCAGCTCCTGGGCCTCGGCATCGGCGGGACCGAACTCGGGCAGGACCTGCACCAGCGCACCGGTCGCCGCCGCGGCCGGCGTACCGGGCTCGGCGCTGGGGTCGGCGTTGGTGCCCACGACCTGTGCGTTCTGGACGCCCGGGAGTCCGGCCGCCCACTCGACGACGCCGCCGAAGGCCGCGCCCTCCTCGCCCGACGCGATGTCGCGGGCGTCGACGACGACCAGCAGCGGCGCCTCGCGGCCGGGGCCGAACTCCGCCGAGACCAGGTCGGAGGCCTTGCGCTGGGTGGTGTCGCTGGCGGCGGTGGAGTCGGTCGGGAAGGCCAGCTGGAGCTCCTTGAGCGGGATGGCGAGGGCGCCGAGGGCGACCACGACGACCAGCACCAGCGCGACGGGGCGCTTGCCGACCCAGCGGGCCCAGCGCACGCCGTTGTTGACGACGAGACCCTGCTCGTCGCGCTTCGGGGCGTAGCGGCGGACCTGGCCGCCGAAGGCCTTGCGGCCGAGCATGCCCAGCACCGCCGGGAGCAGCGTGAGCGAGATCAGCACGGCCACGAACACGGTGGCCGCCGCGGCGAGACCCATGGCGGTCAGGAACGGGATCCCGACCACGGCCAGCGCCGACAGCGCGATGAGCACGGTCAGGCCCGCGAAGACGACCGCGGAACCGGCGGTGCCGACCGCGATCCCGACCGCGCGGGCCCGGTCGTCGGTGTGGTGCAGCTCGGTGCGGTAGCGGGCCAGGATGAACAGCGTGTAGTCGATGCCGACCGCCAGACCGATCATCGTGGCCAGGATCGAGGTGCTGCTGGAGATGTCGACGACCGCGGTCATCGCCGTGACGCCGGTCAGGCCGATGACGACCCCGATGAGGGCGGTGATGATGGGCAGACCGGCCGCGACGAGCGAGCCGAAGGTCAGGATCAGCACCAGCAGGGCGATCCCGATGCCGATGGCCTCCGAGGCCAGGCCGGGAGTGGCGAAGCCGGTGGCTCCGGGGCCGTTGGCCTCGACGGTCAGGCCCTCGTCGCGCGCCTGGTCCATGACGTCGTCGAGCGCATCGAGGGTCGCGGCCTCGACGTCGGCGGGCGTCTCCACGTCCCAGGTGTAGGTGATCAGACCGGTGCGGCCGTCCTCGGTGAGCGGGGAGATGGCCGCCGCGTTGCTGCGGGCCCGCTCGACTGAGCCGCCACTGGCCTTCGCCTGGTCGACCAGCATCTGCTCCTGGCCGGCCGCGGCCTGGCCGGGGGGCACGATCTGCACGTCGTCGGCCTGCTGCGGGAGACCGGCGAGGTCGACGACGAGCTGGTCCACGACCGCCGCGTTGGCGGGGTCGGCCAGGGTCTCGCCCTGCGGCGCCTGCACGACGACGGTGACGTTGGCCTGGTCGAAGGCGCTCGTGGAGCCCGGGAAGAGCTCGGCCTGGAGGTCGGCGGCCTGCTCGGAGGGGATGCCGGGGATGGTGAAGTTGTCCGACATCGGCTTGGCGAAGCCGGCGGCCAGGCCGATGATCACGGCGAGGACGCCGACCCAGCCGGCGATGAAGAACGGCCAGCGTCGGTAGGCGGTGGTCCCGAGTCGGGCGAGCAGGGTGGCCATGGTGTCTCTCCTGTGGGCGGCACGGTGGTGCCGGGTGGTCGTGCCGGGTGGTGGTGCCAGGTGGGGCAGGGGCGGTGCGGCGGCGCTGGGCGGCGGCTAGCCGAGCAGCTCGCCGGCGGTGCGCAGGTGGGCGACGAAGAGGTCGACCAGGTCGGTGCCGTCGGGGTCGTCGGTGGCGAGGTAGGAACGCATCGCGGAGTCGAAGACCGCCACGAGCAGGCGCACCATCAGGTGGGCACGCTCCTCGCCGAAGCCGGCGCCCTCGCGCTGCAGGATGAGCGCGACGATGTCGTCGGCGGTCTGCTCGAAGTGCTCGTGCATCGCCTCGATGAGGCGGGTCGAGCAGGTCAGCATGCTGCGCCGCAGCGCGACGTTCTCGGGGTCGAAGCCCTCGTCGGCGAGGATCGGACCGGCGAGCACCGCCACGTCATCGACCAGGCGCCCGGTGGGCCCGCGGTCGACGAAGACGGCGAAGGCGGCCTGCGCGGTGGGGTCGTCGCTCCGGGTGGGCGAGCCGATCGTGCCGAGGACGGCGTCGATCTTGGAGCTGAAGTAGTTGAACAGGGTGCGCCGCGAGACCTCGGCGGCAGCGGCGAGGTCCTCCATGGTCCAGCCGTCCAGGCCGCGGTCGATCGTCAGGCGCATGGCGCAGTGGTTGATGCGGGCGCGGGTGCGCTGCTGCTTCGTCACCGCCACGGGTCGCGCCGGTGTTGCACTTTCAACCATAGAGTGCAGTCTGCACTATTCATTTGAAAGTGCAAAGAATTGTGGCAGCAGTCACACGCCGCGCCGGACTTGCCGGTAACCCCCCGGGGGGCGGAAGGTGTGCACGTGTCCAGGTCAGCCACCACCTCGTCGTACTCGATCACCATGCGCCTGCACACGGCGCCCGACCACGGGGTGGTGGGCGCGGTCGCCACCGCCATCGCCGGCGCCGGAGGGATCGTGACCGCCATCGACGTCGCCGAGTCGAGCCACGAGCGGCTCGTCGTCGACGTCACCTGCTCCGCCGGCGACGCCGAGCACGCGCAGGAGCTGCAGGAGGTCGCGGCGGCGGTGCCCGGGGTCGAGGTCTACCGCACCAGCGACCGGGTGTTCCTGCTGCACATCGGCGGCAAGATCGAGGTCGGCTCGAAGGTGCCGCTGCGCAACCGCGACGACCTGTCGATGGCCTACACCCCCGGCGTCGGGCGGGTCTGCATGGCGCTCTACGAGAACCCCGAGGACGTGCGGCGCCTGACCATCAAGGGCAACTCGGTCGCCGTGGTCACCGACGGCTCCGCTGTGCTGGGACTGGGCAACATCGGTCCTGGGGCCGCGCTGCCGGTGATGGAGGGCAAGGCGGCGCTGTTCAAGCGCTTCGCCGACATCGACGCCTGGCCGATCTGTCTCGACACCCAGGACACCGACGAGATCGTGCGCGCCGTCGAGCTGATCGCCCCCGGCTTCGGTGGCATCAACCTCGAGGACATCGCCGCGCCCCGCTGCTTCGAGATCGAGCGCCGGCTGCGCGAGAGCCTCGACATCCCGGTCTTCCACGACGACCAGCACGGCACCGCGATCGTGGTGCTCGCCGCGCTCACCAACGCGCTGCGGGTGGTGGGCAAGCAGCTCGACCAGGCCCGGGTCGTCGTCGCCGGTGCCGGGGCGGCCGGCACCGCCATCGTCACCCTGATGCTCGCGGCCGGCGTCGGCGACGTGATCGTCTGCGACAAGGACGGTGCGCTCGCGGCCGACGACGAGACGCTCTCGGAGGCCATGAGCGAGCTGGCCTCGCGGACCAACCGCGAGCGCCGCCGTGGGAGCCTCCACGACGTGCTGCACGGCGCCGACGTCTTCGTCGGGGTCTCCGCGCCGGGCGTGCTGCAGGCCGAGTGGATCGCCGACATGGCCGACGACGCGGTCGTCTTCGCCCTCGCGAACCCCGACCCCGAGGTCGACCCCGCCGAGGCGTCGAAGTACGCCGCCGTGGTGGCCTCCGGCCGCTCGGACTACCCCAACCAGATCAACAACGTGCTGGCCTTCCCCGGTGTCTTCCGCGGGCTGCTCGACGCTCGGGCCTCCAACGTGACGATCGAGATGATGCTGCGCGCCGCGGAGGCGATCGCGCACGTCGTCCACGACGACGAGCTCAACCCCAGCTTCATCATCCCGACCGTCTTCCACCCCGACGTGCCGGGCGCGGTGGCGGCCGCGATCAAGGGCTGAGCCCGAAGGCGCCAGGTCGGGAGACGGGTCAGGCCTCGGGGTCGGCCAGGCGAAGCCGGTCGACGGGCCGCACCTGCACGAGGGTGTCGAGGGCGCGTCCCACGTCGGCGCGGTTCTGGGCGGTCACGGTGACGGCGTACGGCGCGCCGCTCAGCAGGATGCTGCCCGCGAACTCGCGGGCGCCCTCGCTGCCGGTGAGCCGGGCCGTGGCCCAGCGCTCGCGACGCCGCTGGTCGCCGTCCTCGGCGTCGACGGAGGACGCCCCGTGCAGCTTGTCGAAGTAGCGGCGAGCCGACTTGATGCTGCTGACCTGGCTGTAGGTGAGGGCGACGGGGCCGGTCAGCTCCTGCTCGCACGTCCACATCGCCGGGCGCTGGTACTGGGGGTTCGCGACCAGCTCGTCGCGGCACTCCATCCGGTCGGGGTCGAACGACGGGAAGACGTGGCTCAGGCCCGCGCGGCCCGTCGGCAGGGCGCAGTCCTTCGTCCGCGCCGCCGGCTTGCCGTCCCAGCAGGTCAGCGTCTCGTCGCTGCCCGAGCGTGCGTCGGCCGAGGAGTCCTCGGACGTCGCGGTGGGCGTCGCCACGGGGTCGGGGTCCCCGGGCCACAGCAGGTTGGCGCCGACGAAGGCGGCCACGCCGAGGCCGGCGAGCACCGGCAGCACGACCAGCGCGGTGCGCTTGCGGCTGGGGCGGGCGTAGAGGGCCTCCAGCATCCCGGCGGGCAGGCCCGGGTCCTCGCGCACGGCGAACCCGGAGGTGGGCTCGAGCTCGTCGGACGGGACCCCGGATCCCTGAGGCGGGGTCGGTCGGGGACGTCGGGGAGCGCTCACGTCCGCCTCCTCCTGGTCGATGGCACGACGGCGCGTTCATTGTGCACCGCAACCGGCACGCCGGCGCTACCCCCTGGAAGAAAAGCAAAGAACTTTACAACTGTGTCCCTCTTGTCAATTTGCTTGACATTCTCTACGGTGTTGTCAAGCACGTATCCGTGACCCCCGTCACCGGCAGGAGGCTCCCCATGGCCAGCAGCACCCCGAGACCACCGAGCACGACGTCCCGCCCGACCACCTCCCCGACCGGGCCGGAGGCGCGGTCCACCGTGCCTGCGGGCTCGACGGAGGCCTGGCGCGACCACAAGCGCCACCTGTGGCTCATCGGCCTGGTCGTGCCGCTGCTGGCCTTCGTCGCCGGCGGCATGTGGGCGCTGACCGGCTGGGGCGTGTGGTTCTGGATCGGCCCCATCGTGGTGCTCGGCGTCGTCCCGGCCATCGACCTGATCGCCGGCCTCGACCGGGCCAACCCGCCCGACGACGCCATCGAGGCCCTCGAGAACGACCGGTACTACCGCTGGATCACCTACGCGTTCCTGCCGATCCAGTACATCGGCTTCATCGGTGCCTTCTACGTGATGGCCGAGGGTGCCCCCTTCGGCCTCGGCGAGCTCACCACCGTGGACAAGGTCGGGCTGGCGCTCTCGATCGGCATCATCGGCGGGATCGGGATCAACACCGCGCACGAGCTGGGCCACAAGCGCGAGGCCAACGAGCGCTGGCTCTCCAAGATCGCCCTGGCCCAGAGCTTCTACGGCCACTTCTACATCGAGCACAACCGTGGCCACCACGTCCGGGTGGCCACGCCGGAGGACCCGGCCTCGAGCCGCTTCGGTGAGACCTTCTACGCGTTCTGGCCGCGCACCGTCCTGGGGTCGCTCAGGAGCGCCTGGCACCTGGAGAAGAAGCGCTACGCCCGCAAGGACACCCACCCCTTCCACCTCGGCAACGACGTCCTCAACGCCTGGGCGATGTCGGCGGTGCTCTGGGGCGCGCTGCTCGTCTGGCTGGGGCCCTCGATCCTGCCGCTCCTGCTGGTCCAGGCCGTCGTCGGGCTCTCCCTGCTCGAGGTCGTCAACTACATGGAGCACTACGGCATGCGTCGGCAGAAGGTCGGCAGCGCCACCCGGCAGCGCTACGAGCGCGTCGACCCCTCGCACTCGTGGAACTCCAACAACATCGCCACCAACGTGCTGCTCTACCACCTGCAGCGCCACAGCGACCACCACGCCAACCCCACCCGTCGATACCAGACCCTGCGCGACTTCGAGGAGAGCCCGACGCTGCCCACCGGGTACGCCGGCATGATCCTGCTGGCGCTGGTGCCGCCGCTGTGGCGCCGGGTGATGGACCCCCGCGTCCTGGCCCACTTCGACGGCGACCTGACCCGCGCCAACCTGGACCCGCGCAAGCGTGAGGCGATCCTGGCCCGCTACCCCGTCCCCCCGGCCCCCCGGCCCCCCACGCCCCGCAGCCCGTGGCCGGCGCGCCCGCCGCCCCCCTCGACAGGCCGGTCGTTCCCCCCGCGACGGTGCCCTCCGACCAGGACGAGGACGAGGTGCTCGCGGCGCGCTGCCCGGGCTGCGGCCACACCTACGAGGTCGCGGCCGGCAACGAGCTCGAGGGCTTCGCGGCCGGGACGGCGTGGGCCGACATCCCCGACGACTGGTGCTGCCCCGACTGCGGGGTGCGCGAGAAGGTCGACTTCGTGGCGCTGCGCGAGGCGGAGGTCTCCTGATGCGCATCGAGGTGGACCGCGACCGGTGTGAGGGACTCGGCATGTGCGAGGCGATGGCCAGCGACGTCTTCGAGCTCGACGACGACGAGGTGATGCACGTGCTGGACCCGTCCCCCGACGAGTCCCGGCGCTCGCACGTGCATGCCGCCGTCCAGGCCTGCCCGGTGCTCGCGCTGAGCCTGCAGGGCTGAGCGGGGCCGCTGCCGGTGCCGTAGCGGTGTCGGCTCCGGTGCTCCCACTTCCTACACTCGGGGGCGTGAGCACCGTGGGCCAGCCGACCATGCGCGACCGCGTCGTCGATGCGGCCGTGCGGCTGACCACCGAGACGGGCTGGTCCAAGGTGACGATGGCGCGCCTGGCCGACGAGGTCGGCGTCTCGCGCCAGACGGTCTACAACGAGGTCGGCACCAAGGCCGGGCTGGCCGAGGCGATGATCCTGCGCGAGCTCGACCGCTTCCTGGCCACCGTCACCCTCGCCTTCGACGAGCACCCCGACGACCTCGTCGAGGCGATCCGGGGGTCCTCGCGGGCCGTCCTCGAGGTCGCCCCCAGCAACCCGTTGCTGCACGCGGTCGTCTCCGCCACCCACGGCGCCGACACCGAGCTGCTCCCGCTGCTGACCACCCACGCCGGGTCGCTGCTCAGCGCGGCCAAGGCGGTCATCGTGGAGCGGATCGCGCCCTACGACGTCGCCCTGCCCGCCGAGCAGGTCGACGCCACCATCGACATGGTGGTGCGCGTCGTGCTCAGCCACGTGATGCAGCCCTCCGGCCCGGCCGAGCGCACCGCCGACCAGGTCGCCTGGATCGTGGCGCGGGTGCTGGGCTGAGCCGGCTGGCCGGGAGGTGAAGCACCAGGCTCAGGCAGCAGACCCCGACGCGCGTACGACGGCCAGCTCGCGGGCCTCGCGGAAGGCGCGGGCGACGTAGTCGGGCACCGTCATCCCCTGGCCGCGCGCCCACAGCAGCTCCATCTCGACTCGGGCGATCTGGGCGCTGAAGTCGGAGTCCTCGCCGATGCCGAGCGTGGCCATCAGGTCGCCGAAGTCGGCCTTCTGGGCATCGTTGTTGGCGCCGACCGGGGCGAACGAGAGCCGGCGCAGGTGCCGCACCAGCCACCGCTGCCACGGGGCCAGCTGGGACCAGAGTCCACGCGCGGAGAGCTGGTAGAAGGCGTAGTGGCCCGGCTCCTGGCGCCGGATCGGGGCGATGATCGTCTCCGCGACGCCCCGCTCGCCGAGCTCGGCGACCCCGTCGTGCAGCAGGTTGTAGGCGAGCACGGCGGAGCGCTCGGTGGCCATGCCGGTGAGGTAGTAGAGCATCCGCGAGACGTCCTGGACGGCGTCGAGGTGACCGAGCGCGCCGAGCACCTTGAGCTTGGTGCCGAGCGAGTCGAGGTCGGCGTCGGCGGGTGGTCGGCCGAGGCGGACCTGGAGCTCGTCGAGGATCCGGCCGTGCTGGGTCTCCTGCGGCTGCCACACGTCGCGGTAGAAGCGCACGTCGATCTCCGGCGGGTCCGGCAGCATCGTCATCAGCTCGAGCACGTTGCGGTCGACCTCGAGCTCGACGCGGGCCATGTAGTCGAGCACGTGGCCGAAGCGCGCCTCGAGGACGGCCGGGTCGTCGACGTGGAAGTCGACCGAGTCCAGGCTGATCGGCGGGTGCTCCGCGCCGAGACGCTCCACGTGGTCGACGAGGCGCTGGTCGACACGGCGCGCGTCGTCGAGGCGCTGGGCGGAGGATCGAGACATCCCGCGGATCCTAAGGTGGGGTGGTGGCGACCTCGGAATCCTCCGGTGCGACCGCCTGGGTGCGGGCGGGCACGCCGGCCGGCCGGGCGGTCGTGGCGGCCGCCACCCTGGGCTCGGCGATGTCGCTGCTGGACGGCACCGTCGTCAACGTCGCGCTGCGCACCATCGGTGCCGACCTCGACGCCTCCATCACCGACCTGCAGTGGGTCACCAACGGCTACCTCCTGGCGCTCGCCGGGTTGATCCTGCTCGGCGGCTCGTTGGGCGACCGGCTGGGCCGGCGTCGGGTGTTCGTGCACGGCACGGTCGGGTTCGGCCTCGCCTCGGCGCTGTGCGGGCTGGCCCCGACCGCCGAGGTGCTCATCGCGGCCCGGGTGCTGCAGGGCGTGGCGGCAGCGCTGATGGTGCCCGGCAGCCTCTCGATGATCCAGGGAGCGTTCGACCCCCGCGACCGGGCCCGGGCGATCGGCACCTGGACCGGGCTCGGTGCGATCGCGGGCGCGGCCGGGCCGCTCGTGGGCGGCTTCCTCGTCGAGTACGCCGACTGGCGGCTGGTGTTCTGGATCAACGTGCCGCTCGCGGTCCTCACCGTGTGGCTGGCGCGCTCGGTGCCCGAGACCCGCGACCCCGGCGCCGCGCAGCACCTCGACGTCCCCGGAGCCGTCCTCGCGACCCTCGCCCTCACCGGGGTCACCTACGCGCTGGTGCAGTGGGGTGACCCGGCGGCGCTGCCGGCGCTGGCGGTCGGCCTCGTGACCGGCGCCGGGTTCCTGGTCGTCGAGGCGCGGGTGGACCACCCGATGCTCGCGCTGGGCGTGTTCGCCGACCGGACCTTCTCGGCCGCCAACGCGATGACGCTGCTGGTCTACGGCGCCCTGTCGGTGCTGCTGTTCATGCTGCCGCTGCAGCTCCAGGTGGTGGGCGGCGACGGTCCGCTGGTGGCCGGGCTGGCCACGTTGCCCCTGCCGCTGGTGATGCTCCTGCTCGCCGGGCGCGGCGGGGCCCTCGGCGCCCGGATCGGTCCTCGGCTGCCGCTCACGCTCGGCCCGCTGGTGATGGCGGCCGGCGCGCTGCTGCTGCTCGGCGCCGGGGAGGCGGCGTACGTCGTCGCGGTGCTGCCGGGCATGGTCGTGTTCGCGCTCGGGCTGGCGCTGCTGGTGGCCACCCTGACCGCGACCGTGCTCGCCGCGGCGCCCGACGACCACGCCGGGATCGCCAGCGGCGTCAACAACGCGGTCTCGCGCGCCGGCGGGCTGCTCGCCGTCGCGGCGGTGCCGAGCCTGGTCGGCCTCGGCGGCGACGAGTACGCCGACCCCGCAGCCCTCGATCCCGCCTGGACGCTGGTCGTGCTCGCCTGCGCGGGGCTGCTGGTGCTCGGCGGGGTGCTGTCGTGGTTCACGATCCCGCGCACGGCGCTCGACCCGAACCGCTGACGGGGGCCGGGGCCCGCGTCGACCGGGTGCCGGATTCGCGGTGGGGGGTGGCACCCCACCGCCTAGGCTGGCGCTGGGCCGCGCTGGGGCGAGCCCGGGGAGGAGCACGCCATGAGGCGAGCGGGTCGGTGGCGTCGTACGACGCCCGGCGTGGCGCTGGTGCTCGCGCTCCTGCTGGCGTCCTGCGGCGGCTCGGGCGCCGACGAGCCGACCTCCGGCGCGGAGGCCGGCGCGACCGCCGCCGCCCCGGACCCCACCGACGCCTCCACCGCGCCCGGGCAGGACGGGTCGGACGGTTCCGAGGACGGCGACGGCTCCGGTGGTGGCGAGCAGCCCACCGTGGGCCTCGACCCGGCCTTCGCCGTCGACCCGCCGGGCCGGCTCAAGGACCTCCCGCGCACCGCCGACATCCTGGTGCAGACCCAGGCCGGGATCTCCGACGAGACGGTGGCCGCGATCCGGCGGCTGCCGGGCGTCCAGGACGTCGAGCAGCTCTCCATGCTCCAGATCAGCATCGAGAACCGGGTCCTCAACCTCGCGGCGGTCGACCCGGCGACGTACCGCCGCTTCACCCCTGGCCAGGTGCCCCAGACCCGCGAGGTCTGGGACCGCGTCGCCGGGGGCGAGCTGGCGATCAGCCCCGAGCTGCAGAAGAAGCTGCCCGTCGACAAGGACGGCTTCCTCGCCCTGGACCCCGGCAGCCCCGAGGTGCACCTGGGCGCGCTGGCCCCCCAGATCGAGAACGCGGTCGACGCGGTCGTCAACGACAAGTGGGGCGCCGAGCTCGGCGCCGAGCCCGGCAACGCGCTCCTGGTGTCCACCGGGATCGTGGCCCCCGACAAGGTGGTGGGTCCGCTCAGCAGGCTGCTGCCGAAGCAGACCTCCGTGCAGCGCCTCGACTCGGTCGCCCGCTACGGCCTCGACATCAACGCCAAGCAGACCGCGTTCGTGGTCGGCTCGGTCTCCTCGGCCGTCGGCGTCTTCAACTACACGGTGCTCGGCGGCGGCCGGATCGCCCCCGAGCCTGCCTGGGAGCAGGCCAACATCACCACCGCCCAGGTGCCGATCCTCGGCTCGGTGCGCTGCAACAAGGCGATCATCCCGCAGCTCACGGCGGCGCTGCGCGAGGTCGTCGAGACCGGCCTCGCCGACGAGATCCACCCCGACGAGTACGCCGGGTGCTACTACCCGCGCTTCATCGCGGGCTCCACGACGCTGTCCAACCACTCCTTCGGCCTGGCGCTCGACTTCAACGTGCCGGGCAACCTGCGCGGCACCGTCGGCGAGATGGACCGCACCGTGGTCGCGATCTTCAAGAGGTGGGGCTTCGGCTGGGGTGGCGACTGGCGCTACACCGACCCGATGCACTTCGAGGCCGTGCGCATCGTCGACGTCCGCTGAGCCTGGTCACGCAGGTCTCAGGCCAGCGCCGCCGCCACCTCGGCGGCCATCCGCGCCATCGTGGTGCGGGCCCGGGCCGGGTCCTCGGTCAGGAAGTAGTGGTCGGCGCCCGGCGTGACGTCGTGCCAGACGCCGACACCGGCGTCACGCAGCCGCACCGCGTAGTCGTCACCGTCGCGGCGCAGTGCGTCCCGCTCGGCGGTCAGCACCAGCGCCCGGGGCAGCCCGGCCAGGGACGGCGCCAGCAGCGGTGAGGCGTAGGGCTCGCTGCGGGTCATCGGGTCGGGGAAGTACGCCGCTCGCACCAGCGTCCGCAGCGATGCCGAGATCGCCCCGGTCCCGGGCAGCACCTCGGTGGCCAGGTCGAGCGCGGGCACGCCGAGCACCTGCAGCCGCGGCGTGAACGATCCGGTGTCGCGCGCCATCAGGCACACCGCGGCGGCCATCCCGCCGCCGGAGGAGAAGCCGCCCACCGACACCGCTGCCGAGGTGGCGGCCCAGGCCGCCACGTCGTGGGACTGCTCCTGGGCCAGCGGGTAGACGGCGTACGGGGCGGTGCGGAAGTCGACGTTGAGCACCCGGACGCCGGCGGTCGCGGCCAGGTAGCGGCACCACCAGTCGTCCATGAACGGGTGCCGCATCAGCCAGGCGCCGCCGTGCAGGTGCACGTGGACGGGGGTGTCGTCGTGCCCGCGCAGCGCCGGGGCGGCGTACTCCCACACGGTGACCGAGCCGTGCCGGGTCGGCACCTGCAGCCTGCGGGGCCGGGGCAGCTCGGAGCCGGCGAAGCGCAGCTGTTCGCCGTAGCGCACGGTGAAGCGCGCGGTGGCGTGCAGCAGTGTGGCCTGGAGACGTTGGGCGGGTCGCACAACCCTCCTTCGGACCGGCGGGCCGACCGGATGGTTACGGTGGCGCCATGCGCGCAGTCCAGGTCGTCGACACCACCGGTCCCGAGCACCTCCAGATCAACGACGTCGCGGAGCCGGTCCCCGGCCCCGACGACGTGTTGGTGGAGGTGCACGCCGTCGGCACGTCCTTCCCGGACCTGCTGCTCAGTCGGGGGGAGTACCAGCTGCGTCCCGACCCGCCGTTCACCCTGGGCGTCGACTTCGCCGGCGTCGTGGTGCGCGGGCCCGAGGGCCGCGCCGACCTGGCGCCCGGCACCCGGGTCGCCGGGGTGGCGCCGTACGGCGGGGCCGCCGAGCTGGTCGCCAACCCGGCCGTCTCCACCTTCGTGCTGCCGGAGTCGCTGAGCCTCGAGCAGGGCGCGGCGCTGCCGATGAACTACCTCACCGCCCAGTTCGCGCTCGCCGAGCGCGGCAACCTGCGCGCCGGCGAGACCGTGCTCGTGCACGGCGCCGCGGGCGGCGTCGGGACCGCGACCATCCAGGTCGCGAAGGGGTACGGCGCCCGCACCATCGCAGTCTGCTCCACCGAGGAGAAGCGCCGGGTGGCGCTGGACGCCGGGGCCGACGAGGCGGTGCTGCTCGACGGGTTCAAGGACGCGGTCAAGGACCTGACCGGCGGGGTCGGTGTGGACGTGGTGATGGACGTCGTCGGCGGCGACGCGTTCACCGACTCGTTGCGGGTGCTCGCGCCCCAGGGCCGCCTGCTCGTGGTCGGCTTCGCCGCCGGGCAGGGCATCCCCGAGGTCAAGGTGAACCGGTTGCTGCTCAACAACGTCGACGTGCGCGGCGTCGGCTGGGGCGCCTACGCCATGATGCGCCCCGGCTACATGGAGCAGCAGTGGGCCGAGCTCGTGCCGATGATGGAGGCCGGCACGATCCGCCCGCCCGTCGGAGCGTCGTACGACCTCGAGGACTTCGGGCGCGCGCTGGTCGACATGGACGAGCGGCGCACCCTGGGCAAGGGCGTGGTGCGGGTCCGCTGACCCGCCGCCGCTGACCTGGCGGCCGGACTCAGCCGATCGGGCGCAGCGGGTGGATGGCGACGTCGCCGGCCAGCGCGGGGCCGAGGACGTCGAACACCTTGGCCATGTGCGGGGTCGTCATGTGCGCGTCCATCGCCTCCTGGCTGGCCCACTCCTCGACCATCACGAACGTGCCGGGCGCCGCCGCGGACTCGTAGCAGGTGTAGGAGACGTTGCCCTCCTCGGCGCGGGTCGCGGCGACCAGCTCGTTCAGCCCGGCGCGCACGGCGTCGCCCTGCGCGGGGTCGGTGGGGATGGTGGCCACGACGTGCAGGTTCTCGCTCATCCGGCGAACCTACTGGGCGGGGCTGCCGGTGGCCATCCCCCCGACCGGCGATGATGGGGGCGTGGACGAGCCCGTGCTGGACCCTGAGGAGCGGCTGCGCCGCGCCGGCCACGTCATCCTCGACGGGGTCGTCGCCGCCGAGGCCGACCCCGATCTCGTGCCCTGTGGCACCAACCCCGTCGAGCTGGCCTTCGGGCACCTGCTCGAGATCGGCGCCGTCGAGCTGATGATGGACGACGAGAGCGAGGAGCTCGAGCTCGACATCTCCCCGCTGATGGGTGGGGTGATGCTCGTCGTGCGCCGCCTGGTCGCCGAGCTCGCCGCCCGCGACGGCGTCGACCCCGAGACCGTGGTGATGTCGGTGCGCGCCGCCATCGACCAAGCCGCAGGCTGAGGCCTCCGCGGCCTCGCCCGCAGGGGTATTTCTGGGTGCCGTTTGGTCACCAACGACAACAAAGTGACCCCCGGAGACGCCGTTTGGTCACCAACGGCATGCCGTCGACCTGGCGAGCGGAGCGGGCGCGGATCTGTTCGCCCTGCGCGAAGCCACCCCTGCAGGCGGGGAGTCGGCGGCTAGGGTCGCGGCCGTGAGCATCCTTGACGACGCCCGCCCGGGCATGGACCCCGACACCCGCCCCCAGGACGACCTGTTCGGCCACGTGAACGGGCGCTGGCTGGCGGAGACCGAGATCCCGTCCGACCGCTCGAGCTGGGGCCCCTTCGTGCAGCTCGCCGACGCGGCGGAGGCACAGGTCCGCGACATCATCACCGACCTGGCGGGGCTGGCGACCGCGCCCGACCGGTCGGCTCCCGACGAGGACGCCCGCAAGATCGGCGACCTCTTCGCCTCCTTCATGGACACCGAGGCGATCGCCGCGAAGGGCCTGGAGCCGGTGCAGCCGCTGCTCGACGCGGCCGCCAACCTGCGCGACGTGCGCGACCTGGCGGCGTTCCTCGGCGAGTTCGAGCGCATCGGCGGGCACGGGCTGTTCGGCTCCTATGTCGACACCGACGACAAGGACTCCGACCGCTACCTCTTCCACCTGGTCCAGGGCGGGCTCGGGCTGCCCGACGAGTCCTACTACCGCGAGGACAAGCACGCCGAGACCCGCGAGAAGTACGTCGCCTACCTGACCCGGCTGCTGGGCCTCGGCGGCCACGGCGACCCCGAGGCCGCGGCCCGCACCATCCTCGACATCGACACCCGGCTGGCCAAGGGCCACTGGGAGCGGGCCGAGACCCGCGACGTGCAGAAGACCTACAACCTGCGCACCCTGGCCGAGCTGCAGGAGATGTGCCCGGGCTTCGACTTCGACGTCTACATCAAGAACCTCACCGCCTCCACCCGCACCGCGGCCGACGTGCTGGGTGAGGCCTGCGTGCGCCAGCCGTCGTACTTCGAGCACCTCTCGACGGTGCTGCAGGAGGTGCCGGTCGAGCAGTGGCGCGACTGGCTGCTCAGCCACGTGCTGCGCGCCACCGCGGCGTACCTCACCGACGACCTCGTCGAGACCAACTTCGACTTCTACGGCCGCACCCTCAACGGCACCCCCGAGCTGCGAGCGCGCTGGAAGCGCGGCGTCGCGCTGGTCGAGGGTGCGCTGGGCGAGGCGGTCGGGCGGGTGTACGTCGAGCGGCACTTCCCGCCGCGCTCGAAGCAGATGATGGACGACCTGGTCGCCAACCTGCTCGCGGCCTACCGGGTCTCGATCTCGCGCCTGGACTGGATGACCGAGGAGACCAAGAAGCGCGCCTACGAGAAGCTCGCGACCTTCCGTCCCAAGATCGGCTACCCCGAGACGTTCCGGGACTACTCGGCGCTCCAGGTCACCCAGGACGACCTGATGGGCAACGTCGCCGCGGCCTCCGCCTTCGAGACCGACCGCCAGGTCGCCAAGATCGGCGCCCCGGTCGACCGTGACGAGTGGTTCATGCTGCCGCAGACGGTCAACGCCTACTACAACCCCGGCACCAACGAGATCTGCTTCCCGGCCGGCATCCTGCAGGCCCCGTTCTTCAGTCCCGACGCGCACCCGGCCGAGAACTACGGCGGCATCGGCGCGGTCATCGGCCACGAGATCGGCCACGGCTTCGACGACCAGGGCGCGCAGTACGACGGCCAGGGCAACCTCAACGACTGGTGGACCGCCGACGACAAGGCCGCCTTCGAGGTGAAGAGCAAGACCCTCATCGAGCAGTACGACGCCTTCGAGCCGCGCGCCCTGCCCGGGGAGAGCGTCAACGGCGCCCTGACCGTCGGCGAGAACATCGGCGACCTCGGCGGACTGACCATCGCCCACCACGCCTACCTGATCTCCACCGACGGGCAGGCCTCGGTCGAGGACCGGCGCACCCTGTTCACCAACTGGGCCTACGTGTGGCGCACCAAGCGCCGCAAGGAGCAGGAGGCGCAGTACCTCACCATCGACCCGCACTCGCCGCCGGAGTTCCGGGCCAACATCGTGCGCAACCTCGACGAGTTCCACGAGGTCTTCGAGACCCAGGAGGGCGACGGGCTGTGGCTCGACCCGAGCGAGCGGGTCCGCATCTGGTGAACCGCCCGCCGCGGGACGTCATGCGGGCGGGACGTCCGTTCCTCCCGAGCGTATGACGTCCGGGGCGCCGCGCCCGAGCGGCGTCGTCCACAGGCGAGGGCCGCGGGGTCCTGCTCGGTCGGTGCGCGCTGGTAGACAGGCGCCATGACGTCCCCCGCAGCGACCCCTGCAGCGACCCCCGCCCCCACCGTCGACCGCGCCCAGGCACGCGCGTCGGCCGAGGCACACCTGCGGGCCCTGGTCGGGCGCGACGACGCGGTGCTGCGCGAGGACCAGTGGTCGGCCATCGAGGCGCTCGCCGTCGACCGGCGCCGGGCCCTGGTCGTGCAGCGCACCGGCTGGGGCAAGTCGGCGGTGTACTTCGTGGCCACCCTGCTGCTGCGCGAGCGCGGGGCGGGGCCGACGGTGATCGTCAGCCCGCTGCTCGCGCTGATGCGCAACCAGATCCAGGCCGCCGAGCGCGCCGGCATCCGGGCGGTGACGATCAACTCCACCAACATCGGCGACTGGGAGCCGATCCACCGCTCCATCCAGGCCGGTGAGGTCGACGTGCTGCTGGTCAGCCCCGAGCGGCTGAACAACCCCGGCTTCCGCGACGAGGTGCTGCCCCGGCTCGCCGCGACCTGCGGGCTGCTGGTGGTCGACGAGGCGCACTGCATCTCCGACTGGGGCCACGACTTCCGCCCCGACTACCGACGCATCCGCACCCTGCTCGACGACCTCACCGAGGGCATCCCGGTCCTGGCGACGACCGCGACCGCCAACCAGCGCGTCACCGAGGACGTCCAGCAGCAGCTCGGCACCGACGTGCTGGTGCTGCGCGGGTCCTTGGACCGCGAGTCGTTGCGCCTGGGCGTGGTGCACCTCAAGACCGCCGACCAGCGCCTCGCGTGGCTGGCCGACCACCTCGCCGAGCAGCCCGGGTCGGGCATCGTCTACTGCCTCACCGTCGCCGCGACCCAGGAGGTCGCCGACTACCTGCGCAGCCGCGGTCACGACGTGGCGGCGTACTCCGGGCAGACCGAGACCACCGAGCGCCAGGCGCTCGAGGGCGACCTGGCCTCCGGCAAGGTCAAGGCCCTGGTCGCGACCTCGGCGCTCGGGATGGGCTTCGACGCCAGCCTCGGGTTCGTGGTCAACCTCGGGGCTCCGAGCTCCCCGGTGGCCTACTACCAGCAGGTCGGTCGTGCCGGGCGTGGCCTCGACG
The DNA here is from genome assembly GCF_001653335.1 of Nocardioides dokdonensis FR1436. Classification (NCBI taxonomy): domain Bacteria; kingdom Bacillati; phylum Actinomycetota; class Actinomycetes; order Propionibacteriales; family Nocardioidaceae; genus Nocardioides; species Nocardioides dokdonensis. The sequence continues at coordinate 1,408,989 of NZ_CP015079.1, forward strand.
CGCGCAGCGAGTCCGCCACGGTGGTGCTCCTGCCGGCGATCGAGGACCGCGACATCTGGGCCTACTTCGCCTCCCTGGCCTTCCCACGCGAGGAGCAGGTGCGCGAGACGCTGGCGGTGCTCGCCGAGGAGGGCCGCGCGATGAGCACGCCCGCCCTGGAGACCCGTGTCGAGCTCACCCGCACCCGCCTCGAGACGATGCTCAAGGTGCTCGACGTCGACGGCGCCGTACGTCGCGTGCGCGGCGGCTGGGAGTCGACCGGGCAGGCGTGGACCTACGACGAGGCGCGCTACCGCCGGGTCAGCGAGGCCCGCCAGCGCGAGCAGGACGCGATGCTGGAGTACCTGCGCACCGACCAGTGCCGGATGCTCTTCCTGCGCGCCCAGCTCGACGACCCGGAGGCGCAGGCGTGCGGGCGCTGCGACAACTGTGGCGGGCTGAGCCTGTCGAGCGAGATCTCGGCCGCCGCCATCGAGGAGGCCCAGGCCCGCCTGGCCCGTCCCGGCGTCCCGGTGGCGCCGCGCAAGATGTGGCCGACCGGGATGGACCGGCTCGGCATCGAGCTCAAGGGCAAGATCTCCGACGGCGGCGCCGAGGAGGGTCGTGCCGTGGCCCGCCTGACCGACCTGGGCTACGGCCAGGCGCTGCGCGAGATCTTCCGCGAGCGGCCCGAGGGCCCTGTCGACGCGCCCGTCCCGGTGCCGCTGGTGCAGGCCGTGATCGAGGTGCTCAACGACTGGCGTCCGCCGGTCGACGCGATCGTCTCGGTGCAGTCGGTGCGCCGCGGCGAGCTGGTCGACAGCCTGGCCGACGGCCTCTCCCGCTACCTGGGCGTGCCGCTGCTGGGTCTGTGGGCGGTCGTCGACCCCAACGTCGTGCCGGGTCAGGGGTCGATGAACTCCGCCCAGCGCGTCGCCGCCGTCGGGCGCCGCTTCGACCTGCAGGCCGACCCCGGCGCGCTGGAGGGTCGTTCGGTGCTGCTCGTCGACGACCTGGTCGACACCGGCTGGACCCTCACCATGGCCGCCCGGGCGATCCGCCGGGCCGGCGCCACCGCGGTGCGCCCGCTGGTCCTGGGCGTCTCCGGCTGATGCTCGCCCGGGACGTCATGCGTCCCGCACCGGGGTACGTCCCGCCCGCATGACGTCCTGGGGCACGCGAGGCTCAGGCCTTCTCGCAGGCGATGCCGTCCTTGTCGCGGTCCAGGGTGCCGTTGTGGTTGATGGCCTCGTTGTAGGCCTTGGTGTTGCGGTAGAAGTTCGTGACCTTCTTGCCGGACGTCTTGTCGACGGCGTTCGCGCGGCCCACGCCGTGCTTCCACTTCTTGTTGAGGTTGGTGCAGTTGTCGTGGATCCCGGTCGTGTGCGCCTGCGCGCTGGTCACCAGGACGGGGGCGGCCAGGAGGGCGAGGGCCATGAGGGCGCCTGCGGCGGCCCGGGTGGTGGTCTTCATGAGCGGAAGGTACCGCCCGCGCGCGGACTGCGGGGCCGAAGTCTCGACGACGCCGCATCGAGCCCGTGACGGGGGCGGTGAGCTGACAACCGTCGCCGAGCCGGAAGTGGTTGCCAGCCCACCGCTCGGCACGCCGCGTGGTCGGGGCCGCGGGACTAGGGTCGGGCCATGCGACTCGGGCTGACGATCCTGACCGACCTGCCGTGGGCGGAGGCCGCGCCGCGGTGGCGGGCGGCGGAGGAGATGGGCTTCGACCACGCCTGGACCTACGACCACCTGGTGTGGGGCGGGCTGCCGGAGAGCCCCTGGACCGGCGCGCTGCCGACGCTGGCGGCCGTCGCGGCCACCACCAGCCGGATCCGGCTCGGCACGCTGGTGGCGGCGCCGAACTTCCGTCACCCCTACCCGTTCCTGCGCGACGTCCAGGCGCTCGAGGGCATCGCCGACGGTCGGGTGCTGCTCGGGCTCGGCGTCGGGGGCGACCGCGACGCCCACGTGCTCGGGGCCGAGGAGCTGAGCACCGGGGAGCGGGTCGACCGGTTCCAGGAGTTCGTCACCCTGCTGGCGCGGCTGCGCGACGAGGACCACGTCGACGCCGACGGGCGCTGGTTCGCCACCCGCGACGCGCGGACCCTGCCGCCGCTGCGGCGTACGCCGTTCCTGGTCGCGGCCAACGGCCCCCGCTCGCTGCGCTTCTCGGCCCGCGTCGGCGACGGGTGGGTGACCACCGGCCCGGCGGGCGCCACCACGATGCCCGACTGGTACGCCGGCCTGGCCCGCTCGCGCGACACCTACGAGGAGGCGCTGGTCGCCGCCGGGCGCGACCCGGCGGAGCTGCCCCGCTACCTGCTGGCCGACACCGACAAGGCCCGCTGGGACGTCGGCGGGTTCGCGCTGTCCAGCGTGGGTGCCTTCGAGGAGACCGTGGGCCGGGCCGCCGAGCTCGGCTTCACCGACGTCGTCACCCACTGGCCCCGCCCCGACCAGCCCTACGCCGGCGACGAGCAGGTGCTGGAACAGGTGGCCGCCGACGTGCTGCCCCGGCTCAGGGGCTGAGCCCCGGGAGCACCACGCTCAGCCCTGGCCGGCGACCAGGACGTCCAGGGCGGCGGCCCGGTCGAGGCGCTCACCCACCGACACGGACACCGTCTCGAGCATCCGGTAGGCGGTGAAGAAGGCCCCGAGCTCGTCGAGGAACGCCGGCGGCAGGTCCGTGAGGTCCTGCAGGTGGTCGGCGTGGTGGTCGGTCTCGGGGACGACGATGAGCTTGGTCTCCGCGATGTCGCCGACCTGCAGGGCGAACGCCCCGATCACCCGGCAACGCATGTGGACACCGGGGAAGGTGGCCTCCTCGAGGAGCACCAGCGCGTCGAGGGCGTCGCCGTCCTCGCCGTCGGAGCCAATGACGTAGCCGTAGTCGCCGGGGAAGCCGGCCGGACCGCCGAGCCGCCGGTCGAACCAGATCTCGCCGTCCTCGGACGCCTCGTACTTGTTGCGGCTGCCTCGGGGGATCTCCACCACGACGTCGCAGCGTCCGTCCCGGTGCAGCTGGTCCCTGTCCTCGTCGATGCTCATGGTGATCGACCGTAGCCCGCACCCGCCCGCAGCGATCCCACCCGCCCTCGGGGCCGCCGCGCAGTAGCCTGCCGGGCATGCCTTCTCGGGGATCGCACCGCCTGCTCGCCGGCCTGCTCGCCGGTCTCGTCCTGACCGGGGCGTCGGCCTGCTCCGACGACCCCGATCCCGACCCGAGCGGCGCACCCGAGGCAGGACCCGGCCCGACGGCCGTGGAGACCACCGAGCGGGCCCTGGCCGCAGCCGTCGAGGAGCACCTGGGCCGCGAAGCCGCGGCGGCCGCGCCGCTCTTCAGGGGCGATGGGCTGCCCCGCGCCGCGATCGGCACCGAGCTCGCCTTCGACCGGGCGGTGGGCGACAACACGCACGTGCGCGTCGTGGTCTCACCCCCGGGCGCCGACCCCCAGGTCGAGGACCTCACGGACTGCTCCGGCTTCGCCGAGGGGTGCGAGGAGGACGTCATCGATGGCACGTCCTACGTGCTCCTGCGCGAGGCGGGCTCGCCCGAGGAGGACCCGGGCTACGTCGGCGCGGTCGGGCGCCGCGACGACGTCGCCGTGTTCGTCCTGGCCTACGGCCCGTTCGTTCCCGGTGAGGAGGGGGAGGCCGAGGCGGACGACGTGGAGCAGACCGAGGAGCTCGTCGACCTGGTGCGCGCGGTGGTCACCGACCCCGCGGTCGGCCTGCGCACCAGCGCGGCGTACGACGCGGCCGGGCGGGCGATCCCCGACGACCGCTGGCTGGACTGGTTCGGCCAGGGCAACGGGGCCTCCGAGCCCGAGGGCTACCGCCCGACCTGAGCCCGCTGCCGTTCCTGGCCGGGCGTGCGGCCGCGCCAGCGGCGGAACGCCCGGGTGAACGCGGTCTCGTCGGAGTAGCCCAGGCGTACCGCCACGTCGCCGACCCGTTCGCCCTGCTCGAGCGCGCGCACGGCGAGCTGCTCGAGCGTGCGTTCCCGGACGGCCGAGAAGCTCAGCCCCTCCTCGGCCAGCAGCCGGTTGAGGTGCCGGGCGCTGTGCCCCAGGTGGTCGGCGACCCGGTCCCTGCTCCAGTCGGGGTGCGCGATCACCACCTGCCGCACCCGCACCGCCAGGTCCTGGTCGCCGAGCTGGGCCAGCGTCCGGTCGGCGAGCTCGCGCAGGTGGTCGCGCAGCGCCTCGTTGGCCTGCACCAGGGGGAGGTCGAGCTGGTCGGCGGCGAGGACCAGGGCGCTGCGCGGTGCATCGAAGTGCACGGGTACGCCGAGCACGGCGGCGTGGGCGGGATCGGGACCGGGCGCGGCGTGCGCGAACTCCAGCGCGGACGCGCGGATGCGACCCCCGGTGGCCCACCGGGCCAGGTGCAGCAGCGTGGTCAGCGCCGCCTCGACCCGCTCCAGGGGGCGCACGGCGAAGTCGTGCTCGAAGTCGACGTGCACCTGGGCGTCCGCGTGGTCCTCGTCGCGGCGCAGCGCGAACGACCCGGCCCCGATCACCGGCGCGTACGCCGTCAGCTCCTCGAGCGCCTCGCCCAGGGTGGCGCAGGTGACCAGCAGCATCCCGGCGCTGTCGAGGTGGCCGACCTGCATCCGCAGCCCCAGCCGCAGCCCGGCCAGCGGGTCGGCGGCCCCGATGCAGTAGTCCTCCCAGAGCTCGTCCTGCCAGGCCAACGGCACCCGGTGGGCGCCCTGCACCCGCGCGACCAGGCCCTCGTCGAGCGCGATCCCGGTCTCCTGCGCGGCCTGCAGCAGCGCGTGCGCGTACTGCGCGGTGACGTCGCGGCCGGCCGGGAGGCTCATGGCCCGATCATCCCTGCTCGTCCCGGATTGCCGGTGGGGGCGTCCCGAACGGCCGGGCGCGCGGTCCCCGGCACCCCTAGGGTGACGGGGATCACGCCACCCCCACTCCCGGGGCGTCGGCCGGGGAGGACGCACATGAGCACGAGCGGGGACACGCACGGGTACGCCGTCATCGGCGCCGGGCCGATGGGACTGGCCTGCGTGCGCAACCTGGCCCGGGCCGGGCTGCCGGTCACCGGCATCGAGCTGCACACCGACGTGGGCGGGCTGTGGGACATCGAGAACCCGCACTCCACCATGTACGACAGCGCGCACCTGATCTCCTCGCGGCACATGACCGAGTTCGCCGAGCACCCCATGGACGACGCCGGCGCGGCGTACCCGCACCACCGCGAGGTGCGCGACTACCTCGCCGGGTACGCCGACCGCTTCGACCTGCGCCGCCACTACGAGCTCGGCACCCGGGTGGTCTCGGCGCGGCCGCACGCGCACGGCTGGGAGCTGGTCACCGAGCACGACGGTGCGCAGCGGACCCGGGTCTTCGAGGGCCTGCTCGTGGCCTCGGGCACCCTGCACACCCCGCGGGTGCCCGGGCTGCCGGGGGAGTTCACCGGGACCGTCCTGCACTCCTCGCAGTACCGCTCACCGTCGGCGTTCACCGACCAGCGGGTGCTCGTGGTGGGCTGCGGCAACTCCGGCGCCGACATCGCCGTCGACGCCGTGCACCACGCCCGCAGCGTCGACCTCAGCGTGCGCCGCGGCTACCACTTCCTGCCCAAGTTCGTCGCCGGGCGGCCCATCGACACCCTCGGTGGGAAGCTGCGGCTGCCGCGGGCGGTCAAGCAGCGCGTCGACGCCGCGCTGATCCGCGCCCTGGTCGGCAGGCCCAGCGACTACGGCCTGCCCGACCCCGACTACCGGCTCTACGAGTCGCACCCGGTGGTGAACTCGCTGGTGCTGCACCACCTCGGGCACGGCGACATCACCGCCCGGCGCGACATCGCGGCGATCGAGGGCCGGCGGGTCACCTTCGGCGACGGCGAGAGCGCGGAGTACGACGTGCTGCTGCTGGCCACCGGCTACGAGCTGGACTACCCCTTCCTCGACCGCTCCGACCTGGCCTGGCCCGCCGACGCCGACGCGCCGCAGCTCTATCTCAACGTCTTCCACCCCGAGCGCGATGACCTGTTCGTGATGGGCATGGTCGAGGCGACCGGACTGGGCTGGGAGGGGCGCAACCAGCAGGCGCTGCTGGTCGCGCGCTACCTGGCCCACCGCCGCGCGGGCACCGGTGCCACCGCGGCGCTCGACCGGGCGCGGCGCGAACGTTCCCGCGAGCGGGAGGACGGCGGCTACCACTACCTGCCGCTGGCCCGGATGGCCTACTACGTCGACAAGCAGACCTACCTCGACGCGCTCTCGGCGCACCTCGAGGAGCTGCCGGCCGACCCGGTCGGAGCCGGCCGGGTAGACGCCGCGCAGGTGTCGGCATGACCGAGATCGCGCTGCCCGACCTGACCCTGCTCAACATCCTGCTCGGCCTGATGATGTTCGGCGTCGCGCTGACCCTGCGCCCCGCCGACTTCGTGCGCATCATCAAGGCGCCCAAGGCGCCCGCCGCCGGGCTGGTGGCGCAGTTCGTGCTGCTGCCCGCCGGCACCTGCCTGGCCGCCTGGCTGCTCCCGGTCAGCGCCGAGGTGGCGCTCGGGATGATGCTGGTCGCCGCCTGCCCCGGCGGCTCCTTCTCCAACATCCTGACCTGGCTGGCGCGCGGCAACGTCGCGGTGTCGGTGTCCATGACGGCCGTCTCGAGCCTGGCCGCGACCGTGCTGACCCCGTTCAACTTCGCGCTCTACGGCACCCTCAACCCGCGCACCCGCGACCTGATGACCGACATCTCGCTGGACCGGGTCGACCTGCTGCTGCTGGTGCTGCTCGTGCTCGCGCTGCCGATGGCGCTGGGGATGACGCTGGGCTCGCGCTTCCCGGGGTTCGCCGCGCGGAGCGAGAAGCCGTGGAGGATCGGTTCGATGGTGGTCTTCCTGGCCTTCGTCGCGATCGCCTTCGGCAACAACCTCGACCTGTTCCTCGACCAGATCGGCACCTTCTTCTGGGTCGTGGTCGGGCACAACGCGCTGGCGCTGCTGCTGGGCCAGGGGATCGCCCGCTCGCTGCGGATGCCGGTCAGCGACCGCCGCGCGGTCACCCTCGAGGTCGGCATCCAGAACTCCGGTCTCGGGCTGGTCATCGCGTTCACGTTCTTCCCCGAGCTCGGCGGCGCGCTGCTGGTCGCGGCCTTCTGGGGCGTGTGGCACCTGGTCTCCGGGCTCACCCTGGCGCAGGTCTGGTCGCGGATCCCGCTGCCCGAGGACGACCCGGTCCGCCGGGCGGAGGCGGTGGCGCCGTGACCCGCCGGATCGTGGTGACCGGGGCGGCCGGCTACCTGGGCCGACAGCTCGCCGAGCGTCTCGCGGCGTCGTACGCCGTGGTGGGGCTGGACGTGCGCGACCCCGCCGAGGTGGCCCGGGAGTCCGGGCAGCCCGGCTTCGAGCTGCGCCAGGGCGACGTGCGGGACCCGGGGCTGGTCCAGACGCTGCGCGACTTCGGTGCCACCCACGTGGTGCACCTGGCGTCGGTGCTGGTCGCCTCGCGCGACCGGGCCCGCGACTTCGACATCGACGTCAACGGGACCCGCAACGTCGTCGAGGCCTGCCTGGGCGCCGGGGTCGACCACCTCACCGTCACCAGCTCGGGCGCGGCCTACGGCTACCACCCCGACAACCCGGCGTGGCTCGACGAGCACGACCCGCTGCGCGGCAACCCCGAGTTCGCCTACAGCGACCACAAGCGCCAGGTGGAGGAGCTGCTCGCCGGCTACCGCGCGTCGCACCCGCGACTGCGCCAGCTGGTGCTGCGCCCCGGGACGGTGCTGGGCGACACCACCGACAACCAGATCACCGGCCTGTTCAGCGGGTCGCGGGTGGTCGCGCTGCGCGGCAGCCCGTCGCCGTTCGTGCTGATCTGGGACCAGGACGTGCTCGCGGTGCTCGAGAAGGGTGTCGCGGAGGACCGCACCGGCATCTACAACCTCGCCGGTGACGGCGCACTGACGATGGCCGAGATCGCCGAACGGCTCGGGAAGCCGTTGCTGGCGCTGCCGGTGCCGCTGGTGCGCGCCGGGCTGCAGGTGCAGCGCTGGCGCGGGCGGCCGGTCGGGCCCGAGCAGGTCGCGTTCCTGCGCTACCGCCCGGTCCTGTCGAACCGACGGCTCAAGGAGGAGCTCGGCTACGTGCCGCAGCGCAGCACCCTCGAGGTGCTCGAGGGGTTCGCGCGGGCCCGCGGGATGGCGCTGCCGTGAGCGTCCTGCTGGTCACCGGGGCCGCCTCGGGGCTCGGGTGGGCGCTGACACGGCACTGGTACGCCGCCGGCCACGACCTGGTGCTCGCCGACATCGACGGTGCCGCGCTGGCCGCGCGGGCCGCCGACCTGGACCCCGACCGGGTGCTCGCCCTGACCGTCGACGTCACCGACGCCGCCGACCTGGCCCGCCTGGTCGAGGCGACCCAGCAGCGCTTCGGACGTCTCGACGTGCTGGTCAACAACGCCGGGATCACCCACCGCAGCCCCGCCTACCGCACCGACCCCGCGGTCTTCCGCACCGTGATGGCGGTGGACTGGCAGGGGCCGGTCGAGCTGACCCTGGCCGCCCTCCCGCTGCTGCGTGCCGGCGGCGGCACGGTGGTGTGCATCTCCTCGATGGCGGGCTGGATGCCGGTGCCCGGGCGGGCCGCCTACAGCGCCGCCAAGGCGGCCCTCACCCAGTTCTTCGAGGTGTTGCGGCTCGAGCTGGAGCCGCAGGGCGTGCGGGTGCTGATGGTGCACCCCTCGTTCCTGGACACCCCGATCGACGAGCACGCGCTCGGCGAGGACGGCCGCCCCACCGGGCGGGCCCGCTCGACCGTCGGGCGGCTGCGCTCCGCCGAGGAGACCGCCGTCCAGGTCGACGCCGCGCTGTGGGCGGGTCGCCGCCGACTGTTCCCCGACCGCGGCACCGTCGCCGCGAGCCTGCTGTGGCGCCTCGCCCCCTCGGTCTACCAGGCCCAGGTGCGTCGCCGGTTCGCCGACGACCTGCGCTAGCCTCCGGTCGTCGGTCCCGGGTGGCTCCGGTGGCTCCGGGGGTGTTCGCGGTGGTGGAATCGGCCTTGGCGGACTGCCGTTGGTGACCAAACGGCACCGCAGAGGGCTCATTTGTTGTCGTTGGTGACCAAACGGCACTCAGGATCCCACGCCCGGGGCGAGAGGGGCCTCAGCCGCAGACGGCCTCGACCGCACTGACCAGCCGCGGGTCGTCGGGGGCGACCGCCGGGCCGAAGCGGGCCACGACCGCGCCGTCTGCGGCGATCAGGAACTTCTCGAAGTTCCACTTCACGTCGCCGGCCTCGCCGTCCTGGTCCGGCACCGAGGTCAGCTCCTCGTAGACCGGGTGCCGCGACGCGCCGTTGACCTCGACCTTCTCGCTCATCGGGAAGGTCACGCCGTACGTCGCCGAGCAGAAGGTGGCGATCTCCTCGGCCGAGCCGGGCTCCTGGCCGCCGAACTGGTTGGACGGCACCCCCACCACGGTGAACCCGCGCCCGGCGTACGTCGTGTGCAGCGCTTCGAGGCCGGTGTACTGCGGGGTCAGGCCGCAGCGGCTGGCGACGTTGACCAGCAGCGCGGCGCGCCCGCCGGTGAGGTCGCGCAGGGTGCCGGTGGTGCCGTCGAGGCGGGCCAGGGGCTCGTCGAGGATGCTCATGGCGCGAGCCTATGTGCACCGACCCCGGCAGCGTCGGTGCCGGCGGCTAGCGTCGTGCGGGTGAGCTTCGTCCCCGTCACCGGCACGGCGACGTTCCTGCCGGCCGACCCGCCGCGCGAGGGCGTCGTGGAGTTCGTCGACGCCCGCCGCACCGTGGCGCTGCCGGTGCGCGCCGCGCTGCCGGTGCTGACCAAGGCGCACGCGCGCGAGGACCTGCACCCCAGCGTCGGGCTGCTCTCGGGCGCCGCACTGCTCGGGATGCGCCTGGTCGCGGCCGGCGCCTTCGAGCCCGCCCCCACCGAGCCCGGTGAGCCGCCGCACTGGCAGGTGGCCCCGCTCGGCGACGACGACGAGGACCGGGTGCGGATGCTGGCCCGGGCCCGCGCCCACGAGGGCTGCGACGAGGCCGCCGCCGAGCAGGTCGTACGCCGCCTGCTCGACGCCGTGGTCGACGCCATGCCGCGCGGGGCCCCGGTCGCCCCGGCGCGCCCGACCCGCCCCCGACCGCGGCTGATCGAGGACCCCGACGACCCCCGGGCCACCGGGGCCGCGCCCCCGCTGCAGCCCTCCGCCGACTTCCGCGACCGGCTGCGTCGGCGCATCGACCGGCACCGGTTCGCCGGCGACCTGCCGCACCTGGTGGCGGTCAGCCTGCGGGTGGAGGCCGACGAGGAGGAGCTGGTCGGCGGCACGGTGCGCGTGGTGCTGCAGGTCCACGACGAGCGCGACCCTTTGCACCTGGCCGACGCCGCGTCGCTGTGGGTCGACGAGCCGGAGGTGCACGGCTTCGGCGACCGGGCCCGCACCCACGCCACCATCGCGCTGCGCGCTGCCGCCGACGCCTGGCCGGTCCTCGAGCGGCTGCTTGACCTGCGGGTGCCCGACCAGCTCACCCTCGACTCCGACGAGCTGGTCAGCCTGCTCGACGAGGGCGTCGCGGCGCTCTCCGAGCGCGGCGTCGACGTGCTCTGGCCGCGCAGCCTGGGCCGCGAGCTCACCACCCGCGCCGTGCTCGACCGAGCCCCGCGCAGCACCGTCCCGCGGGAGGAGCCGCTGCAGACCGGGCTGCTGACCCCCGAGAGCATGTTCGCCTTCCAGTGGCAGGTGGCGCTGCACGGCGATCCGCTGACCGCGGAGGAGATGGACCAGCTCGCCGAGGCCGCCTCCCCGATCATGAAGCTGCGCGGCTCCTGGACCGTCGTCGACCCGGCGGTGGCCCGCAAGGCCCGCAAGCGGATGGTGCGCGAGGTCAAGCCGGCCGAGGCCCTCGCCGGCGCGCTCACCGGCGTGGCGACCCTCAAGCCCGGCGACGAGCAGGAGGGCGTCATCGTCGGCGCCAGCCTGCTCCGGGTGCGCGAGCAGCTGACCCAGGCGGCCACCCGCGACCCCATCGAGGTGCCGGACGGTCTGGCCGCGACCCTGCGCGACTACCAGCGGCACGGGCTGACCTGGTTGGCCGACCTGACGGCGTCCGGGCTCGGGGCCTGCCTGGCCGACGACATGGGCCTGGGCAAGACCGTGCAGGTGATCGCGCTGCACCTGCACCGCGCCGAGGGAGCCCGCAGCGAGGACCGGACGCCGCTGCCGACCCTGGTGGTCTGCCCCACCAGCCTGCTGGGCAACTGGGAGGCCGAGATCCGCCGCTTCGCCCCCGGGGTCCCGGTGCGCCGCTTCCACGGCGGGCGCCGGACCCTGCCCGACCTGGGCGATGCCCTCGAGCCCGGTCTCACCGGTGACCCGGGCTTCGTGCTCACCACCTACGGCACCATGCGCAGCGACGCCAAGGACCCCGACACCTCGCTGCTGCGCCCGGTCGCGTGGGGGCTGGTCGTCGCCGACGAGGCGCAGCACGTGAAGAACCCCCGCGCCGCGACCGCGCGGATGCTGCGCACCCTGACCAGCCAGGCGCGGGTCGCGCTGACCGGCACCCCGGTCGAGAACGACCTGACCGAGCTGTGGGCGATCCTGGACTGGGCGATCCCGGGGCTGCTCGGCAGCCGCAACGCGTTCCGTCGGGTGTGGGCCGCGCCGATCGAGTCCGGCCAGGAGCCCACCAAGGCCCGCCAGTTCGCCGACCTGATCGCGCCGTTCCTGCTGCGCCGGCGCAAGTCCGACCCCGGCATCGCGCCCGAGCTGCCGCCCAAGACCGAGACCGACCACCCGCTGAGCCTGACCCGGGAGCAGGTGGTGCTCTACGAGGCGTTCGTGCGCGACACGATGGAGCGCATCGAGCGCGCTGACGACGACTCCAGGCGCGGGCTGGTGCTGATGCTGCTCACCGGGCTCAAGCAGATCTGCAACCACCCGGCGCACTTCCTCAAGCAGGCCAGCGGCCGGTTGGGCGGCCGCTCGGAGAAGCTCGACCTGCTCGACGAGCTCATCGGCACCGTGCTCGCCGAGGACGGCGCCGTCCTGGTCTTCACCCAGTACGTCGCCATGGCCCGGTTGCTGGAGCGGCACCTGGCCGCCGTGGGCGTGCCCACCCAGCTGCTGCACGGCGGCACCCCGGTGCGCGAGCGGGAGGCGATGGTGCGCCGCTTCCAGGACGCCCCGCCCGGCGAGGCCCCGGTCTTTCTGCTCTCCCTCAAGGCCGGCGGCACCGGGCTGAACCTGACCCGCGCCGACCACGTCGTGCACTTCGACCGCTGGTGGAACCCCGCGGTGGAGGAGCAGGCCACCGACCGGGCCTACCGGATCGGCCAGACCCGGCCGGTGCAGGTGCACCGCCCCATCGTGCGCGGCACCATCGAGGAGAAGGTCGCCGAGCTGCTGACCCGCAAGCGGGCGCTGGCCGACGCGGTGCTGGGCAACGGCGAGGCCGCGCTCACCGAGCTCAGCAACGACGAGCTGCGCGACCTGGTCACCCTGCGCCGGGAGGACTGAGCGTGACCGGGGCCGGTGTCGGCCCGGGTGCCGGAGGGGACGGCGTCGTGCACCCGCGGCTCGCGGCGCGGCGCCGCAGCACCCGCGCCGAGACCTGGTGGGGCAAGGCGTGGGTGCGTGCGGTCGAGGAGTCGGCGTACGCCGAGGGCGACCTGGCCGCGGCCCGGTCGCTGTCCCGCTCGGGCCGGGTCGGGGCGATCGAGGTCGGTGCCGGCTCGGCGGTGGCCGTGGTCGACGACGGCTCCGACGGGGGCGGTCGGTGGACCGTGCGGATCGAGGTCCCGGTGCTCGACGACACCGGCGCCGAGACGCTGGTCGAGGCGGTCGCGGCCCAGGCCGGGCGCGTCGGCGCGCTGCTGGCCGGCGACCTGCCGCACGAGCTGGTCGAGCACGCCGAGGAGGCCGGGGTCGAGCTGCTGCCCTACGGCGGCGAGCTGGTCGCCTCCTGCACCTGCGCGGGCTGGGTCGACCCGTGCGTGCACGCGCTCGGGGTCCTCTACCAGCTGACCTGGCTGCTCGAGGCCGACCCGTTCGTGCTGGTCCACCTGCGCGGGCTGGGCCGCGAGGAGGTGCTGGCCCGGTTGCACGCCCGGGTCGTGGAGCCGGAGGAGCGGATGTCCGGGGACGGGCCCGGGGGAGACGACGAGCCCGACCTGGCCACGGCGTACGACGCCGCCGCCCGCGCGGCACGGGTGCTCGAGCTGCTCGACGCCCGGGGTGCGGGCGAGGCCGCCCCGGACCTGAGCCACCTCTTCTGAGCCGCCCTCCGGCCCGGCCCGTGACCCTGTCGCGCGGCGTGCTGCGGGCGTACAGTCGATCGGTCGAGGCGTGGCGCCTCCGCAGGAGGTCCCGTGCAGACCGACGAGCTCGCCGAGCATCTCTTCGGCTCCGTGCTGGGCGCCCTCGACGTCCTGACCGTGGCGGTCGGGGCCCACTTCGGGCTCTACGACCTGCTGCACCGCGAGCCCCGCACCGCGGCCGAGGCCGCCGCAGCCTCCGGGATGGCGCCCCGCTACGCCCGGGAGTGGCTGGAGCAGCAGTGCGTGGCCGGCCTGGTCGACGTCGACGACCCCGCGCTGCCGCCCGAGCAGCGCACCTACGCCGTCAGCGACGCGCACGCCGCGGTGCTCTGCGACCCCGACAGCCTCGCGTTCACGACGCCGCTCGCCCAGATCGTCGCCGCCGCCGGGGTGCAGCTGCCGCGGTTGCTGGAGGCCTACGCCGGCGGTGGGGGACTGCGCTGGCACGAGTACGGCGAGCTCATGTCGCCGCGCACAGGCCGACGCCAACCGGCCCCTGTTCCTGGGGCTCCTCGGCACCGAGTGGCTGCCCGCGCTGACCCAGGTGCACGCCGACCTCGACGCGGGCGGGCGGGTCGCTGAGCTCGGCTGCGGGGACGGCTGGGCCGCGATCGGGGTCGGGCTGGCCTACCCCCGCACCCACGTCGACGGCTACGACATCGACCACGCCTCCATCGAGGCGGCCACCGCCAACGCGGCCGCTCACGGCCTCGCCGACCGGGTGCGCTTCCACCACGCCGACGCGGCGGACACCACCCGCGACGGGGCCTACGACCTGGTGCTGGCCATGGAGTGCGTGCACGACATGGCCGACCCGGTCGCGGTGCTCGGCTCGGCCCGCCGACTGGTGGCCGGCGAGGGGAGCGTCGTGGTCATGGACGAGCGGGTCCCCGACGCCTTCACCGGACCCGGCGACCCGGTCGAGCAGCTGATGTACGGCATCTCGGTGCTGGTCTGCCTGCCCGACGGCCTCTCCCACGAGCCCTCGGTCGGCACCGGCACCGTGATGCGCACGCCCGTGCTGCGCGGCTACGCCCGCGACGCCGGGTTCGCGGACGTGGAGGTGCTGCCCATCGAGCACGACCTGTTCCGCTTCTACCGCCTCCTCACCTGACCGGGTCCGGTCCTGGGCCCGCGGCGTAGCGTGGCGGGCATGGACGTGAGCAGCCCGACCGACCTGCGGCTGGGGACCCGCTTCGCCGACGAGCTGCCCGAGCTGGCGGTGCGCTGGCAGGCCGAGGAGGCACCCGAGCCGCAGCTGGTGGTGCTCAACGAGCCGCTCGCCGCTGAGCTGGGCCTGGACCCGCGGTGGCTGCGCAGCGAGGCCGGCGTGCGGCTGCTGGTGGGCGCCGAGGTGCCCGACGGCGCGACCCCGGTGGCGCAGGGCTACGCCGGGCACCAGTTCGGCGGGTACTCCCCGCGCCTCGGCGACGGCCGCGCGCTGCTGCTCGGCGAGCTCACCGACCCCGCCGGGCGGGTCCGCGACCTGCACCTCAAGGGCTCGGGCCGGACCCCGTGGGCACGCGGCGGCGACGGCCTCGCCGGGCTCGGACCGATGCTGCGCGAGCACGTCGTCAGCGAGGCGATGCACACGCTGGGCATCCCCACCACCCGCTCGCTCGCCGTGGTCGCGACCGGGCGCGGGGTGCGCCGCGAGCAGGTGCTGCCGGGCGCGGTGCTGGCCCGGGTCGCGAGCAGCCACCTGCGGGTCGGCAGCTTCCAGTACGCCCGCGCCACCGGCGACGACGACCTGCTGCGCCGCCTGGCCGACCACGCGATCGCGCGCCACCACCCGGCCGCGCGCGACGCCGGCCCCGCGGGTGCGGCGTACGTCGCGCTGCTCGAGGGGGTCGTCGAGGCGCAGGCGCGACTGGTGGCGCAGTGGATGCTCGTCGGGTTCGTGCACGGCGTGATGAACACCGACAACATGACGATCTCGGGGGAGAGCATCGACTACGGGCCGTGCGCCTTCCTGGACGCCTACGACCCCGCGACCGTCTTCAGCTCGATCGACGAGGGCGGGCGCTACGCCTACCGCAACCAGCCGGCGGCGGCCCAGTGGAATCTCGCCCGGCTCGCCGAGGCGCTGCTGCCGCTCATCGACGCCGACGAGGAGCGGGCGGTCGAGACCGCGACGCGCAGCCTGCAGGGCTTCGCCACGACGTACGCCGACGCCTTCACCGCGGACGCGGCCGCCAAGCTGGGCCTGCCCGCGGGGCTCGACCGCGCGGTCGTGGCCTCGTTGGTCGAGGACCTGCTGGCCCTGATGGCCGCGGCCCGGGTGGACCACACGTCGTTCTTCCGCGCGCTCGGGGACGCGGCGCGCGGGGACGTCGAGGGGGTGCGGGGCGTGGTCCTCGACCTGCCCGGCCTCGACGCGTGGCTGGAGCGCTGGCGCGGGCTGGGTCCCGACGCGGAGGCGATGGACCGGGTGAATCCCGTCTACATCCCGCGCAACCACCTGGTCGAGCAGGCCCTCGACGCCGCGACCGCCGGCGACCTGGCCCCGCTGCACCGACTCCTCGAGGCCGTCACCGCGCCGTACGACGAGCGGCCGGGCCTGGCGGCGTACGCCGAGCCGGGCCCCGCGGGCGCCGGGCCCTACGTGACGTTCTGCGGCACCTGAGCACCAGCCGTCTGGAGGCCGAGCGCGCCCAGCGCCATCTGGTGCAGCAGCGCGCCCATCGCCGGGTCGGGCAGCAGCGCGCTGTGCGGGGTGGAGTTGATCAGCCCGAAGGTCGCGTGCGCCATCGCCCGCGCCTGCTCGAGGTCGAGGCCGAGGTGCACCGCCTGCAGCTCGGTGGCCCACACGTCGACGTACTCGCGCTGCAGGGCGCGCACCTGCTCGCGCGCCTGCCCGGGCAGGGACTCCCAGTCGCGGTCCTGCACCACGATCAGCGGCCGGTGCCGCAGCGCGAAGTCGACGTGCCAGTCGACCAGGGCGACCACGGCCGCCCGCGGCTCCCCGGCCGCCCGTGCCCGCTCGCGGCCCACGGCGAGGAGCTGCTCGCTGATCGAGACGAGCATCGCGGCGAGCACCGCGTCCTTGGAGGCGAAGTGCTTGTAGAGCGCCGGCCCGGAGATCCCGCACGCCGCGCCCAGGTCGGCCACCGACACCCCGTGGAACCCGCGCTTGGCGAACAGCTCGGCCGCGGTGGCCAGGATCTGCTCGCGCCGGGACATGGCCTCAGGTTAGCGGGCGTTAACCCACCACCCGGCCCTGTCCGCGAGTCGGCCCAGATGTCGCGCTGAGTCGGCGCAGATCTCCCCTGTGGCGAGCGATCCACGCCGACTCGGACGGACATTTGGGCCGACTCGCGGTGGTGGGGGAGGTTAATGATCGCTAACCTAGCCTCGTGAGCGATCTCAAGGACCTCGTGACCGACCTGCGTGAGCGGCTGGCGACGGCCCGGACCGGTGGCAGCGAGTCGGCGCGGACCAAGCACACCGGGCGCGGCAAGCTGCTGGTGCGCGAGCGGGTGGACCGGCTGCTCGACCCCGGCAGCCCGTTCCTGGAGCTGAGTCCGCTGGCCGCGACCGGCATGTACGGCGCGCCGGGGGAGACGCCGGTGCCCAGCGCCGGGATCGTGACGGGCATCGGGCGCATCCACGGCCGCGAGTGCGTCATCGTCGCCAACGACGCCACCGTCAAGGGCGGCACGTACTACCCGATGACGGTCAAGAAGCACCTGCGCGCGCAGACGGTCGCGGCCGAGAACCACCTGCCGTGCGTCTACCTCGTCGACTCCGGCGGCGCGTTCCTGCCGATGCAGGACGAGGTCTTCCCCGACCGCGAGCACTTCGGCCGGATCTTCTTCAACCAGGCGAACATGTCGGCGGCCGGGATCCCGCAGATCGCCAGCGTGATGGGCTCCTGCACCGCCGGCGGCGCCTACGTGCCCGCGATGAGCGACGAGACCGTGATCGTCAAGGAGCAAGGGACGATCTTCCTCGGCGGCCCGCCGCTGGTGAAGGCCGCGACCGGTGAGGTGGTCACCGCCGAGGAGCTCGGCGGCGGCGACGTCCACGCCCGCACCTCCGGCGTCGTGGACCACCTCGCCGACGACGACGCGCACGCGCTGGCCATCGTCCGCAGCGTCATCGACACCCTGCCCCCGGCCCAGCCGACCCGTGTCCCGGCCGCCGAGGTCGAGGAGCCGCACGAGCCGCCCGAGTCGCTCTACGACGTGGTGCCCACCGACACCCGCACGCCGTACGACGTGCGCGAGGTGGTGCGCCGCCTCGTCGACGGCAGCCGCTTCCACGAGTTCAAGAAGCTCTACGGCGAGACCCTGGTCTGCGGGTTCGCCCGGATCTGGGGCCACGAGGTCGGCATCGTGGCCAACAACGGCATCCTCTTCAGCGAGTCGGCCCTCAAGGGCGCCCACTTCATCGAGCTGTGCAACCAGCGCGGCATCCCGCTGGTGTTCCTGCAGAACATCTCCGGCTTCATGGTCGGGCGCGAGTACGAGAACAAGGGCATCGCCCGCGACGGCGCCAAGCTCGTCACGGCGGTCGCCTGCAGCGTCGTCCCCAAGTTCACCGTCGTCATCGGCGGCTCCTACGGCGCCGGCAACTACGGCATGTGCGGACGTGCCTACGACCCGCGCTTCCTGTGGATGTGGCCCAACGCCCGGATCTCGGTGATGGGCGGCGAGCAGGCCGCCGGCGTGCTGGCCACCGTGCGCCGCGACGGGATCGAGGCCCGCGGCGAGGAGTGGTCGGCGCAGGACGAGGAGGCGTTCAAGGAGCCGCTGCGCGAGCAGTACGAGACGCAGGGCTCGCCGTACTACGCCACCGCGCGGCTGTGGGACGACGGCGTGATCGACCCCGCCGACACCCGCCGGGTGCTGGGGATGGGGCTGGCCGCCACGGCGTACACCCCGATCCCCGAGCCCCGCTACGGCATCTTCCGAATGTGAACACCCCGCGGGAGCAATCTGATGGAGAACCGATGAACACCCTTCTCGTAGCCAACCGCGGCGAGATCGCCCGCCGGGTCCTGGCCACCGCACGCCGTCTCGGCTGGCGCACCGTGGCCCTGCACACCGACCTCGACGCCGGCGCGCTGCACGTCACCGAGGCGGACCGTGCCGTGCGCGTCGCGTCCTACCTCGACATCGGGGAGGTCGTGGCCGCCGTTCGTGCCAGCGGCGCCGGGTTCGTCCACCCGGGCTACGGCTTCCTCTCCGAGCGCGCCCCGTTCGCACGGGCGTTGGCCGAGGCCGGCATCACCCTGGTCGGTCCCAGCGCCGACGTGATGGACGCGATGGGCCGCAAGGACGCCGCCCGCGTCCTCGCGGTCGAGGCCGGGGTGCCCGTGGTGCCCTCCTACGACCTGGACGACGACCCGGCCGGGTTCGCCTACCCGGTGCTGGTCAAGGCCGCCGCCGGCGGCGGCGGCAAGGGCATGCGCGTGGTCCGCTCGTCCGGCGAGTACGCCGAGGCGCTCGCCGCCGCGCAGCGCGAGGCCGCCTCCTCGTTCGGTGACGACACCATGCTCATCGAGAAGTACGTCGAGTCCGGCCGCCACATCGAGGTGCAGGTCATGGGCGACACCCACGGCCACGTCGTGCACCTCTTCGAGCGCGACTGCTCCACCCAGCGCCGGCACCAGAAGGTGCTCGAGGAGGCGCCCGCCCCCACCATCAGCGCGGAGCAGCGGGCCGCGATCACCGCCTCGGCGACCGCGCTGGCCGCCCAGGTGGGCTACACCGGCGCCGGCACCGTCGAGTTCCTGCTCGACAACGCGTCCGGGGAGTTCTACTTCCTCGAGATGAACACCCGCCTGCAGGTCGAGCACCCGGTCACCGAGGAGGTCGCCCGGGTCCGCGGCGAGCGGGTCGACCTGGTCGCCCTCCAGCTCGCCGTGGCCACCGGCGCCCACCTCGGCTTCACCCAGGACGACGTCACCCTGGAGGGCCACGCCATCGAGGCCCGGGTCTACGCCGAGGACTCCTTCGGCGGGTTCCTGCCCCAGGCCGGCACCGCCTCGCTGGTGCGGTGGCCGGTCGCGGTCGAGCGGACCGGCACCCGGGTCCGGGTCGACCACGCCCTGGTCTCGGGCCAGGAGGTCAGCACCGCCTACGACCCGATGCTCGGCAAGGTCGTCGTGTGGGGGCCCGACCGCGAGAGCGCCCGCGCCGGCCTGGTCGCCGCGCTCGACGACACCGCCGTCCTGGGTCTGACCACCAACACCGGGTTCCTGCGGGCGCTGGTCGCGGGGCAGGAGTTCGGCGACGCCACCCTCGACACCGCGTGGCTGGACCGGCACGAGGTGCCGGCGCCCGACGGCGCCCTGGCCCGGGTCTTCGCGGCCTGGACCCAGGTGCTGCTCGACACCACCGACAGCCCTGGCAGTCACGACAGCCCCGGCGCGACCGGTCGCGCCGCGGGCCCCTGGCACGCCGACGGCTGGCGGATGGGCGCCGACCCGGCCCCCGACACCGTGACCCTGGGCACCGACCAGCTCGTCGTCGACCGGCACCGCGGTCGGGTCGACGAGGGTGCTCGCTCCTGGGAGGTCCGCACCGTCTCGGCCGCGGACCACACCATGCACCTGCTCGTCGACGGCCAGGCGGAGCACGCCGTGCTGCACGTGCGCTCCGGCGCCGTCGAGGTCGTGCACCGCGGCCAGCGCTGGGCCTGGGAGCGGCCCGATCCGTTCGCCGACCGCGGCCCCGAGGCCGGCGACGGCTCCTTGGTGGCTCCGATGCCCGGCACCGTGCTCGACGTCCGGGTCGAGGCGGGCCAGCAGGTCGCCGAGGGCGACGTCCTCGGCGTCCTCGAGGCGATGAAGATGGAGCTCGCGCTCACCGCGCCGTTCGCCGGCACCGTCGTCACCGTCGACGCCGTGGTGGGCCGCCAGGTGCCCCTGGGGCACGTGTTGTTCCACGTGGAACCACACGACGACACCCAGCAGGAGCAGGGGTGACCACCGCTGCTGACCGGGAGCCTGCCATCGGCCGACTGCCGATGACCGTCCCCGCGCCCGGGTTGCCCGAGCGGGTCACGATCTACGAGGTCGGACCCCGCGACGGGTTGCAGAACGAGAAGGCGCTGGTGCCCACCGACGTCAAGGCCGCGTTCGTGCGCCGCCTGGTCGCGGCCGGGCTGCCGGCCGTGGAGGCGACCAGCTTCGTGCACCCGCGCTGGGTGCCGCAGCTGGCCGACGCGGCCGACCTGGTGGCGCTGCTGGAGTCCGACGACCAGCTCGGCGAGCGGGCCCGCGACCTGCCGGTGCTGGTGCCCAACGAGCGTGGCCTGGACCGGGCGCTCGAGCTCGGGATGCGCCACGTCGCGATCTTCGGCTCGGCCACCGAGACCTTCGCGAGCAAGAACCTCAACCGGACGTTGGCCGGGCAGATGGAGATGTTCGAGCCCACCGTGGCCCGCGCCCGCGGGGCCGGCCTCGACGTGCGCGCCTACGTCTCGATGTGCTTCGGCGACCCCTGGGAGGGCGCGGTGCCGCTCGAGCAGGTCGTCACCGCCGGTCGCCAGCTGCTCGACCTCGGTGCCTCCCAGCTCAGCCTCGGCGACACCATCGGGGTCGGCACCGCCGGCCACGTCACCGCCCTGGTCGAGGCGTTCGCCGCAGCCGGGGTGGGCCCCGACCGGCTCGCGCTGCACTTCCACGACACCTACGGCCAGGCGCTGTCCAACGTCCAGGCCGGCCTGCGCGCCGGGGTGACGACGTACGACGCGTCGGCCGGCGGCCTGGGCGGCTGCCCCTACGCCGTCAGTGCCACCGGCAACCTCGCCACCGAGGACCTCGTCTGGCTGCTCGACGGCCTCGGGATCGAGCACGGGGTGGACCTCGACGCGCTCGTGGCGACCAGCACCTGGATGGCCGGCGAGCTCGGGCGCCCCAGCCCCTCGGCCGTCGTTCGGGCACTGGGCGGGGATCGGGCACAATCACCCGCGTGAGCACCCGACGCGTCTACCTCCACATCGGCGCGCCGAAGACCGGCACGACGTACCTCCAGGACCGCCTGAGCCGCAACGTCAAGGCGCTCGGCGCCCACGGGGTCACCGTGCCGACCCGGTCGCCGGCGGTGAGCCCGGGCCTGTTCCACTTCCGCGCCGCGCTCGACCTGCTCGGCCAGGACTGGGGCGGGGACCCCGGTCACGCGGAGGGCAGCTGGGACGCGATGGTGCGCCGGGTCCGCCGGTCGAGCGGATCGGTGATCATCAGCCACGAGATCCTGGCCCCGGCCCCGGCCGAGGCGGTCGCCCGCGCCAAGCGCGAGCTCGGCGGCGGCGAGGACGTCCACGTCGTCTACTCGGCGCGCGACCTGGCCCGCCAGCTGCCGGCCGCCTGGCAGGAGAGCATCAAGCAGGGTCGCAAGTGGACCTACCGCCAGTTCCTCAAGAAGGTGCGTCGCCGTCAGCCGTGGTTCTACCGCTCCTTCGACCTGCCTTCCGTGCTCGGCACCTGGAGCGCCGGGCTGCCCCCCGAGAACGTGCACGTCGTCACCGTGCCGCAGCGCGGCACCGCCACCCCCGACGAGCTGTGGCACCGCTTCTGCGCCGCCTTCGAGATCGACCCGGCGTGGGCCCCCGAGGAGTCCGGGCGCCGCAACCCCTCGCTCGGCGCCGCCGAGACCGTGCTGCTGCGCCGCCTCAACAAGGGCCTGGGCCGCCAGACCCGCCGCGAGATCACCTACGACGTGCTGGTCCGCGACCTGCTGGCCGAGCAGGAGCTCGCCGGCCGCGCGGGCGCCGCGCCGCTGGGCCTGCCGCCCAAGATGTACGACTGGGTCGCTGACGAGGCCGAACGGTGGATCGAGTACGTCGAGGGCTCGGGCGTGGACGTGCTCGGTGACGTGGCCGACCTGCGCCCGGTCCGCCCGTCGCCCGAGGAGGTCGAGGCGTGGGTCGACCCCGACAAGATCGCCTCGCGCGACCAGCTCGACGTGGCCGTCGAGGCCCTGGTCGCGATGACCCGCGAGGCCGCGCGCCGCGAGGATCCCGACCAGCAGCTGGTCAACCGGGTCCGCACCCAGGCGCGCCGCCTGCGCGACCAGTGACGCGCCGGTGACCAGCAGCGACGACGCCGGCCAGGGCCGCGCCTGGGCCTGGCTCGAACACCTGCGCGAGGGTGGCACCACGCCGTGGGCGCAGTGGGCCGGCACCGGCGAGCGCACCGGCCGGGTGCTGCCCGGCGCCCAGCAGCTCGAGCTGCTGCGCCGGCTCAACGAGGCGGGCCGACCGGACCCCGGGCTGGCCCGACGGGTGCTCGCCGCGAGCGCCCCCGGGCGCGGGCGCCCCGACCTCGAGCTGGTCGGCGCCGCGCCGCAGTCCCGCTTCGGCCCCGCCCCCGTGGACCCCGCCGACCTGCCGGCCGACGAGCTCATCCGGGTCACCACCAGCCTCCTCGCCGAGGACCTGGTGGCGGTCCCCGAGCCCGAGCCCGACCTGGTCACCCGCTGGCGCCGGCTGGGCGGCCACTGGGGCCGGCTCCGGCGCCCGCACTACCGGTTGGTCGGGGACCCCTGGCGCGCCGACGCCGCGCGCCGCCACCTGGTGCAGCGCGGGCGTCCGCCGGGCGGGGCGTCGCCGACGGTGCTGGTCCTGGGCGGGGACCTCGCCGGGATGCTGACCGACCTGTGGACCGACCGCGCCTTCTCCACCGGCGGCCCGGTGCCGACCTGGCGGACCTGGATCGACACCGTGGTGGAGTCCGGGCGGCTGGGCCGCGGGGCCGACCCGCTGGCCTCGGCCCGCCGGTGGACCGAGCGGGTGGGTCCACGGCGGGTCCGCGTGGTGCTCGACCCCGCCGCCCTGCCCGGCCTCGTCGGGGTCCGGTCGCTGCCGCCGGCGCCGTCGCTGTCGGTCGACGCGATCGACCTGGCTCGTCGGATCGGTGGCGTGCTGGGGCTGCTGGTCACCCCGCCCCGCGGTCGGGAGGTGCTGCGCCAGGCGCTGCTGCCGCGCCTGCTCGACGCGCCGGGGCCGCGCCTCGGCGTACCCCCCGAGCACCACCGGTGGGTCGTGCGCCGCTCGCGCCGGTTGCGCGAGGACCTGCGCTCTGCTGGCTACCCTGTCGTGGGCACGGTGCTGGGCTCCGCGGACGCGGTGCTCGACCACCCGCGTCGTCTGGCGACGGCCCAGCCGGGCGAGCCGCACGAGGACCGGGTGCTCGCGCTGGCCGTGCGGATGCTGCTCGACGCCGCCCCGCACCAGGCCCCGCACCAGACCCCGCACCAGACCCAGCCGCAGGAGGACCTCTCGTGAGTGAACGGGTCCTGCTGCACGTCGGCACCCCCAAGACCGGCACCTCCCACCTGCAGGACGTGCTGTTCCGCAACCGCGAGCAGCTGCTGCGCGCCGGGGTGCTCTACCCCGCCGACCGTTTCGACGCGCACTTCCTGGCCGCCCTCGACCTGATGCGCCTGCCCTGGGGCGGGCTCGAGACCGAGGCGATCGGCGCCTGGGACGCCCTGGCCGCCCAGGTGCGCGAGCACCGCGGGACCGCGATCATCAGCCACGAGATCCTCGCCACCGCCTCCCGCAGCCAAGTCGGTCGGGCGCTGGAGTCGCTGGGCCACGGCGCCGGCACCGAGGTGCACGTCGTGGTCTCGGTGCGCGACCTGGTCCGCCAGATTCCCGCGGAGTGGCAGGAGAACATCAAGCACCGCAGCACCATCAGCTTCGAGCGCTTCCTCGCCGAGCTGCGCGATCCCGAGCGTGCCAGTCGGATCGCCACCTGGTTCTGGGGCGTGCAGGAGATCCCCGACATCCTCGACCGGTGGGCCCACGACGTGCCGCCGGAGCACGTGCACGTGGTCACGGTGCCGCCCTCGGGCGGCAAGCGCGACCTGCTGTGGCGCCGCTTCGCCGGCGTGTTCGGCCTCGACGACCTCGGTGGCGTCGAGCTCGACCTGCACGCCGAGCGGGCCAACCCGTCGCTGGGGGTGCCCGAGACGGCGCTGCTGCGGCGCATCAACAAGTCCGTCAACCCGGTCCTGGACCCGCCCGACTACCGCCCGTTGGTGCGCGAGCTGCTGGCCCACCAGACGCTCTCGCAGCGCACCCGCTCACCCCGGCTGGGCCTGCCCGCCGACGTGCACCCCTGGGCCGAGGGGCTCGGTCACGCCTGGGTCGAGGAGCTGCGCCGACGCCGGTACGACGTCGTGGGCGACCTCGACGACCTCACCGGGGCGCCCGCCGCCCCGCACTGGGCCGACCCTGACGCACCCCGCGAGAGCCAGGTGGCCGGCGCCGCGGTCGACGCGATCCGTGCCCTGCTGCTCGAGAACGCCCGGCGCGGCCACGAGGAGGCACGGCTGCACGGCGAGGTCGAGCACCTGCGCCACGAGCTCGCGCGCGCCCACGGGCGATCCGTGCAGCGCGCCAAGGAGCGCACGCTGCGCGTGGCCCGGCGTTCAGTCCTGGGCCGGGCGCTGCACCGCGTCTACCGCGCCGCGCGCGGCAGGAGCGCGCGGTCGGCGTAGCGGCCGATCTTCCACGTCGAGTAGCCGTCGGCGCCCATGCCGACCACACCACCGACCACCGGCACCCGGCGCCCCACCGTCACCGCGAGGCGCTTGCCCATGATGGCGGTGACGATGTCGTCGGCGACCGCGCGGGAGATCCGCAGGTCGAGCTCGGCGTCGGAGGCCGGACCGGTGGCCAGATCGGCCGGACCGGCCGGGACGGTGCCGTCCTTGACCAGGCGCTGGGCGTCGTCCTCGCCGAGCAGGCAGACCAGGATCGCGTTGCGCACCCGCGGGTCCTCGAGGTCGTAGCCACGCAGGTGCGCGATGCCGGCGATCATCCGGCACTGCACCAGGGCGAGACCGGTGATGTTGGCGGGGATCGCCACGGTCGCCGTGACGACACCGCCGATGTTGGTCAGGAACCCCTGCGCGCCGGCGTACCGGACGTGGTTCTCGATCACCTCGTGCACGGCCTTGTCGACGTCGCCGTGCTGCTCGCGCAGCTGCTCGTCGGCGGCCGCCGCGGCCCCCGGCAGCGGCCCGACGCCGCGGATGGCGCGCTGCAGCGCCTCGCGCACGAAGGAGGAGGTCAGCCCGGGGGCGAGACCGGTCACTTTGGGGGCCAGGCGGCGGCCGACCTGTCCGGCCAGTAGTCCACGTTTGCTCACGCGACGATCCTACGAACAGCCACCACCTCGGCCCACCACCCCTCCTGCCCGACGCGGGCGAGCCTGTGTCCCCTCCCTCCGGGTCTGGAGCGGTCACCGGGGCGCCGATACCGTGCGGTGAGTGCCCGTCGAACCCGCCCCGACCCCCTGGTCGTTCGGCGACCCCGCGCGCTTCGACGCCCGCGACGACCTGGTGGGGGTGGGGGCCGACCTCGCCCCGGGCACCCTGCTCGCGGCCTACCGCCAGGGCCTGTTCCCGATGCCCTCGGGCCAGCGCGGCGACCCGATGTACTGGTTCTGCCCCGTGCACCGCGGCGTGCTGCCGCTGGACGGGGTGCACGTCTCGCGGTCCCTGCGCCGCTCGATGCGCTCCTTCGAGGTCCGTGTCGACACCGCCTTCGAGGAGGTCCTCGACGCCTGCGCCGACCCGCGCCGGCCCTCGGGCTGGATCGACGGCGAGATCCGCGAGGCCTACCTGCGCCTGCACGACCTGGGGTGGGCGCACAGCGTCGAGACCTGGCGCGAGGGCCGGCTGGTGGGTGGCCTGTACGGCGTCGCGAGCGGCGGGCTCTTCGCCGGCGAGTCGATGTTCCACCGCGAGACCGACGCCTCGAAGGCCGCCCTCGTGGCCCTGGTCGACCTGCTCGACGACGAGCACGCGGCGGACCGGCTCCTCGACGTGCAGTGGAGCACCCCGCACCTGGCCAGCCTCGGGGTCATCGAGATCGGGCGCGAGGAGTACCTGCGCCGGCTGGCCCGCGCGGTGACGACGCCGCTGCCGGCGGCCCTGGACGACTCCGGTCTGGACAGGCAAGGCATGGAAACGGGGTGAGTGGGCAGGGTGGGACAGTCCCCCCGCCGCTCACCCCCATCCCAGGAGCCCCCATGAGAGCCCTCGCCCGATCCCTCCAGCGCCCGACCCTGACCATCGCCGGGCTGGCGCTCGTCCTGGGCGGGGCGGCCGCGTGCGGCAGCGACGACCCGTCGTCGGCGCCCGACGACGCGTCCCAGGACGACTTCTGCCAGGTGTACGCGGACACGGCCGAGGAGGAGAGCGACGACCTGGACACCGCGCGGGACGCGGTCGAGCAGCTGATCGAGGTCGGGACCCCCGAGGACATGCCGGAGAAGGCCCGGGACGGCTTCGAGACGCTGGCCACCCTGGTGCAGGAGGCCGACGACAACGACGACCTCGAGAAGATGGGCGAGGACCTGGACCAGGCGCAGCAGGAGAACTTCGGTGCCTTCATCCAGTACATCACCGAGACCTGCGCCGACGAGCTCGGCATCCCCAGCGACGAGGACCTCGAGCAGCAGCTCGACGACCTCGAGGTGCCCGAGGGTCTGGAGTCCCCCGGCGCGGAGTGACACCGCCCACGCGGGTCGTGTGCCCGCGGCCCGCGGGCCGAGCAGTCACTTTTGCACCACCGAGAGGTCACTTCCGCACCCACACGGGTGCAGAGCTGACCGGTGGGTGGTGCAGAACTGACCGCTCGGCCGGCGCCGTTCAGGTTCCTCTCGGGATGGTGTGGCACCGTCGAGGGCTGCGCCGGGGCAGACGCCCGGGCGCCCTCGAACGGAAGGACCCCCCGTGAAGCACGCTCTCGCCCCCCTGGCGGTGCTCGTCGCCCTGACGGCCGCCGCCTGCGGATCCGACGACGAGACGTCCGACGCGTCGAGCGACCCGACGACGGCCTCGTCGAGCTCGTCGTCCGCCGGTGACCCCGGCACCGACAACGCCTTCTGCACCGCCCTGGTCGGCAACGGCGCTCTCGAGGACGGCTCCGACGTGGAGACCCTGATGGCGGGTCTGGAGGCCAGCGGCATCCCGGACGACGCGCCGCAGGAGGCCTCGAAGGGCTTCGACGTCTACCTCGACATCCTCGGCGACATCGACACCGACGCCAGCGCCGAGGAGCTCGCCGCCATGGAGGACTTCGACCTC
Organism: Nocardioides dokdonensis FR1436; assembly: GCF_001653335.1. Lineage (NCBI taxonomy): Bacteria > Bacillati > Actinomycetota > Actinomycetes > Propionibacteriales > Nocardioidaceae > Nocardioides > Nocardioides dokdonensis. The sequence continues at coordinate 1,436,325 of NZ_CP015079.1, forward strand.
TCCAAGTCCGAGCAGCAGCAGGTCAACGCGCTCGTGCAGTACGCCGGCGCCACCTGCGCACCGCCCGCCGAGGGCGAGTCGGGCTCGGAGTCCGCGCCCGCCGACGGTGGTCAGGACCAGTCGGAGGAGAGCGACGAGAAGTAGGGCCTAGACGACCTGGGGCGGCTGGCCGGTCTCGCTGAGCATCGGCCGACCGGCCGCCTCCCAGTCGAGCATCCCGCCGTCGAGGTTGACGACGTCGTGGCCGTGCTGCGACAACCACGCCACGGCCTGCGCGGAGCGCCCGCCGATGCGGCACACCACGAGGGTCCGCCCCGCCGGCACCTCGCTGACCCGGGCGACGAGCTCACCGATCGGGATGTGCAGCGCCCCTGCGATGTGGGCGTGCGCCCACTCGGTCGGTTCGCGCACGTCGAGCACGGACAGGTCCTCGGGCAGCGGGTCGGGCACGCGGTCGAGGCTGACGGTGGGAACGGGCATCGAGGTCATGGGTTCCTTCGGGTCGGGCTCCTCCACCGTAACCGAACCAGGCGGTGGCCGACGCCGATGAGCAGGACCGCTGCGCCCCCGAGCACTGCGGGCCACGGCAGGGTCACCACCAGGACCGTGCAGCCGAGCGCACCGAGGACCGCCAGGACCCGGGGGAAGCGACGGTGCGCCCGGTCCTGGGTGAGCGCGGCCAGGTTGGCCACGAGGTAGTAGACGAGCACGCCGAAGGACGAGAAGGCGATCGCCCCGCGCAGGTCGACGGTGAGCACCAGCAGGCAGACCACCGCCGCCAGGGCGACCTCCGCGTGGTGGGGCACCTGGTGGCGTGGGTGCACCGCGCCCAGCCAGCGGGGCAGGTCGTCGTGGCGCGCCATCGCCAGGGTGGTGCGCCCGATGCCCGCGATCAGCGCCAGCAGCGCGCCGAGCGAGGCGGCTGCGGCGCCGACTCGCACCACCGGCTCGGCCGCCGACCAGGTGCCCGCCGCGACGGCGTCGGCGAGCGGGGCGCTGCTGGCCGCGACCCCGTCGGCGCCCAGCACCGCCAGCACGGTGACCGCGACGGCGGCGTAGACGAGCACCGTGAGCCCGAGCGCGACCTGGATGGCGCGCGGGATCGTGCGCCCGGGCTCGCGCACCTCCTCGCCCAGGGTGGCGATGCGCGCGTAGCCGGCGAAGGCGAAGAACAGCAGCCCCGCGGACTGCAGCAGCGGGTACCAGCCCACCCCGCCGTCGAGGGCGACGCCGACCCGGGCCGGGTCGGCGCCGCCGCCGGCGAGCCCGGCCGTGACCGCGACGGTCAGCGCCATCAGCACCACGGCGACGATCACCCGCGTGAGGCGGGCGGTGCGGGTCACCCCGCGGTAGTTCACCGCCGCCAGGGCGAGCACCGCCGCCACTGCCACGGGGCGCTGCCAGCCCGCGGGGGCGGCGTACGCCGCGAAGGTGAGGGCCATCGCCGCGCACGAGGCGGTCTTGCCGACCACGAAGCCCCAGCCGGCCAGGAAGCCCGGCCACGCCCCGAGGCGCTCGCGGCCGTAGACGTAGGTGCCGCCCGAGGTCGGGTACTGCGCGGCGAGCTGGGCCGAGGACGTGGCGTTGCAGTAGGCCACCACCGCCGCGATCGCGAGGCCGAGCAGCAACCCGGCGCCGGCCGCGCGCGCAGCGGGGGCGAACGCCGCGAAGACCCCCGCCCCGATCATCGAACCGAGACCGATCACGACCGCGTCCCCGGTCCCGAGCCGCCGGGCCAGGGCGGGGGAGGGGGAGGAGCTCACTTGAGGAGCTTGCTCATCCGGCGGTCCGCCAACGGCTTGCCCCCGGTCTGGCAGGTGGCGCAGTACTGCAGGCTCGAGTCGGCGAAGGACACCTCGCGCACGGTGTCACCGCACACCGGGCAGGCCTCGCCGGTGCGGCCGTGCACCGCCAGGTGCGTCTTCTTCTCGCCCTTGAGCTCGCTGGCCGCGAGCCCCCGCGAGCGGTCCACGGCAGCGCCGAGGGTCTCGCGCAGCGCGGCGTACAGGACGGTGAGCTCGTCGTCGGTCACCGAGGATGCCGGCTTGTACGGCGACATCCGGGCCGCGTGCAGGATCTCGTCGGAGTAGGCGTTGCCGATGCCGGCGATGGTGCCCTGGTGGCGCAGCACGCCCTTGAGCTGCTTGCGGCCCTCGGTCCGCAGGATCTCCGCGAACCGCTCGCGGGTGAAGTCGTCGGTGAGCGGGTCGGGGCCCAGGCTCGCGATGCCGGGCACCTCGAGCGGGTCGCGCACGACGTACATCGCCAGGCTCTTGCGGGTGCCGGCCTCGGTGACGTCGAGACCCGTCTCGTCGTCGAGCACGATCCGCGCGGCGATCACCGACTTGGGGCTCGGCTTCGGCGGCAGGGCCGGCACCTCGGCGCGCCAGCGCACCCAGCCCGCGCGCGCGAGGTGCATGACCAGGTGGGTGCCGGAGACGTCGATGTCGAGGAACTTGCCGTGCCGGGTGACGCCGTCGACCAGCAGACCCTCGAGGGCGCCCAGCGGCGGGTCGAAGGTCTTCAGGGCACTGAACTGCGCCACGTGGACCCGGGTGATCGCACGGCCCGCCAACCGGCCCCCCAGGTCGAGGGCCAGGGCCTCCACCTCGGGCAGCTCCGGCATGGCCCCGATCCTAGGACCGGGCCGTGCCCCTGGGGGAGACCCCGGGCCGACCCTGGGGGGCACGCCCCGGTCCGGGGGAGTGCTCTGCGACTCGCTAGCGATGTATCGGAGTTCGGCTAGAGATGTCGATACCGTCCGATCGTGGACCCGGTACGCAATCCCTATGCCCCCGGCGCGGGCCAGCGCCCGCCCGAGCTGGCCGGTCGTGACGAGCAGCTGCGCGCCTTCGACGTCGTGCTCGAGCGGGTGGCGCGCGGGCGTCCCGAGCGATCCCTGGTGCTGACCGGGCTGCGCGGCGTCGGCAAGACCGTGCTGCTCAACGCGCTGCGCTCGGCCGCCGTACGCCGCGGCTGGGGCACGGGCAAGCTCGAGGCCCGCCCCGACCAGGGCTTGCGGCGCCCGCTGTCCAGCGCGCTGCACCAGGCGATCCGCGAGCTCGGGCACCCCGAGCAGGACCAGGTCGACCACGTGCTCGGCGTGCTGCGCGCCTTCGCCCAGCGCGAGGCCGGCACCGACGCGAAGCTCAAGGACCGGTGGAGTCCGGGCATCGACGTACCTGCCGCGAGGGGGCGCGCCGACTCCGGCGACATCGAGATCGACCTCGTCGAGCTGCTGACCGACGTGGGCGGGTTGGCCTCCGACGTCGGCAACGGCGTGGGCGTCTTCATCGACGAGATGCAGGACCTCGGCCCCGACGACATCTCCGCGCTGTGCGCGGCCTGCCACGAGATCAGCCAGTCGGGCCTGCCGGTCATCGTCGTGGGCGCGGGGCTGCCGCACCTGCCGGCGGTGCTCTCGGCCAGCAAGTCCTACTCCGAGCGGCTCTTCAGCTACCAGCGCATCGACCGGCTCGCCCGTGACGCGGCCGACCGCGCGCTGTGCGCCCCGGCCGCCGAGGAGGACGCGGAGTTCACGGAGGACGGGTTGGCCGCGATGTACGCGGCCACCGGCGGCTACCCGTACTTCATCCAGGCCTACGGCAAGACCGTGTGGGACCACGCCCCGCGATCCCCGATCACCGCCGAGGACGTCGCGGTGGCGGCGCCCGAGGCGGAGCGCGAGCTGGCGGTGGGCTTCTTCGGCTCCCGCTACGAGCGCGCGACCCCCGGGGAGCGCGACTACCTGCGCGGCATGGCTGACGCCGCCGCCGACGTCGGCGAGGACCCGGTCGGTGCGGTCGCGACCGCCGACGTCGCCGTCGTGCTCGGCAAGAAGCCGCAGTCGCTGTCCCCGGCGCGCGACTCGCTGCTGAAGAAGGGCCTGATCTACTCCGGGGAGCGCGGCCGGATCGCCTTCACCGTGCCGCACTTCGGGCGCTACCTGCGCGAGCAGGGCTGACCCGGCCCAGATATCGCGCCGACCCGGCCCAGATATCGCGCTGACCCGACCCAGATATCGCGCCGACCCCGCCCCCATCGGTGCAGAAGTGACCGCTCGATGGTGCAAAAGTGACTGCTCGTGCTGGGGGAGGGGTCGGTGGGGGATGATCGGCACATGAGGCCGCAGGTGCTCGCCCACCGTGGCGCGAGCCACGACCACGCCGAGCACACGCTCGGGGCGTACACCGCCGCCCTCGACGACGGCGCGCAGGGCCTGGAGTGCGACGTCCGGCTCACCGCCGACGGCCACCTGGTGTGCGTGCACGACCGCGACCTGCGGCGCACCGCCGCCACCCGCGACACCGTGTCGACGATGGACCTGGCCGACCTCTCCGAGCTCGACTTCGCCAGCTGGAAGCACCCGTGGGCCGACCTCGACGACGAGCGGCCCGACGTCGACGAGGCCGACGGCAAGGTGCTGACCCTGCGCAAGCTGTTCGAGGTGGCGGCCGACTACGACCGCCGGGTCGAGATCGCGGTCGAGACCAAGCACCCCACCCGGTACGGCGGACTCGTGGAGCAGCGGGTCGTGGAGCTGCTCGCCGACTTCGGCTGGACCGGTCCCGACAGCCCGGTGCGGGTGATGAGCTTCTCCTGGCGGGCGCTGCGACGGGTCTCACGCCTGGCGCCGGACGTGCGCGTGGTCCAGCTCGTCGACCAGCTCGGCCGCTGGCCGCTGGTGCGCCGCAGCATCGGCAGGGACTGGATCGTGGGGCCCGGCATCGCCGAGCTGATGGCCCACCCGCGCATGGCCCGCCGCATCGCCGACAGCGGCCACGACGTGCACGTGTGGACGGTCAACACCCGCGCCGAGCTGGAGCTGTGCCTCGACCTCGGCGTCAAGGCGGTCATCAGCGACCGGCCGGCCTACGTCCTGGAGCTGCTCGACGACCTCGGGGTGTGAGCCCGGGGCCCGTCCCGAGGTGCCGCGGGGTGGGACGCAGCGATAGGTTCACCACCATGGCGAAGAAGTCCCGCACCAAGGCCCGCGACCAGCGCACCACCACCTCCACCCCCGGTGAGGTCGGCCCCCGGCAGCCCTGCCCGTGCGGGTCCGGCCGGCGCTACAAGGCCTGCCACGGCGCGCCCGGCGGCCCCGTCGACACCTACGTCCGCCGCCCGTTCGAGGGTCTGCCCTCGGAGTGCGACCTGATCGCGCTGCGCGAGCTGGTCCCGGCCGGCACCGCGCCCCTGACGCTCGCGGACTCCCTGGACGGCTCCGAGCGCAGCGTCGTGCTGTGCTCGCTGCTGCCGATGGCGGCGCCCGCGATGGTCCGCGAGAGCGGCGAGATCTGGCTGGGCCTGCAGGTCCAGCACCAGTTCGGCGACCCCGCCCGCGACCTCGGCGCCGTGCTCATCAAGGCCCTGGCGGCCGCCGAGGCCGGCGAGAGCGGCGTCATCGGTCTCACCGACGCGCCCGGCGAGGGTCCGCGCCTGCAGGACCTCGTCACCGGCGACACCCTCGACGTGACCGTCCACGACGGCTTCGACTACTGGATCGCCGACGTCGAGGACAAGGAGTCGATGGCCGGCGCCCTCGACCAGGCCAACGAGCAGGCCCACCCCACCGCCCGGCTGACCCGGGTCGAGGCGGCGTACTGGACCGACGTCGGCACCAAGGAGCACCTGCGCTGGGTGATGCCCGAGCCCGAGGACCAGCTCCTCGACGCGCTGGCCCGCCTGCACGCCGCCGGCAAGGACGTCATCGTCGAGGGTGCGCGCCTGGTGGGGATGTTCCGTGCCCACGGCCTGCTGGCCCCGGTCTGGGACCTCCCGCTCGGCACCGGCGCCGAGGTCCTCGAGGGCCCGGCCGCCACGTTCGCCGCCGCGCTCGCCGAGGCGCTGGCCGACGAGTCGCCGCTGAGCACCGAGGAGCGGGCCGCCCGCTCCGGCCTGGCGAACCGCCAGGTCACCATCCGCTGAGACCGGTCGGTCAGGCGCGGCGCAGCACCCACGGCTGCAGCCGCGAGTAGCCCTTGACCGAGGCGCGCGGCGGGCGGCGGAACGTGTACGCCGCCTGCTCGCTCGCCTCGTCGAGCGCGAGCAGGTGCGCGTGGGCGCCCTCGTCGACCAGCACGGTGCCCGGTCGGGCCAGCGAGGTCAGCCGGGCCGCGACGTTGACGGTGGCGCCCAGCACGTCGCCCAGGCGCAGCACCACGGCGCCGTACGCGATGCCGGCGCGGACCTCGGGGAACGCGTCGTCGGGGTCGCTGCCGCGCCGGGTCATCTCGAGCGCGATCTCGGCCGCGACGACGGGGTCGTCGGCGAGGAGGAGCACCTCGTCGCCGATGTTCTTGATGATCCGGCCACCGTGGTCGAGCACGATGCTGCTGGAGGCGTCCTCGAAGGCCTCGATCCACGCGACCAGCTCGGCCTCGCGCAGCGACTTCGAGCGGGAGGTGAAGCCGACGATGTCGACGAAGCACACCGCTTGGGGCAGCACTGCCTCCCCGGGCTCACCGGGCTCCGTGGAGCCGCCGCTCACGTCGAGCAGCCGGCTGGAGGCGGTGGCCAGGTGTCGCTTCCAGGTGTAGGCCTGCAGCTGCTCGACCCGCGGCAGCACCTCGGCCGTCAGCTCGGCGAGGGCCTCGACGGGGTCCTCGTCGCTGCCCGGCACCAGGTGGGCGGTCGCGACCCGGGCCAGCAGGGTCGTCTGCCACTCGGCCAGCCGCGCGAAGGAGCGCCCCAGGGTGCGCACGAGGGCGGCCTGCGAGTCGTCGCTCAGCACGCCGAGGCTGGTCAGCTCGGCGCTCAGGCGCAGGGCGTCGACGTCGGCCCGGGTGAAGGCGAGCACGTCGTCGGTGGTCTCGGCGAAGCCGAGCAGGCGCCACAGCTCACGGGCCAGCTCCAGCGGGACGCCCGCCTGCTCGCTGACCTGGACCCGGTTCAGGTGCGGCGCCTCGCCGAGGATCAGCTCCTCGACCCGGCCCGCCCGGTCGCCGGCGCCCGACGCGGTGGGACCCGCCGGTCCGGCCACTAGCTGGTCTGGCTGGGACGGTGCTTGGCGCGGTCGGCGGCGAAGCGCTCCTGCGCGACCTGCTCGAGGGCCTCGCCGAAGCTCGGCAGCTCCACGGCCAGGCGGTTGAGGTCCTCGGCGGTGAAGTGGATGAGCTCCAGCGGGCTCAGGGCCACGACGCTCGCGGTGCGCAGCGAGTGGTTGACGATCGCGGCCTCACCCATGATGTCGCCGGGACCGAGCTGGGCGATCTCCTCGCCGTGCTGGCGCACGGACACCGAGCCGGACAGGATGATGTAGGCCTTGTCGGCGCCGGTGCGCTCGGAGATGGGCGCCCACCCCTCGGGCAGGGTCACCCGGGTCCCTGCGGAGCTGATCTTGGCGATCTCCGCGGGCGTGAACGTGCTGAAGAACGAGTTGGCCATCGGGCGCAACCTTTCGGGTTCGGGGGTCCTCCCGCGAGTGATACTCGCGGACCTGCAGCGGGCTGGCAAGCGTGCGTCACGCGGGTCACACGTGACGAAGCCGCTGCTCAGACGGGGTGTGGCTCAGAGGGGGTCGCGCACGATGGGGCAGCTCATGCAGCGGGGTCCGCCGCGGCCCGAGCCGAGCTCGGTGCCGGCGATGCGCACGACCTCGATCCCGGCCTCCTCGAGGCGCTCGTTGGTCTGGTCGTTGCGCTCGTAGGCGACCGCGACCCGCGGGGCGAGGGCCAGGGTGTTGTTGCCGTCGTCCCACTGCTCGCGCTCGGCGGTGACCGGGTCGAGCCCGGTGTCGATGTGGTGCAGCTGGTCGATGCCCATCGCCTTGGCGGCGGCCACCAGGAACGGCTCGGCCGGGGCGACGTCGAGACGCAGCGTGGACTCGTCGTCGGTGTCCTCGGCGAGGGTGACGGCGTAGGCCTGCAGCGCGTCGGCGACGTTGGGGTACATCACCACCTTGTCCACGTCGACCAGCGTGCAGATCGTGTCGAGGTGCATGGTGGCCCGCTCCTGGGCGATCGGCACCGCCAGCACGGTGCGCGCCAGGCCCGCGTGGAAGACCTGGCGGGCGAAGCGCTCCACACCGGCCGGCGTGGTGCGCTCGCCGACGCCGACGGCGATGACCCCGGGAGCCAGGAGCAGCACGTCGCCGCCCTCGACGTGCTCGGAGTGCCAGCCGTGGATCTTGCGGGTGCCCCGGAAGCGCGGGTGCTCGGTGTAGATGAGCTCGGTCAGCTGCGTCTCGCGGGTGCGGGCCGGCATCGCCAGGGACGTCACCGCCACCCGGTCGCGGACCCAGACGCTGGAGTCACGGGTGAAGAGCAGGTTCGGCAGCGGGTCGACGAGGAAGTCGTAGGGCGAGAGCAGCGAGGTCACCAGGCCGTGTCCGCCGCGGACCTCGTCGTTGCGGATGCCGGCGGTCAGCACGGCCGTCAGCTCCTCGGGGCTGGCGTCGTGCAGGAACCCCGCCAGGTAGGAGCGCAGCGTGTCGCCGAGGTGCAGGCCCGAGAGGGCCGCGGTGACGGCGTGGTTGCGGGCCATCTGGTCCTGCAGCGTCTCGGTGAGCAGGTCGGTCAGGTACAGCACCTCGACGTCGCGGGCGCGCAGCGCCTCGGCGAAGGCGTCGTGCTCCTCCTGGGCGCGCGCCACCCAGGGGATGCCGTCGAAGAGCAGCCGGTCGTTGTTGCGCGGGGTGAGCCGCTTCAGCTCGTTCCCGGGGCGGTGCAGCATCACGGTCCGCAGCCGGCCGACCTCGCTGTCGGCGCCGTGCACGGGCTGGGCGGCGCTGGTGGTCGGGCTCGCAGTCATGGGTCCACCCTAGTGGCGCCGACCGGGTGGGAGTCAGGCCAGGAGCTCGTAGGTCGTCAACGCCGCCAGCACCAGGCAGACGAGGGCCCCGCCGTACATCAGTGCGTGCAGCGGCACCCGCCGCGTCAGCGCCCGCCCGACGAGCACCGCCAGGGCGCTCACGGTGAGCAGGGCGCCGAGGGCGCCGACGAAGACCGGCAGCGCGGCGTCGTAGCGGGCCACCAGGGTGATCGTGAGCAGCTGCGACAGGTCGCCCCACTCGGCGGCGAAGAGCACGACGAACGACGCCCCGACGGCGCGCAGGCCGGTCGCGGGCGCGGCGCGCTCGAGGAACTCGGCCCCGTCCCCGGTGTCGTCCGCCTGGCTCCCGGTGGCGGTACGCCGCGCACCGCGGGCCTCGCGCAGCAGCAGCAGGGCGCCGACCAGGAACATCGCCGCGGCCAGGCCGCGCACCAGGTCGTCGGGCAGGAAGGACGCGGCGCTGCCGAGCAGCACCGCCACCCCGGTCTGGACCGTGAAGGCGAGACCCACGCCGATCCACACCAGCAGCGGGCGGTAGCGGGTGCTGAGCACCAGCGTCGCCAGGAACGTCTTGTCGGGCAGCTCGACGAGGAAGATCGTGCCGAACGCCACCAGCAGCGCGCTCAGCTCCACGCGGTGTCCTCCTCGAGCAGGCGCCACGCCTGCGACCGGGCCTCGGCGAGCACCGCCCGGGCCGGGCGGCCGGCGACCCGCGCGACAGCGGCGACATCCTCCCACTCGGGCTGGGCGGTCACCGCGCGGCCCTCGTGGCGCGACACCTTGACCCGCACCGGTGCGCCGGCGACCTGCACCTCGACCACCTCGCGCGGCAGCGCCCGCTTCGTCACCGGGTGCTCGCGCAGGCCGATCGTGGAGGTCTCGCGGAAGACGACGCCCCGCACCGCCGCGGCGTGCTCGGGTCGCACCAGCACCGACAGCGTGTGGGCGGGACGGCCCTTCTTCATCAGGACCGGGGTGAGCCAGGCGTCCGCGGCGCCTGCCGCCATCAGGGCCTCCAGCACCCCGGGCCACAGCCGCGGGTCGAGGTCGTCGACGTTGGCCTCGAGCACCAGCTCCTCGTCGGTGGCGGGGGGCCGGGTGGGTCCTGCGTCGACCGCGGGACCGGCCAGCACCCGCACGACGTTCGCGTGCGTGTCCGGGTCCCGTCCCCCGGCACCGACCCCGACGTCCTCGAGCACCAGTGCCGGCTGCGGGCCCCACGCGTCGCCCAGCGTGCTGAGCAGCGCAGCGCCGGTGGGCGTGCACATCTCCGCCGGCGCGGCGCCCGGGGGACCGGCGTACGACGGGGCGCCGCGCAGCAGCGCCACGACCGCCGGCACCGGCACCGGCAGGGACCCGTGGGCCGCGCCGACCCGTCCCGAGCCGACGGCGACCGTGCCGACCACCACGGGGCCGCCGACCCGGTCGCGCAGGTGCGCGAGCCCCGCGCACACCCCGACTACGTCGGCGATCGCGTCGAGGGCGCCGACCTCGTGGAGGTGGACGTCGTCGGCGTCGTGGCCGTGGACGGCTCCCTCGGCGGCGGCGAGGCGGGCGAAGACGGCCAGCGCGGCCGCCCGCACCTGCTCGTCCAGCCCGGCGGCCACGAGCAGGTCGCGGACGTCGCGCCAGGTGCGGTGCGTGCTCGAGTCGGCGACCTCGACGTGGCAGCGCGTGGCGAGGAGACCGCCGCGGTCGACCTGCTCGGCCCGCAGCGCGACGGGCTCGGGCGAGACGGCGTCGACGGCGTCCTGCAGCAGCGCCAGCGGGACGCCGGCGCCGATCAGGGCCCCCAGCAGCATGTCGCCGCTGGCGCCGGCGGAGGCGTCGACCCAGATCGTCACCGGTCGGCTCCGGGCGCCTCGTCGCGGGACCCGCTCTGCCGGGCGATCCGCGCGGCCAGGACGCCGGCGCCGTAGCCGTTGTCGATGTTGACCACGCCGATGCCGGGGGCGCAGCTGTTGAGCATGCCCAGCAGCGCCGAGAGCCCGCCCAGGGAGGCGCCGTACCCGATGCTGGTCGGCACCGCGACGATCGGCACGCCCACCAGGCCGCCGACGACCGAGGGCAGGGCACCCTCCATGCCGGCGACCACGATCAGCGCGTCGGCGGTCGCGAGGTCGTCGCGCACCGCGAGCAGGCGGTGCAGGCCGGCCACCCCGACGTCGTCGATGCGGGCCACGGCGGCGCCGTGCACGGCGACGCTGAGCGCCGCCTCGGCGGCCACCGGCGCATCAGAGGTGCCGGCGCTGAGCACCAGCACCCGCCCTCGCCCGGCCGGGGGCGGCCCGAGGACCGCGGCGCGGGCCACCTCGTCGACCACCGCCGTCGGCAGCCGCTCGGCGACCAGGGCGAGGGCGGCGGGGTCGAGCCGGGTCGCCAGGACGGCGCGGTCGGGGTGCTGCTCGTGCAGCGCGGAGAGCAGGTCGACGACCTGCGAGGGGCTCTTGCCCTGGCCCAGGACCACCTCGGGGTCCCCGGTGCGGGCGGCCCGGTCGACGTCGACACGGGCGAAGCCGAGGTGGTGGGTGCGCGGGTCGGTCGGGTCCACGCGCCGAACCTACCCCGAGAGATTTTGCTGCAAGTTTCACGGATGATGGTTTGCGTGGTCCTGACGGGGGTACACCGACGAGAACCGCTGCGGCGGTGTTGATGCACCACGAAATGACATGGGGGTCTACGCGTGGAGATCGATCTCGCTCACGAGGTACGTCGGGTGTCCGCGAGCCTGCTCGCCTTCGACAAGGGGGCGCAGACGCTGACGTTCCGTCCGGTCGGTGCCACCCCGGTCGGGATCGGCGCCGACGAGCAGCGGGTGCGCAACTGGCTGCAGGGCGCCCTGCTGGCCTCCGACGCCCCGCCCAGCCGGGCGTTCCCGCACGAGCGCGCCATCGAGGAGCTGGTGCGGCGCCTGCAGCAGGAGCACGAGCGCGGCGCTGACCCGTTCGGCCGCTACCGCGCCCGCCGGGACGCGCCCCCGGCCGTCCAGCTCGTCTCCTGACCCGGCGCAGATATAACCCCGACCCGGCCCAGACATCACCCCGACCCGGCCCAGATGTCGCGTTGACCCGGCCTGAAGTGTCCGGCCGAGGCTGCGTCAGCGGGCGGTCTCGGCCCGGAACCGGTCGGCGGGGTAGACCCCGATCACCTTCACCTCGGTGGTAAAGAAGGCCAGCTCCTCCAGCGCCCGCCGCAGCGGCGGGTCGTCGGGGTGGGCGTCGACCTCGGCGAGGAACTGGGTGGCGGTGAAGTGCCCGTCGACCATGTAGCTCTCGAGCTTGGTCATGTTGACGCCGTTGGTGGCGAAGCCGCCCAGCGCCTTGTAGAGCGCCGCGGGCAGGTTGCGGACGTTGAAGATGAACGTCGTGACCACCGGCCCGTCGCCGGCGGCGGCGAGCCGGGCGTCGCGCGAGAGCACCACGAAGCGGGTGGTGTTGTGCTCCTCGTCCTCGATGTCCGCGGCCAGCACCTCGAGCCCGTAGATATCCGCGGCCAGCGGGGGCGAGATCGCGGCCTGGGTGACGTCGCCGGCCTCGGCGACCTCGCGGGCCGCGCCGGCGGTGTCGCCGGAGATCTGGGGGACCAGGCCGTGCTCGCGGATGATCCGGCGGCACTGGCCGAGGGCGTGCACGTGGCTGTGCACGGTGCGGATGGTGCCCAGGTCGGCGCCGGGGACGGCCATCAGGTGGAAGCGGATGCGCAGGAAGTGCTCGGCCACGATGTGCAGCGACGACGCCGGCAGGAAGTGGTGTATGTCGGCCACCCGACCCGCGATCGAGTTGTCGATCGGGATCATCGCCAGGTCCGCCTCCCCGCCCTCGACGGCGGCGAAGACGTCCTCGAAGGAGGCGCACGCCAGGGCCTCCCAGTCGGGGTAGTGCTCCTGGCACACGATGTGGGAGTTCGCTCCCGGCTCGCCCTGGTAGGCGATGCGTCTCACGGTCGGCACGCAGGTGAGTCTAGGGTCGGCTCGTGCTCGCCCTCGCCGTCGTCTCCCTGGTGGTCGCCCTGGCCGCGCTCGCCCTCGCAGCCCTGGCCATGCGGCGTACGTCGCCGGGGCCGACGGGCGCCGACGCGCTGCCCGAGGACGTGGTCGGGCTGCGCCGCGAGGTGGCTGCGCTGCGCGCGGAGGCCGGTGACGCGCTGCGGCACCTGGCGGTGGTGCGCTACGACGCGTTCGGCGACATGGGCGGGCACCTGTCCTGGTCGGTGGCGCTGCTCGACGACGGCGGCAACGGGGTCGTGCTCACCTCCATCCACGGCCGCAGCGAGGCGCGCACCTACGCCAAGTCGGTCACCGGCTGGTCCTGCGAGCAGCAGCTCTCCCCCGAGGAGGAGGAGGCGGTCGGCGCCGCCCGGCCCGCGGCTCGCTGAGCCTGGCAGTATCACCTGGTGACCGAGCCGACGTACGCCGCTGTCGACAGGTCCGCCGACCCCGCTCGGTGGTGGACGCTGGTCGCCGTGTGCACCGGCGTGTTCATGCTGCTGCTCGACATCACCATCGTCAACGTCGCGCTGCCCGACATCCAGGCCCAGCTCGACGCGAGCCTGGCCGACCTGCAGTGGGTGATCGACGCCTACGCGTTGAGCCTTGCGGCCCTGCTGCTCACGGCCGGCTCGCTGGCCGACCTCTTCGGTCGCCGCAAGGTCTTCGCGATCGGGATCGTGCTGTTCACCCTGGGCTCGCTGGCGTGCGGTCTGGCCCAGGACGTGCTGTTCCTGACCCTGGCCCGCGCGTTCCAGGGCATCGGCGGGGCGGCGATGTTCGCGACCGCGCTGGCGCTGCTGGCCACGGCCTTCACGGGTCGCGAGCGGGGCATCGCCTTCGGCGCGTTCGGCGCCACCACCGGCGTCGCGGTCGCGATCGGGCCGGTGCTGGGCGGGGTGCTGACCAGCGGCTTGTCGTGGCGCTGGATCTTCTTCGTCAACATCCCGATCTGCGCGGTCGCCCTGCTGGTGACCCTGGGCAAGGTCCGCGAGTCGCGGGATCCCCGGGCCGGGCGGCCCGACTGGGCGGGTTTCCTCACCTTCAGCCTCGCGCTCGCGAGCCTCGTCTACGGCCTCATCGAGGCCGGTCAGCCGATGCGAGGCTGGGGTGACACCCGCGTGGTCGTCTGCCTCGTGGCAGCGGTCGTGCTCCTGGCGGTCTTCGTCGTCACCCAGCTGCGCCAGCAGCAATCGATGCTCGACCTGCGGCTGCTGCGCAAGCCGACCTTCGTCGGCGGTCTCGTGGCGGCCTTCGGCGTGTCGGCCTCGATCTTCTCGCTGCTGGCCTACCTCGTGATCTACCTGCAGAACGTGCTCGGCTACTCCGCGGTCGGGACCGGCGTGCGGCTGCTGTTCCTCTCGGGCGCCTCGTTCGTGGTCGCCGCCGCGGCCGGCCGGCTGACCGAGAAGGTGCCCGCGAAGTGGCTCATCGCCCCGGGCTTCCTGCTGCTGGGCGTCGGCCTGCTGCTCCTGTGGGGCATCGAGCCGGACTCGTCGTGGACCGGGCTGATCCCCGGGCTCATCGTCACCGGCGTCGCGATCGGGCTGATCAACCCGCCGCTGGCCTCCACCGCGGTCGGGGTGGTGAGCACCGACCGGGCCGGGATGGCCTCCGGGGTGAACTCGACGTTCCGCCAGGTCGGGATCGCCACCGGCATCGCCGCGCTCGGGTCGATCTTCGGCAACCAGATCTCCTCGACCGTGCGCGACGAGCTCACCGGGAAGGTGCCCGACCAGGCGCTGATGGGGCTCCAGGGCGCCCTCTCGGGGGGCCAGGTGGAGCGTGCGGCGGACGCCGCCCGGCAGGGCGCGGAGCAGAGCGGAGGCGGCACCGCGGGCCAGCAGGCCTACGACCTGGTGACCTCGGTAGGCACCTCGGCCGTCGTCGAGGCGCTCAACCACATCATCGCGATCGCCGCGGTGATCGCCTTCACCTCGGCCGTGCTGTGCCTGGCGCTGATCCGGCAGCGGGACTTCGTGACCCCCGGGGCGCCCGCAACGGTGTCAAGCAAGTCTTGACGCGGCCGACGTGTCAATCTACGGTTGACGCATGAGTCCCCTCTCTCGCACCCTCGATCTCTCGACGCTCGGGGCGGTCGTCATCGGGCTCCTCCTCCTCGTGCTCGGCCTGCAGGTCGACGGGTTCGTCGGGGGGATGGGGCAGGGTGCCGGCGCCGCCCTGGTGGTGCTCGGCGCCGTGCTGCTCCTCAGGCGGCGGCGCGGGCCCGACCGTGTCGACCACGGCTGGCTGCCCAGTCGCGATGGCGAGCGCTGAGCCGCCGGCTCCCGACCTCTCCGAGGCGCTGGGAGCCGCGATCCTGGGCAGCCTCCCCCCGAGCGACGAGGAGCAGGACCACCTCGCCATCGTGCGGCGCAGCGCCCAGGCGGAGCAGGAGGTGCGCCGGCTCCTGGGCCAGGCCGTCTCCGCGGCCCGCGCCTCGGGGCACAGCTGGGCCGCGCTCGGGTCCGAGCTGGGGATGAGCCGCCAGGCCGCACAGCAGCGCTTCGGCACGATGCCCGGGGCCGGGGGCCCCGACGAGCTCGAGGGCGGGCCGCACGGGACGGTCGAGGAGCGGTGGCTCGGCCCCGTCACCGCGTTCGACGAGATGGCCGAGCTCGCGCTCGCGGGTCGGCTGGGCTGGCGCACGGTCGGCGCGGGGATGCTGCGCCACCGGGTCCGGCGTACGTCGACGCAGTGGGAGCACCGCCGCGTGGTGTGGGTGGGCGCGACGTCGCGCTACGAGCAGGACGGCTGGGAGGTGGCCGTGCGGGCCTTCCCGTGGGTCTACCTGGTGCGCGACACCGGCCGGCCGGCCGGCGAGGCGCCCGGGCCGACGCTCAGCGAGGGACCCTGACCAGCATCCGGCCGTGGATGCACTCCATCCGCAGCTCGCGGCCCGAGCCGATGGAGTCGCCGTCGAGCTGGCGCGGGGTGTCGGCGGAGGTGCGCACGACGACGGAGGCGCCGGTCATCCGGTTGACCAGGTCGTCGGTGTGCTTGCGCTTGAGCAGCACCCGCCAGGCCAGCGGGATCCAGGAGAAGAAGTTGCGCGGGTGCAGGATCACCACGTCGAGCTCGCCGTCATCGATCGTCGCGTCCGGCAGCAGCGGCATCCCGGCCTGCAGGAAGCCGACGTTGCCGACGACCACGGTGCGGGCGCGGTGGGTGCTGAACTCCCCGCCGTCCACGCTGACCTCGACCTTCATGGCCGGGAACATCAGCGACTTCAGCCCGGACAGCACGTAGGCCAGCCACCCGACGCGCTTCTTGATGTCCTCGTTGACGCCCTCCATGATCGCGGCGTCGAAGCCCATCCCGGCCATCACCATGAAGTGGGTGCGCTCGAGGCCGTCGCCCTCGACGGAGACCATGTCGATGGCCCGGTCCTGCCCGGTCAGGGCCACGTCGATGGCGGCGCGCAGGTAGAGCGGGATGCCCAGGTTGCGGGCCAGCAGGTTGCCGGTGCCGGCCGGCACGATGCCGACCGGGATGCCGGTGCCGGCGAGCTCGGCGCACACCTCGCGCACGGTGCCGTCGCCACCGCAGACCAGCACCATGTCGGCGCCGGCCACGGACGCCGCCTCGGCCATCCCGCGGCCCGGGTCCTCGACGGTGGTCAGGTGCCAGGTGGGCTCCGACCAGCCGGCCTCGGCCGCCATCGCCGAGACCGTGGCCCGGAAGGCGCCCTGGTCCTCGACCTTGATCGGGTTCAGCACCACCGCGAGCCCCCGGGCCATCGGGAACGGGTCGGGCAGCGGATCAGACTTGACCGCGTGGCTGCGAGGACGGGGGGAGTAGAAGGCCAGCGTCAGCAGCGCCACCCCGATGCCGAGCAGCACGCCCGCGACCACGTCGGTGGCGTAGTGCCGCCCGAGCAGCACCCGGTCGAGCCCGGCGACGACGACCAGCGCGGTGGCAGCGACGTACACGAGGCGACGGGTGCTGAGGCGGCGCACGAGCATGATCGCGAGCACCACGCACACCGCCGCGAAGGCCGCGGTGGACGAGGCGTGGCCCGACGGGAACGCGTTGCTCGACAGCGCCGACTCCGCGTCCTGCCACTGCGGGCGGTCGCGGGCGACCAGCAGCTTGAGACCGGTGGTGGCGGCCGCGGTCACGCCCATCACGACGACGGCGTACGCCGCTGCCCGGCGGTGCCCGCGCGCGAACATGGCCGCGGCCAGCGCGATCGTCAGCACCGTCATCCCGGTCGTGCCGAGCCCCGCCTCGACCCAGCGCAGCGGCGGGTGCAGCCAACCGACGTCGACCGCCCACACCTCGAGCGGCTCCCCACGGTCGTCGAGCCCCGCCAACGGGCCCCAGCCGCCGGTGACGGCGAGGGCGAGCAGGGTGAACACGGCGAAGCAGGCGACGGCCCAGCTCAGCAGCACGTATCGGGAGCGGTCCAGCACGCCGACCAGTATGGGTGACGCCCGCGGCCACGACGGGGGTGAGGCGCCGCGGGGGCCGGCGATAGCCTCTGTCCATGATCGATCCCCGCATCCTGCGTGACGACCCCGACCGCGTCCGAGCCTCGCTGACCAAGCGAGGGCTGCCCACGGACGTCGTGGACCGCGCGCTGGCCGCCGACACCGCGCGACGCTCGGCCATCGCGGCGTACGAGACGAGGCGTGCGGAGCAGAAGCAGCTGGGCAAGCAGATCCCGCAGGCACAGGGCGAGGAGAAGCAGGCGCTGCTGGCGCAGACCAAGACCCTCGCCGCCGACGTGAAGGCCGCCGAGGCCGCCCAGGTCGAGGCCGAGGCGACCTGGCAGGGCGCGCTGGCCTCGATGCCGAACCTCACCTCCGAGGAGACCCCGCCGGGCGGCGAGGACGACTTCGTGGTGCTGGAGACCATCGGCACCCCGCGCGACTTCGCGGCCGAGGGCTTCGAGCCGCGCGACCACGTCGAGCTGGGCAAGATGCTCGGCGCGATCGACATCGAGCGCGGCGCCAAGGTCTCGGGCAGCCGGTTCTACTTCCTGACCGGCATCGGCGCCCAGCTCGAGCTGGCCCTGGTCAACCTGGCCATGGAGCAGGCCCGCGCGGCCGGGTTCATCCAGGTCGTGCCGCCGTCGCTGGTTCGCCCGCGCGCGATGGAGGGCACCGGCTTCCTGGGCCAGGCCGCCGACGACGTCTACCGGATCGAGGGAGAGGACCTCTACCTCGTGGGCACCTCGGAGGTGCCGATGGCGGCGTTCCACTCCGACGAGATCCTCGACGGTGACGACCTGCCGCTGCGCTACGCCGCCTTCAGCCCGTGCTTCCGCAAGGAGGCCGGCTCTCACGGCAAGGACACCAAGGGCATCATCCGGGTGCACTGGTTCGACAAGGTCGAGATGTTCGTCTACACCACCCTCGAGGACGCCGAGGCCGAGCACCAGCGGCTGCTGGGCTGGGAGAAGGCCTTCCTCGACAAGCTCGAGCTGGCCTACCAGGTCATCGACGTCGCGGCCGGCGACCTCGGGCTCTCGGCCATCCGCAAGTTCGACTGCGAGGCCTGGATCCCGACCCAGGGCAAGTACCGCGAGCTCACCTCGACCTCCAACTGCACCGACTTCCAGACCCGGCGCCTCGACACCCGCGGCCGGTTCGCCACCGACAACGGCACCGAGATGCGCCCGGTCGCCACGCTCAACGGCACCCTGTGCGCGATGACCCGCACCATCGTGGCCATCCTCGAGACCCACCAGCAGGCCGACGGCTCGGTCCGCGTCCCGAAGGCGCTGCAGCCCTACCTGGGCGGCCTCGAGGTCATGGAGCCGGTCGCCCGATGAGCGCGCCCGTCCCCGGCCCCGCGCCGGTCGCCGGCTGGACGCCGCGGCTGGTGGCCCTCGACATCGACGGCACGCTGCTGCGCTGG
Source organism: Nocardioides dokdonensis FR1436 (assembly GCF_001653335.1). Lineage (NCBI taxonomy): Bacteria > Bacillati > Actinomycetota > Actinomycetes > Propionibacteriales > Nocardioidaceae > Nocardioides > Nocardioides dokdonensis. The sequence continues at coordinate 1,454,947 of NZ_CP015079.1, forward strand.
ATCGACGGCACCGGCACCTCGCACGAGGAGATCACGCCGGCCGTCCACGACGCCGTACGCCGGGCGCAGGAGGCGGGTGCGCACATCGTGCTGGCCTCGGGCCGCTCGCCGGACGGGATGACCGGCGTCGCCGACATGCTCGGGCTCGCCACCGAGGAGCACCCGGTGTGGGTGGTGGCCTCCAACGGGGCGGTCGTCTTCCGCTACCCGCCGATGCAGGTCGTGCACGAGCAGACCTTCGACGCCCGTCCCGCTGTGGCGGCCGTGCTCGCCGAGCACCCGAACGCACTGGTCGCGGTCGAGGAGCGCGGCGTGGGCTACCGGGTCAACCGGCAGTTCCCCGACGGAGAGCTGTCGGGGGAGATGATCCTGGCCGAGGTGGATCGGATGGTCGCCGAGCCGGTCAGCCGCGTCATCATCCGCGACCCCGACGCGACCGTCGACGACTTCGTCGCCCTCGCCGGCCGCCTGGGCCTGCACGGCACCGACTACATCGTGGGCTGGACGGCCTGGATGGATCTGGCCCCGGTCGGCGTGTCCAAGGCCTCCGGGCTGGCGCAGGTGGCCGACGACCTCGGCATCGACGCCGCGGACGTGCTGGCCATCGGCGACGGGCGCAACGACCTGGAGATGCTCGCGTGGGCCGGGCGCGGGGTGGCGATGGGCCAGGCGATCGAGCAGGTCCGCTCGGCGGCCGACGCCGTGACCGCCACCGTCGACGACGACGGGGCCGCGCTCGAGATGTCGCGCTACTGGCCGGCATGAGCACCGACGGGGGCCCCGGCCCGCTGCCCGGCGAGATCCGCACCGAACGGCTGGTGCTGCCGCTGTGGAGCGCCGACGAGGCCGCCGACATCCTCGCCGGGCGGCACCGGCCGCACTGGCACCCCGACTTCCCCCGCCCCGACGACCGTGACGCGGCCACGCTCTTCGTGCTCGGCAGCGGGTGGAGCTCGCGCCACGTGGTGCGAGGCACCACGGTGCTCGGCTCGATCGGTTTCTTCGGGCCCCCCGCACCCGCCGCCGACGGTGTGCTCGAGGCGGAGGTCGGCTACGGCCTGGTCGCGCAGGCGCAGGGCTACGGGTTCGCCAGCGAGGCGCTGCGCGGCGTCCTCGCCGCCACCGACGCGGCCGGCGTGCGGGTGCGCGCCGCGGTCGCCCCCGAGAACCGGGCCAGCCTCAAGGTGCTGGCCGGCTGCGGCTTCACCGGGCTGCGCGGCAGCAACGAGGACGGCCACCTGGTGATGGTGCGGCCGCTGCCGGCGGTGTCCGCGTGACCCGGCCGCCCGACCCGCTCGAGCTGCCCCGGCTGCACCGGCCGCCGCGGCTGGTCGCGACCGACCTCGACGGCACGCTGGTGCGCAGCGACGGCACCGTCTCGCCCTACACCCGTGAGGTGCTGCTCGAGCTCGACCGCCGCGACGTGCCGGTCGTGTTCGTCACCGGCCGCCCGCTGCGCTGGGCCGCCGACGTCTTCGAGCACGTCGGCGCCCACGGGCTGGCGATCATCTCCAACGGTGCGCTCGTCTGGGACGTCACCGGCGACCGCGCGGTGCTCGAGCGGCCGATCCAGCCCTCCCTGGGCCTCGAGGTCTGCGCGGCCCTGCGCGCCGCGGTGCCCGGCACGGCGTACGCCGTCGAGACGGTGCGGGGCATCGAGCTGGAGCCCTCGTTCATGGAGCGCTACCAGGTGCCCGACGCTGTCCGCCGTGCTCCGGTCGAGGAGCTCTTCGACGGGCCGGCGCTCAAGCTGCTGGCCCGCCACGAGGAGCTGGGGCCTCAGGAGTTCTGGGACGTCGCCGAGGAGGTCACCGGCGGGCGCCTGGTCATCACCTGGTCGTCGACCACGACGCTGCTCGAGATCAGCGGCCCCGAGGTCACCAAGGCGTCCACGCTGGAGCTGCTCTGCGCCGAGCGGGGGATCGAGGCCGCCGACGTCATCGCCTTCGGCGACATGCCCAACGACCTGCCGATGCTCGGCTGGGCGGGGACGTCGTACGCCATGGCCGACGCGCACCACACGGTCACCGAGCTGGCCGACCACGTCGCCCCCGGGCACGACGAGGACGGCGTGGCGCGGGTCCTGGCTGGTGTGTTCGGCCTGTGATCTGGTCTCATGTCATCGTGCCGAGCCCCCGTTCCGTGACCGCGCGACCCGGCTCGCCTGCGCTCGCGAGGCGGCTGGGCGCCCCGCTGGTCGGCCTCGGGCTGCTGCTGGGCCTGCTGCTGGGCCCGCTGCTGGGGATGGGCTCCCTGCTGTCGCCCGCGGCCGCGAGCGGCCAGAAGTGCGACAGCGACACCTCCGTCAGCTCCCGGGCCCGCCAGGCCCAGGCCGTCTTCACGGGCAAGGTCGTGTCGAGCTCCGCGAAGCGTCTCTCGGGCGGCCAGCGCGGCGTCGAGGTCACCCACGAGGTCGAGGTCGATCTCGTCTACAAGGGCGGCAGCCGGGTCACCGAGACCACGGTCGAGGTCGTCACCACCCGCAGCTCGGGCGGGTGCGACCTGGGACGTTTGCAGGACGACACGACGTACGCCTTCTTCGTCACCGGTGACGAGGAGAGCCGGCTCCTGGCCGCCGGGGACAGCGGGACCGCTCCCAGCGACGCCGCCCTGATGCGGGAGGTCGAGCAGATCTTCCCGAACCCCTCGCCGCCGGTGGCTGCCGAGCCGCCCTCGGCGCAGTTCGACCGTCTCCAGCTCGAGCCGCTCAGGCCGCTCTCGCGGGCCCTGGCCCCCGGCGCCGCGATGGTCATCGTCGGAGGACTCGGGCTGATCCTGGCCCGCCGCCTCGCCCGCCGCTGACCCGGCGCAAATCTCTCGCCGACCCGGCCCAGATGTTGCACTGACCCGGCCCATATGTCGCGTCGACCCGGCCCGGATGTCGCACTGACCCGGCCCAGATGTCGCACTGACCCGGCCCGGATGTCTCGGCCAGGGGTGCTGCTCTGCGCCGACTCGACGGGCTATGCGGGCCGACTCGGCGGGATATCTGGGCCGGGTCGCGGTGGGTCAGAGGTACATGCCGCCGGAGTCGCCGGGCTGGGCACCGGGGTCGCCGCCGGGCCGGGCGCCGGGACCCTGCTGACCCGTCGGGCCCGGGGGCAAGCTGCGCCGCATGTGCTCGAACTGGGCCTTGGCGGCCATCTGCTGGGCGTAGATCGCGGTCTGGATGCCGTGGAAGAGGCCCTCGAGCCACCCGACGAGCTGCGCCTGCGCGATCCGCAGCTCGGCCTCGGTGGGCAGGCCCTCCTCGGTGAAGGGCAGCGAGAGCCGGTCCAGCTCCTCGACCAGCTCGGGGGCCAGGCCGTCCTCGAGCTCGGCGATGGAGGCCTGGTGGATGTTCTTGAGGCGCTGGCGGCTCGCCTCGTCGAGCGGCGCGGCCTTCACCTCCTCGAGGAGCTGCTTGATCATGTTGCCGATCCGCATGACCTTCGCGGGCTGCTCGACGAGCTCGGTGATCGAGCGCTCGCCGCCGTCCTCGCGCTCGCCGCCGTCCCCGTCCTGACCGGCCAGGTCGAGCGCCGAGGCCGGCATCGTGGCCATCGGCTGACCGTCGGGCCCCACGATGACGACCTGCTGGTCCTGCTCCCCCTCGGGGGAGCCGGGGCGCTCGGGCTGTGGCTGCGTGTCGGACTGCTGGCTCATGCCCCCAGCCTAGGAGGAACCACCGTGCGGTGCGTCGGTCCTACAGGGTGAGCAGGATCTTGCCGGTGTGGGCGCCCGACTCCATCAGCTCGTGCGCCTCGCGGACCTGTTCCAGCGCCATGGTGCCGTGCACGATCGGACGCACCCGGCCCTCGGCGACCAGCGGCCACACGTGCTCGACGACGGCGGCACAGATCGCCGCCTTGCTCTCGACCGGACGCGAGCGCAGCGACGTGGCGATCACCGCGCCCCGCTTGCGCAGCAGCTTGCCGAGGTCCAGCTCGGCCTTGGTGCCGCCCTGCATGCCGATCACGACCAGGCGTCCCTCGAGGGCGAGCGCGTCGACGTTGCGAGCGAGGTACTTCGCGCCCATGTTGTCGAGGATGACGTCGACCCCGCCGTCGGTGCTGGCGCGGGCCACCTCGACGAAGTCCTGCTCGCGGTAGTCGATGGTCACGTCGGCCCCCAGGTCGGCGCAGAACTGCAGCTTCTCCGGCGTGCCCCCGGTGGTGAGGACCCGCGCGCCGAAGGCGTGGGCGAGCTGGATGGCGAAGGTGCCGATGCCGCCCGCGCCGCCGTGCACGAGCAGCGACTCGCCGGCCTGCAGCCCTGCGACCATGAAGACGTTGGACCAGACGGTCGCAGCGACCTCGGGCAGCGCAGCGGCCGTGACCAGGTCGACCCCGGCGGGCACCGGCATCACCTGCCCGACCGGCACGACGACGTACGACGCGTAGCCGCCCCCGGCGAGCAGGCAGCAGACCTCGTCGCCGACCGCCCAGCCCTCCACACCCTCACCGAGCGCGGCCACGGTGCCGGAGCACTCCATGCCGATCACGTCGGAGGCGCCCGGCGGCGGCGGGTAGAAGCCCTGGCGCTGCAGCAGGTCGGCGCGGTTGAGCCCCGCGGCGGCGACCTCCACCAGCACCTCGCCCGGACCCGGGGCGGGGTCGGGCAGCTCGCTCACGGACAGGACGTCGGGTCCACCGGACCCCTGGGCGATCACGGCACGCATGACCCCACCCTAGGGGCCGTGGCTACTCCTCCTCGTCGGCGTCGAGGTCGGCGAGCGCCGCGGGGTCGAGGTCCTCGACCTCGGTGAGCGCGTCGTCGTCCTCGAGCGCGTCGACCGTGATCTGGTCGTCGGCGACCGCGGCCGGCTTGTCCCAGCCCTCGGCGAGCCCGCGGGCGCGCTCGACCAGCTCCTCCACGACGGAGGGGTGCCCCCCGCGAGCGCCGGCGGCCATCCCCAGCAGGAACGCCGACAGCGGCGCGGCCGGGCGTGCCACCGCGTGGGCGACGTCGCGGGCCAGGTCGAGCAGCAGCGCCTCGTCGACCTCGGCGTCGAGGTCGAGCACGTCGCACAGCTCGTCGATCCAGTCGTGCAGGTTCACCCCCCCACCTTGTCGACGCGACCCGTCCGGACGCAAGGGCGCGGGGCGATCAGCCGTCGGCGAGGTCACGCAGGTCCGCCCAGGTGTCGACGTCGCGGTGCTCCCGGTCCTCGGCCGGCACCTCGACCAGGTCGAGGCGGGACAGCAGCCGGTGCAGCGCCATCCCGTGCTCCTCCCCCCGGGGAGGGCGTACGGCGTCGAGCCGGTCGGCCCGCAGCACCAGCGCCAGCGCGTGCCGGCCGTCCGGTGCGACGAGGAGGGCGCCGTCGTGGTCCCCGACGGCCCGGTGCAGCCGCGCGAAGGTGGTCGCGTGCACGTGCGGCATGTCCACGGCGAGCACCCCCAGCGTGCGTGGGCGCCGTCGCAGCGCGTCCCGGCCCGCCAGCAGCGCGGCGACCGGCCCGCCGTGGCGCGGCTCCTCACGGGTGAAGGTGACCGGGAGCGGGGTCGGGACCGGGTCGCCGACCACGACGACCTCGGCGGCCCCGACGAGCGCCTCGAGCGCATAGGCCAGCAGGGTGCGCCCCGCGAGCTCCACGGAGGCCTTGTCGGCCCCGTCGAGCCGCACCGCCGCGCCCCCGGCGAGCACGACGGCGCAGAAGGCGTCACCCTCGGCGCCCAGGTCCTCCCGCTCAACTGCCTCGTTCATGGGCCCAGGATGGCAGGCTGGGGCCATGACCACGCTGCGAGTCGCCCTGGTCCAGGAGGCCTCCGACGTCGACCCGGGGGCCAACCGCGCCCGTCTCGAGCAGCTGGTGCCCGAGGGCCAGGACCTGGTGGTGCTCCCGGAGGCCTTCGCCCGTGACTTCGGCCCGGCCGGGTCCGACGTCAGCGCCGCCGCCGAACCGGCCGAGGGCCCCTTCGGCTCCGAGCTGGCGCGCGTCGCGCAGGAGCGGCGTACGACGCTCGTGGCCGGCATGTTCGAGGTCGGCCCCGACCCCGCACGACCCTGGAACACGCTGCTGGTGCGGGGCGCCGCGGTCGCTGCGTACCGCAAGATCCACCTCTACGACTCCTTCGGCTACCGCGAGTCCGGCCGGCTCAGCCCCGGCGACACCACCCCGGCGGTGGTCGAGGTCGGCGGCGTCCGCGTGGGGCTGATGACCTGCTACGACCTGCGCTTTCCCGAGCTCGCGCGGCTGCTCGTCGACGCCGGCGCCGACCTCCTCGTGGTCCCGGCCGCGTGGGTGGCCGGCCCGCGCAAGGTCGACCACTGGCGCACCCTGCTCCGCGCCCGCGCCATCGAGAACACCGTGTACGTCGCTGCCGCGGCCCAGCCGGCGCCGCGCTACAGCGGCCACTCGATGCTGGTCGACCCGCTGGGAGACGTGCTGGCGGAGGCCGGTGAGGGCGCCGAGACCGTCACGGGCGTGGTGGACCTCGCACGGCTGGACGAGGCGCGGCGCACCAACCCGTCGCTGGCCAACCGTCGGTTGTAGCCTTCCTCGACGTGTCCCGATCAGCACCTCGCCGTCGCGCTGAGTCGCCGCGACGCTTCGCCCGCCCGGCGACCGCGACCGCGACGGGTCCCGCGGCAGGCCCCGCGTCGGGCCCGGGCCGCCGCTGGGTGCTGAACCAGCCCGACGCCGCACGACCGGCCGGCGAACCGGGTCGTCCGGCACCGGTCGGACCGCCCGCCCCGCCGGTGGTGGGGCAGCAGGGCGCCCCGGGGCCGCTCGACCCCCGACGCACCGAGGACAGCGACGACGTCCCCGAGACACCCGAGGCACCCGAGGGCCGCGGCGGCGGTCGCCTGCAGCGCCTCGGCGCAGCCGTGGACCGCCTGGCGGCGTCCCCCTGGCCGCTGCGTGCCTGGTTCGTCGGTGTCCTCGGCGGCCTCGCCCTGCTCGTCGCCGGCATGGTCGAGGTCGGCCCCGCGTGGCTGCCCGGCGTCGGTTCCGTCGCGGTCGCGGGCGCCTTCACCTGGGCGCTGGCGGCGCGCACCGGCGGACGACCGGTCGTGTTCGGCACCCTCGCCGTGGCCATCGGCGTCGCGGTGCTGGTCCTCGACGAGGACCGGTTGCGCACCGGCGCCGCGGCGCTGACCTGCGTGGTCGCCGCGGTGCTGGCCGTGATGGGCACCGTCCCCGCCCGCCGCTTCCGCCACGCTGCCCGCGAGGGCCTGTTCGCGTTCACGATCGCGTCGATCGGAGCCCTGGCGGTGGTCGGGCTGGAACCGGTCATCAGCGTCGTGCGCTTCGAGTACGCGACGCTCGGCCTGGCCCTGCTCGGGGTCTTCGGTCTCGTCTTCCGCCTCGGCGCCGGCTTCCACGGCCTGGGCCGGCGCGGACTGCTGATCGTCCTGGTCGGGGCGGCGGTGCTGCTGCTGACCCTGGGCTACGCCGAGCTGCTGCGCCGCTACGGGCCCGGCGAGGTGGTCACCGACCTGCTCGACGGGGTGCGCTGGTCGCGCGAGAACCTCGGCGCCTTCCCGCGTCCGATCGCCACGGTGCTGGGCGCGCCCGCCCTCGTCTGGGGCTGCCACATGCGCGCCCGCCGGCGTCAGGGCTGGTGGGTGTGCGCCTTCGGCGTCGCCGCGACCGCTCCTGTGGCGAGCGCGATGATGAACCCCTCGATCGCGCTGCTCGAGGTCGGGCTGTCGATCGTCTACAGCCTGGCCCTCGGGCTGCTGATCGGGTTCGCCCTGATCCGCCTCGACCTGCGCCTCACCGGTCCCCGCGGACGTCGCGCCCGCCGGGCCGAGGAGCAGGCGGCGGGTCGACCGGAACCGGCCCGCGGCCAGGCCCTGCTCTGAGCCATGACCGAGTGGATCCGACGTACCTGTCGGTAACGGTTACGTTCATGAGGTGGCTCGTGAACAGGTGACTCAGATCGTGGCGGAGATGGTGGCAGGCGTCCTCGAGGTGCCGGTCGCGGTGGGTGCACGCGTCGAGGTCGGCGACACCGTCGTGCTGCTGGAGTCGATGAAGATGGAGATCCCCGTCATCTCCGAGGCCGCCGGCACGGTCGTCTCGGTCAACGTGGTCCCCGGCGACGCCGTCCAGGAGGGCGACCTCCTGCTGTCCCTCACCCCGTGAGGTCGTGCCCCCGAGCGTGAGCCCGGTGGCACCCCCAGGGGCACGACCCCGGGCCTGGCAGAGGGGGCGGGATTCGAACCCGCGGTAGGTCTCCCTACGACCGCTTTCAAGGCGGTTCCGATAGGCCACTCCGGCACCCCTCCGTGCGCGCGTCGGCAAGGACGCGTGCCAGGTCACTCTAGAAGACCGGCCCGGCCCGCCCGGTTGGCGCCCCGAAGTGCCGTGGTGTGGAATCGGGCCATGCCCGAGACGCAGCTCCCCACGCCGCACGACTACCGCTTCGCCCAGACCTTCACCGTGCGGCTGGTCGGGATCAGCGTGGTCGCCCTGGCGCTCGTGCTGTTCGTCGGCACGGCCGTGGTCGCCCTCGCCGGCGTCAACGCCGACGTGCTCGTCGTGGTGCTCGCGCTCGGCCTGGTCGGGGTCTTCGCGCTCGGCTGGTGGCTACGCAACCGCGCCTACGTGCTGCGCGCCGAGGAGGACGGGTACGTCGTCGGGCCGGTGCGCGGAGCCGGGGTCAAGCGGGCCCGCTGGGCCGACGTCACCGAGGCCACGACCGCGGCGCCGCACGGCATCGACTGCCTGGTGCTGCACCTCGGTGACGCCGGCACGACGACCGTCCCGGTCGACACGCTCGCGATGGACCGCGAGCAGTTCGTGCGCGAGATGCAGCGTCGGCTGCGTGCCGGCCAGGGTCACCGACCCCTGGGCTGACCGCTCCCCGCGGCTCCGCGCCGACCCCGCGCCTGCGCGGGGACGCCCCTGATTGGTCGCTGGGCGGCTCGGGCTTGTAACCTGTCGGCGCTGCCGGGAGGCGTCGCCTAGTCCGGTCTATGGCGCCCGCCTGCTAAGCGGGTTTGGGGCTACAACCCCATCGAGGGTTCAAATCCCTCCGCCTCCGCCAGCGCACGACCCCCGCCGGCCGCGAGCCGGCGGGGGTCGTGCCATGCCCGCGTCCGCTGCTCGCCGCGGCGCCGTGCGACCGCACCCGACTGCAGGTTTGTGCATTGCAGGAACCTGGCCCACACCGTCCGGGTGTGGGGAGCGCGACCTGGGGCAGACTCGGGGCACGGGCCACGATCTGGCCCGCATGAGCGAAGGAAGGGTCGTCCCATGAAGATCGTCCGCAAGGCTGGAGCCCTCGTCGCCGCCACGGCACTCGCCGTCGGCCTGCTCGGAGCCGCCGCGCCCGCCCAGGCCATGGACAGCAGCTGGGGCTGCGGCGGCTGTCGCCCCGCCCCCTGAGTCCCCGCAGCCCCCAGCAGCTCCCCCCGCGGCGTCGTCCGCGCATCTGAGGCCCCTCCCCTCCCGGTGGGGCCTTCGGTGTGTCTCAGGCCCCCTCGGGGCTCCCTGGCCCTGCTGGGGCCCCCAGGGGCCCTGAGGCGCCGGGGGAGTCGGGGGTCTCGGTGCCCGAGATCCCGAGCCGCCCCATGGTGTAGCCGAGCTGGAAGCGGGTCTCCGCCTCGTACTCGTCCTTGAGGTCGGCCACGTAGCCGGCGTAGGTGCGCGGGCTGACGCCGAGCCGCTTGGCGCTGACCGGGTCGGCGTGGCCCTCGACCAGCATCCGGATCGTCATCTGGCGCTGCTCGACCGCGATGTCGCGCAGCAGCGACGTGTCCTTGTTCGTGAACGCGCGGCCGCGGCCCCAGGCCCGCTCGAAGACGTCGACGAGGTAGGCGACCACGGAGGGCTCCCGCACCGCGATGGCGACGGTCAGGTCCTCGGCGGCCGGGATGATCGCGACCCGGCGGTCCACCACGATCATCCGGTTGAAGAACTCGTCGAGCGTGCGGACCTCCGCGCCGCGCTCGGTGACCGAGGCGACGTACTGGTGGGTGATGGTGCTGCGGCGGGCACTGTGCTGGTAGAGCGTGCGGATCCGGACGCCGCGCTCGAGGGCGGCGATGTCGCGCTGGGCGGCCGCCGCGAGGGTGGCGGCGTCCCGGCCGGCCTGCGGCTGCGCGGTCAGCATCTCGTCCTCCACCTCGGCCACCAGCGCCTCGAGGTAGCTGCTGATGGCGCCGTCGCGCAGGTAGGTGAAGGGGCCGCCGCGCTCGTTCTGGGGCGCCCGGCGCCAGGTCTGGGCCAGCCCGCCGAAGGCGCGCGCCCACTGCGAGGACTCCTCCAGCAGCCGGCTGCCGCTCTGGCTGAGCGGGGAGACCACGCGCGACTGCACGGTGCTGGGGTCCTCGGGCAGGTACGTCGCCCCCTCCGGGTCGAGGTGGAGCAGCCCGAGCTCGAGCAGCAGGGCGAACGCGGCGTGGGTGTCGGCGCCGTCCTGCACCCGCGCGTCGTCGACGCCCAGCCCGCCCTCGGCGACCGCCGCCTCGTAGAGCGGCGCGGCCCCGGACTCGAAGAGGGCCCGGTGCTCGGGACCGTAGCGCGACAACGGGTCCTCCTGGAGGGCTCGGAAGGGGTCAGGGGGGATCGGCCGGGGGCTGCCCCGAGGTGGCCGGGCGGACGATCCTCGCACATCGGCGGGGTCCCCGGACGCAACAGACCCCGCCCCCCGGAGCGGGGCGGGGCCTGCGGCGTTTGACGCTCAGAGGCGGTGGGCTCAGACGCCCAGGCGGGCCTTCAGGCCGTCGAGCTCGCTCCAGAGCACGCCCGGCAGGTCGTCGCCGAACTTCTCGAACCACTCCTGGATCTGCGGGATCTCGGCCTTCCACTCCTCGGCGTCGACCTCGAGCGCGGCGTGCAGCGCCTCGTCGGTCATGTCGAGACCGTCGGTGTCGAGCGCCTCGGGGGTGGGCACGTAGCCGATGGGGGTCTCCCGGGCGCCGGCCTGGCCGTCCATGCGCTCCACGACCCACTTCAGCACGCGGCTGTTCTCGCCGAAGCCGGGCCACAGGAAGCCGCCCTCGTCGTCGCGGCGGAACCAGTTGACGTAGAAGATCTTCGGCAGCTTGGCGGCGTCGTTGTCCTTGCCGATGTTGATCCAGTGGCTGAAGTAGTCACCGGCGTTGTAGCCGATGAAGGGGAGCATCGCCATCGGGTCGCGGCGCACGACGCCGACCGCACCGGTCGCGGCGGCGGTGGTCTCCGAGGAGAGCGTCGCGCCGAGGAAGGTGCCGTGGGTCCAGTCGCGGGCCTCGAAGACCAGCGGGACGGTCGTCTTGCGACGACCACCGAAGAGGATCGCGTCGATCGGGACGCCGCGCGGGTCGTCGTACTCGGCCGCGAGGATGTCGCACTGCTTGATCGGGGTGCAGTAGCGGCTGTTCGGGTGGCTGGAGAGCTCCTCGGAGTCCGGGGTCCAGGGCTCGCCCTTCCAGGAGGTGGCCCTGGCCGGCGGGTTCTCCAGGCCCTCCCACCACACGTCGCCGTCCTCGGTGAGCGCGACGTTGGTGAAGACGGAGTTGCCCTTGTTGATGGTGCGCATGGCGTTGGGGTTGGTGTGCTCGTTGGTGCCCGGCGCCACGCCGAAGAAGCCGTACTCGGGGTTGACCGCCCACAGGCGGCCGTCCTCGCCGATGCGCATCCAGGCGATGTCGTCGCCCAGGGTCTCGACCTTCCAGCCCGGGATGGTCGGCTGCAGCATGGCCAGGTTGGTCTTGCCGCAGGCGCTGGGGAAGGCCGCGGCGACGTACTTGGTCACGCCCTGGGGGCTGGTGAGCTTGAGGATGAGCATGTGCTCGGCCAGCCAGCCCTCGTCGCGCGCCATCACCGAGGCGATGCGCAGCGCGTAGCACTTCTTGCCCAGCAGCGCGTTGCCGCCGTAGCCGGAGCCGAAGGACCAGATGGTCCGCTCCTCGGGGAACTGCACGATGTACTTCGTGTCGTTGCAGGGCCACTTCACGTCGGCCTGGCCCTCGGCGAGGGGGTGGCCCACGGAGTGCACGGCCTGCACGAAGTCGGCGTCCAGCTCGGTCATCCGGTCCAGGACCTTGGAGCCCATGCGGGCCATCACGCGCATCGAGGCGGTGACGTAGGCGGAGTCGGTGAGCTCGATGCCGAACATCGGCTTCTCGGCGTCGAGGTGACCCATGACGAAGGGGATGACGTACATGGTGCGCCCGGTCATGCAGCCGTCGTACAGGCCCCGCATGAGGGTCTTCATCTCGTCGGGCGCCATCCAGTTGTTGGTGGGCCCGCAGTCCTTCTCGTCGACCGAGCAGATGTAGGTGCGGTCCTCGACGCGCGCCACGTCGATGGGGTCGGAGGCCGCGTAGTACGAGTTCGGCTTGATCGAGGGGTTCAGCTGGGTGAACGTGCCGGTGCCGACGAGCGCGTCGGTCAGCTTGGTCCACTCCTCGTCGGAGCCGGTGCACCAGTAGACGGCGTCGGGCTTGGTCATCGCCGCGATCTCCGCGACGAAGTCCAGGATCCCCTGGTGGGTCGTGGGAGCGTCGCTCAGTGCCTGGTCGGCGGTCATCTGCTTCTTACCTCTCGCGCATTCGCGGGGACCGGACCTCGCGCAGCGGGGTCGGCGCCCCGGCCGTCGAGCGTATCGACGGAGTGTCGTGGAGCTGATGTGGATCGCACGGCATCGTTGCCGCCGACTTTTGTGGGCCGGGGCGCGCGTGGAGACGAGCGGACCCGGATTGCGGCGAATGTACCGCTGCCCGTCGGGGACCGACCATTGGATCGTTCAACGCACAGTGGGCTCCGTCACACCTATGCCGCGCGGCCACGGCGGGCGGGCGGCCCCCCGAGGGCCCGATTTCGGCTCGCCGCCCGGACTGCGCTAATCTCCTTGGGTCGCACGGTCCGCCGTGTCGAAGGGCGCCTGTAGCTCAACGGATAGAGCATCTGACTACGGATCAGAAGGTTTGGGGTTCGAATCCCTACAGGCGCACAGATCACGAAGCCCGGTCCTCTCGGACCGGGCTTCTCCTGTTCCTGCGGTCCACCGGGCCTCGCAGGCGGCGCCGGCCACCCGAGGTCCGCGCGGGGGTCACCGTCGAGACCTGTCCAACTCGTGGCCCGAGCCCTGTCACTTTCCCTCGTGTCCCAGCGCGCAGCTGCTTCGTAGTTTGAGCCCTTCCAGCCGCTTCGACTGTGAGGACTGCACCATGAGCAGCACCGCCCCCCTGCGCTACGGGCCCGACGACCGTCCGCCCTTGCGCACCGCCGTGCCGCTGGGGCTCCAGCACGTCATGGTGATGATGGCCAGCAACGTCACCATCCCGGTCATCCTGGCCGGCGCGATCGGGTCCAGCCCCGAGGACACCGCCTTCCTGGTCCAGATGGCGCTGCTCGTCGCCGGCATCGCCACCCTCGTCCAGACCGTGGGCATCGGCCCCGTCGGGGCGCGGCTGCCGCTGGTGCAGGGCACCAGCTTCGGGTTCCTCGTGGTGGCGATCCCGCTGGCCCAGGAGTACGGCTTGGCCGCGGTGTTCGGAGGGGCGCTCTTCGCCGGAGTGGTCCAGATCTTCTTCGGCGCCGTCTTCACCAAGATCCGCCACCTCTTCCCGCCGCTGGTCGCCGGGATCGTGGTGCTGGTGATCGGTGTCGGCCTGATCCCGACCGGGATCCTGCTCTTCGGGGGCGGTGCGGGTGCGGAGGACCTCGGTTCCCTGCGCAACCTGGGCGTGGCCTCGTTCGTGCTGATCGCGATCCTGCTGATCTACCGCTTCGGGAAGGGCTTCGTGGGGGCCGCCGCGGTCCTGTTCGGCCTGGCGCTGGGTTACCTGTTGGCGACCACCCTGGGCATGGTCGACTGGGGCCGGGTGGCCGATGAGAAGTGGCTGGCCGCTCCCCGGCCCCTGGAGTTCGGTCTGGACTTCCCGGCCGCCGCGCTCATCGCGATGGGTGCCATGGCTGTCGCCACCTCCATCGAGACGGTGGGTGACATCTCCGCCCTCACCAAGACCGGTGCCGGACGGGAGGCCACGCCCCAGGAGATGCGGGGCGGCCTGATGGGCGACGGTCTCGGCACGGCGCTGGCTGCCCTGTTCAGCGCGCTGCCCAACACGTCGTTCTCCCAGAACGTCGGCCTGGTCGCCTTCACCGGGGTGATGAGCCGCTTCGTCGTCACCATCGGCGCCTGCTTCCTGATCCTCTCCGGCTTCGTCCCCAAGGTGGCGGTCGTCATCGCCGTCGTCCCGGCCCCCGTCATCGGTGGCGCGGCGGTCGTGATGTTCGGGATGATCATCTCGGCAGGGATCAGCCTGATCACGACGAACCCGCTCACCCAGAACGACCTGATCATCGTGGCCGTGTCCGTGGTGGTGGGCCAGGGGTTCGCCCTGCAGCCGGAGGTGGCGGCGCAGTTCCACTCCAACGTCGCGGCCCTGTTCACCTCGGGCATCGTGCCGGCCGCCGTCATCGCGGCTGTCCTCTACCGGCTCAAGCCCAAGCACGAGCGCGATGCCGACGCGGCGGCCAGTGCCGGTGCCGCGGTCACGCAGCAGCCGTCCGAGAGGTCCCTGCCGGCTGCCGAGTAACAGGACCGGCACGCCGTGACCCTCATCGGCCCCTGGACGTCATGGTGGCCTCGGTCAGTCGAGGGTGGCGAGCAGCCCCGCCAGGTCCGCGGCATCCTGTGCCTCGAGAGGGGGCTGCGGGCCCTCCGGGTCCACAGCGTGCCCGGGACGGGCCAGCCGGATCGTGGTGATCCCGGCCTCCAGCGCACCGCGCACGTCGCGTGCCGAGGCAGCGACGTGCACGAGCCGCTGGGGAGCGACCGCCGCGGCAGCCGCCCGGTAGATCTCCGGAGCGGGCTTGAAGGCCCCAAGGCGCTGGGAGCTCAGCACCAGCCGGGGGTCCACGAGCGCATGTGCGCGGGTGAGCCGGGCCAGGTCGTCATCGACGTTCGACAGCAACCCGACCCGCGCGTGCTGCGCCACCCGGGCGATCGCGTCGGCGACGTCCGGCCACAGCGGCCAGTCGGGGATCGAGGCGTGCAGCCGCGCCAGGTCTTCACCGATGGGGTCGGCAACGTCGAGACCCAGGTCGGCGTACGCCAGCGCCAGGGCCTCGCCGGACACGTCGCGGAACGTCACGGGCGCTCGTGCCTCGCGTTGGAGCGCCTTGTTGCGCGCGTCCCAGGCGTCGTACACGTCCGCGCCTGCGAGTGGCCATCCTCGTTCACCGGCGATCTCGGCGAACGTCACGCTCGCGCCGCTGCGGGTGTCGGTCAGGGCTGAGAAGAGATCGAAGGTGATGATCATCAGGTCTGATCCTCTCCGGTCGCCGGCGATGGGCCCAGGGTAGAGACGGGCACGCCGAGACCGTCGACCTAGGTGTGACGACGAAGCCCCGGTCGAGCGGGACTGCTGCACGATCAGGTGACGGGTTGACCCGCCCCACCGTCTGGGGTTCGCATCCCTGCAGGCGCGCGCATCCATCAGGGCACGAGAGGCCCCGGCTCTGGTCGAGCCGGGGCCTCTCGCGGTCCGGGTGCTCAACGCACCCGGTGGTCAACCATCACTGAGCTCAACGCACCTGCTGGGTGAGCCTGCTCATGACCGAGGCGTCGGCGTACCCCGGGCGGGAGCCGGTGACCTGGACCTTGATCCTCTTGCTACGCAGCGCAGGGCCGACCTCCAACCGCTTGCCGCTCTCCTTCCGGAGGACCTTGCCATCGGCGAGCCAGCGGTAGGTGAGGGTCACCCCGTCGTCCCACTGGCCGGCGCGGGCCACCAGGGTGCGCCCGACGCGGGCCTGGCCCTTGATGGTCGGGCGACGCGGCGCCTCGAGCCGTGCGGCGGCGACGGGAGCCGTCGCGTCGCTGGTGCGGGTGACCGACGCGTAGCCGGTCCTCGACCCCGTCACCGCGACGGTGACGATCCCGGCGACGTCGCTCGCCCGGGGGCTGAACTCGGTGCCGGTCGCGTCGGCGACCGGCACCCCGTCGACGAGCCACTGGTAGGACAGGTCGACCCCGTCGTCCCAGGTGCCGGCCTCGGCGCTGAGCACCTCCCCGAAGCGGGGCGTCCCACCGATCGTGGGGGTCGGCGTGAGCGTCATGCCCGCGGCGGCGACGGCATCGGACCCGGCGCTGGTGCGCGCGGTCGTGGCGTAGCCGGTCTTGGTGCCCGTCACGCGCACGGTCAGGGTGTTGCCCAGGTCGTCGGCGGTGGGCGAGTAGTCGACCCCCGTCGCGCCGGGGACGGCCTGGCCGTCCGAGAACCACTGGTAGGCGAGCGCGGTGCCGTCGTCCCAGGTGCCGGCCTCGGCTCTCACGGTGCCGCGGACGACGGGGGTGCCGGCGATCGTCGGCGTGGGGGACGAGGTGAACGTCCCGAGCGCCACGGGCGCGGTCGGGGCGCTGGTGCGCGCCACGCTGTCGTAGCCCGGGCGCGAACCGGTGACCTGCACGGTCACCGTCCTGCCCACGTCGGCGGGCACCGGCGTGTACGACGCGGTCGTGGCGGCCGGCACGGGCTGGCCCCCGACGGACCACTGGTAGGACAGGCTGGCCCCGCCGTCCCAGCTGCCGGTCTCGGCGCTCAGTGCCGCGCCCACGGCCGGGTCGCCGACCACGGTCGGGACGGGCGTGCCGGTGAGGGAGCCCCGCGCGACGGGCGCGCTGGGCTCGCTGGTGCGGGTCACGGGCAGGTTGCCTGCCCGGTCGCCGGTCACCTCCACGCTCACGGTGCGGCCCACGTCGGAGGGACGCGGCGTGAAGGTCGCGGAGGTGGCGCCGGCGACGACGTCACCGCCGACCGACCACACGTACTCGAACGTGCTGCCCTCGGGCCAGCCGGTCGTCGCAGCGGTGAGCCTGCCGTCGACCACCGGTGTGCCGGTGACCACCGGGTCAGCGGTGGGGGTCAGCGGCTGGGCGTCGACCGTGTGGCTGCTCGAGCAGGTCTCGGTGCACAGGCCGCCGAGCGAGGCCGCAGCGGGGGCGGCGGTCGCGTCGAGCGTGTCGCTGGAGGCGTCGTCCGCCACGACGGCGGAGAAGGAGACGGTGGCGGTGTTGGCCCCCGCCGTCGTCGGGGTCGTCGGCACCGTCCAGACGAGGTCGGTGCCGTCGACGACGAGCCCGTCGGGCAGGGCGCCCAGCTCGGCGTCGTCGAGGACGTCGCTCAGGTCGACCTCCACGCTCGCGCCCGCTAGGGCGACGCGCCCGACGTTCGTCGCGGTCAGGGTGTAGTCGATCGCGTCGCCGGGCTCGAGCACGCCGGTGCCCGGCTCGGTCGTGAGCGCGAGGTCGTACTTGCCGGGCCACGCCGGCTTGTCGCCGTCGTAGATCCAGTCCTGCCAGAAGGCGTCGAGGTCGCGCCCGGAGATCTCCTCCGCGAGGTCCTTCAGCTCGTCACCGCGCGGGCTGGTGCCGCCGTTGAGGTCCTGCCACTGGCGCACGACGGCGAGGAAGTCGGTGCGTCGCAGGGCGGTGTGCAGCGCCTCCCAGAACTGCGCGCCGCGCGTGTAGGTCTGGTAGCCGTACAGCTTCGCCGAGTCGGTCTGCGTGCCCGGGGGCGTCGTCCAGTCGGCACTGGTCGACACCTTGTTGTTCCAGCTGTTGAAGTAGGTCGTCTCGAGCTGGGTCCAGTTGGGCGTCGCCGGGGCGACGACGTTGTTGTAGTAGTTCGGCGCGTAGGAGGCCATCCCCTCGTTGATCCAGATGTCGGTCCACAGGCCGGGCGAGACGTTGTCGCCGTACCACTGGTGGGCGATCTCGTGGGTGAGGGTGTTGCCGTTGAAGGAACTGACACTCGGGAAGAAGGAGCGGTCCTGGGTCTCGAGCGCGTAGTTGATGCCGCTGGGCACCGAGTCGACGATGACGCCGGTGGCATCCCCCGGGTAGGGGCCGTAGATGCCCTCGAGGCCTCGGGTGATCGTGCCGATGGCGGCGCGGCGGTTGGTGAACGTCGTCTTGTTGGTGGAGGACTGGGCCGAGTCGATGAAGGACAGCTCGGGGATCTCGCGGCCGCTGCTCAGCGTCACCGTGCCCTCGTGGACGTCGTACTTGCCGATCGAGATGACGACCAGCTCGCTGGCCATCGGCTGCGCCATCGTCCAGCGCCAGGTGGTGCGGGTGGCCTCGTCGGTGGGCACCTTGGCGGTCAGCACGCCGTTGCTGGCCGCAGCGGCCGCACCGGTGCCGCCGACGTTGGTGAGGGTGTCGGGCACGTTGACGTCGATCGTGTACGACGCCTTGTCGCCCGGGGTGTTGTTGTGCGGGTAGGCGGCCATCGCGCCCACCGGCTGGGCCAGGAAGGTGGCGCCGTCGGAGGTGCCGACCCAGCCCTCCCAGGAGCCGTCGGCGTCGGTGTGCCGCTCTGGGATGCCGTGGTAGTCGACGTCGACGGTGAACGGGCCCTCGACCGGGGTCGCGGGGGTGATGACGAGCTTGTACTTGTGGGAGGGGTCGTAGCTGATCCCGGTGACGACGTCGCGCGTGAAGGTGGCCGGGACTCCGTCGACCTCGACGCTGTCGATCGTCAGGCCGCGGAAGTCCATCGAGAACGAGCGCAGCGCCTCGCCGGTCGTGGCCGCGTCCATGTGCAGGCTGGCCTCGTCGAGGACGCCGCCCATGATGCCGCTGACCACGCCCGTGGGGCTCCACCGGATGTCGAGGTCGTAGTGCAGTGCGTCGTAGCCGCCGTTGCCGATGTGGGGGAACTGGGCGTCCCCGACGGTCTGGGCGCCGTCGACCGGCTCGGCTGCGGCGGCCGCCGACGTGGGAGCCACTGCTCCCAGCGCGAGCGTCATCGTCAGTGCCGCGACGGCCGACAAGCGTCGTGATCGAGCGGCGGGCCAGCACTGACGTGGTGGTTGCGTCATCTCGCGGGTACCTCTTCCGGGTCCTCGTCGCCGTCAGACCGGCGAGCATCTGGCAACCTAGGGACACGTCATTCGGCCTCGAGGTCAATTAACGAGAAGTTTTCCTGCGGCGGTGGAAATCGCCCAGCGGTCCAGACCAGCGTCGGTCGGTGGCGACGACGCCTGGGGACGCCGTTCTCCTCGTCGACGACGGCCGGCCCGGGGTCAACCACGACGAGAGCCGGGGTGGCTGTGACGCGACAGTGAGCCGGACCACTAGAATCGAGACATGAAGCCCCAGGTGCTGAAGTCCCTGTCCGTCGCTGCTGCTCTGACCCTCGCCCTCTCGGCGTGCGGTTCCAGTGAGCCGGAGGCTGCGGAGGGTGAGCCCGAGCTGCTCAGCGCCGGCAACCTCACCGTGTGCACGGACGCGCCGTACAAGCCGTTCGAGTACCCGGACAAGGCTTCCCCGACCGGGTACACCGGCTTCGACATGGAGATCATCGACGCGATCGCCGCCGAGATGGACCTCGAGGTGACGATCAAGGACGCCGGCTTCGACGGACTGCAGAGCGGCGCCTCCCTCGCGGCCGGGCAGTGCGACCTGGTCGCGAGCGCGATGACGATCACCGAGGAGCGCGAGGCGAACCTCGACTTCAGCGAGCCGTACTACGACTCCAAGCAGTCGCTGCTGGCCGAGGCTGGCTCCGACATCGCGTCGATCGACGACCTGGACGGCACGAAGGTCGGCGTGCAGCAGGGCACGACCGGCGCCCAGTACGCGAAGGACAACGTGCCGGAGGGCGCCGAGCTGGTGTCCTTCCCCAGCGACGCGGAGCTCTACGCGGCGCTGAGCTCGGGCGGCGTGCAGGCCGTCCTCCAGGACCTCCCCGTCAACCTGGAGCACACCGACGACGGCAACTACGAGATCGTCGAGGAGTACGACACCGACGAGTCCTACGGGTTCGCGGTCAAGGAGGACGGCAGCGAGGACCTCCTGGCCGCCATCAACGACAACCTGCAGGCCCTCAGGGACAGCGGCGACTACGACACCATCTACGAGAAGTACTTCTCCACCGAGTGACGCTGAGCCGCACCGACCTGTAGCCGACCGCCACCGAGGAGACCCCGGGTGAAGAGGACCACGAAGAAGCGCTTGACCCGTGGGGTGATGTACCTGATCTTCGTCGCGGCGATCCTCGCGCTGGTGCTCGCCGCCGACTGGGCGGCGATCCAGAAGGCGTTCTTCAACGTCGACATCGCCCGGGACGCCTTCCCGGACGTGATCGTCATCGCGGCCAAGAACACCATCGTCTACACCGCGATCGCCTTCGCCGGGGGCATGGTCTTCGGGTTGGTCCTCGCCCTGATGAAGCTCTCGCCGGTGGCGCCCTACCGGTGGGCGGCCACCATCTACATCGAGTTCTTCCGGGGGCTGCCCGCCCTGCTCGTGATCTTCACGTTCGCCTTCGCGGTGCCCATCGCCTTCCAGTGGCGCCCGCCGGGGGGGAGCGCCGGAGCCGGCCTGCTCGCCCTGATCATCGTCTCGGCGGCCTACATCGCCGAGACCATCCGCGCCGGCATCCAGGCGGTCCCCAAGGGTCAGGTCGAGGCGGCCCACTCGCTGGGCATGCCGGCGGGCTGGACCATGGTCTCGGTGGTGCTGCCCCAGGCGTTCCGGATCGTCATCCCCCCGCTCACCAACGAGCTGGTGGTCCTGATCAAGGACACCTCCCTGCTCTTCATCGCTGGGATGGCGATCCAGCAGCAGGAGCTCACCACCTTCGCCCGCGACTCGGTCTCCTCGGTGGGCAACTCGACGCCGCTGACGATCGCGGCCCTGATGTACCTGGCCGTGACCCTGCCGCTGACCCGTCTGGTGGCCTACATGGAGCGCCGCGGCGCGAGAGGACGATGACCACGTGACGAGCCCTGCCTACGACCACGCGATCGACGTCCAGAAGCTGCACAAGTCGTTCGGCGACAACGAGGTGCTCAAGGGCATCGACTTCCACGTCGACGACGGCGAGGTGGTCTGCGTGATCGGGCCGTCCGGCTCCGGGAAGTCGACCCTGCTGCGCTGCATCAACCAGCTCGAGGTGCCGACCAAGGGCCGGGTCCTGGTCGAGGGCGTCGACATGACCGACCCGGAGACCGACCTCAACGACGTCCGGTCCCGGATCGGGATGGTCTTCCAGTCGTTCAACCTCTTCCCGCACCTCACCGTGACCGACAACCTGACGCTGGCCCAGCGCCGGGTCAAGAAGCGGAGCAAGGCCGACGCCCGGCGCTGCGCCCTGGAGAACCTCGCCAAGGTGGGCCTCGAGGACAAGGCGGACGCCTACCCCGCCCACCTCTCCGGAGGTCAGCAGCAGCGGGTGGCGATCGCCCGGGCGCTGTCGATGGAGCCCGACCTGATGCTCTTCGACGAGCCCACCAGCGCACTCGATCCCGAGCTCGTCGGTGACGTGCTCGCGGTGATGAAGACGCTGGCCTCGGACGGGATGACGATGATGGTGGTGACCCACGAGATGGGCTTCGCCCGCGAGGTCGGCGACAAGCTGGTCTTCATGGACGAGGGCGTCATCATGGAGGAGGGCGACCCCGTCGAGGTGTTGTCGAACCCGCAGCACGAGCGGACCCAGGAGTTCCTCTCCAAGGTGCTCTGAGCCGGGCCCCAGCGGGGGCAAGCCGGGGCCTCGTGCCGCGGCACGCTGAGTCGTACAGTCGAGGCATGAGTCCCGGTGACCTGCTGGCCGACGCCCTGGGCCGAGTCGTGGAGGGCGTCGAGGCGGTGCTCGACGGCCTGGACGTCGACGAGCTCGCCTGGCGTCCCGCTGTCGGCGCCAACTCGATCGCGTGGCTGGTCTGGCACCTGACCCGGGTGTACGACGACCACGTCGCCGCTGCGGCCGGCCGGGACCAGGTGCACGTCGCGTCGGGGTACGCCGAGCGGTTCGCACTGCCGCTGGAGCGGGACGACACGGGCTTCGGCCACAGCGCCGACGACGCGGCCGCGGTGCGCGCGCCGGCCGACCTGCTGGCGGCCTACCTCGAGGAGGTGCACCGGACGGCGAGCGCCTGGATCCGCACCCTGGACCCGGCCGCGCTCGACCGCGTCGTGGACGAGCGGTGGGACCCTCCGGTCACGCTCGGGGTGCGGCTGGTCAGCGTGCTCGGCGACTGCACGCAGCACGTGGGCCAGGCGGCGTACGTCCGGGGGCTGCTCGACCGCTGACCTCCGGCCGGCAGGTCGGCTCACCGCGCCCGGGCGCCCCAGCCCACGGTCTGCGCCGCGTCCGCGATGCGCTGGGCGAGGTCGTCGTGACCCTCGACCACCAGGCCGCAGGTGAGCCGGACGTGGCCCTGCGGAGTCGGCAGCGCGGCGAACGGCGACCCGGCGCTGACCCCGATCCCCTGGCTGGCCAGGCGGACCACGGCCGCCGTCTCGTCCTCGACCGGGATCCACATGTTGAGGCCCTCGGTTCCTCCCACGCTGACACTGCGGGCGGCGAGCGCGTCCCGCAGGAGGCGCCGCCTCCGGGCGTACTCCTGCTGGGCCCGCTCCACCTGCGCCACCGCCGCCGGCTCCGTCAGCAGCCCGACCAGGATGCGTTGCAGCAGCCGGCTGCTCCAGCCCTGGCCCAGGTGGCGACGACGGTCGACGGCGCGCATGAGCTCCGGGGGGCCGCTCATGGCTGCGAGGCGCAGGTCGGGGCCGTAGGACTTGGAGAAGCTGCGGATGTGCACCGACTGCTCCGGGAGCCACTCGCCCAGGCTGAGCGCCGGGGTCGGGGAGAGGCCGTGGGCGGAGTCGTCCTCGATCACCAGCGTCTCGCCCAGCCCGACCAGCTCCGCCAGCCGGCGGGCCCGACGCCGGGTGGTGGTGACACCGGTCGGGTTCTGCCCACGGGGCTGGAGGACCACAGCGGCGACCGGGCGCTGCAGGGCCTGGGCGAACGCGTCGGGGTCGAGGCCCTCGTCGTCGACCGGCACCCCCACGATCTCGACGGACAGCGCCTCGAGCAGGTCGACCACGGGGGGGAAGCAGGGGTGCTCCACCACGACCCGGTCCCCCGGGCGCAGGGCCGTGCGGGTCACGAGGTCGAGCGCGTCCATGGCGCCGTCCACGACGGCGAGCCGAGGGGGCGGGTAGGGCCAGTCCGCGCGCAGCAGCTCGGCGAGCTCGGGCAGCACCGGGTCCTGCAGGTAGCTGTTCGGGGTGCCCGCCCGGTCGACCTGGCTCAGCACCACGCCCAGGGTGGGGAGGAGGTCCTGGTCGGGGACCCCGGTCGAGAGGTCCTGGGCCAGCGGCGCCGGCTGCGCCAGCGCACGCCGGTACCGCCCGACCCCGGCGCCGGTCACGTCGAGGACGGTGGTGCCGTGGCGCCCGGCGGTGCGTACGGTCCCGGACCGGGCCAGCAACGCCCAGGCCGAGGAGACGGTCGTCGGCGAGAGGGCGAGCTCGGTGGCGATGGTGCGGATCGGCGGGAGCTTGGTGCCCGGCACCAGCACCCCGTCCGCGATGGCGAGGGTCACGGCGGCGACGAGGCCTCGGGCCGTGGGGTGCTCCAGGCGCTCCTCGAGAGCCGACAGCAGCGCGCGCACATTTTGTAACATAACAGAGTGGCCTTTGTGCCACCCTGTCGCAGATCTACGCTTCCCGCCATGACCACTCGCATCTCGCACTGGATCGACGGACGCCCCTCCCCGGGGACCTCGGGCCGCACCTCGGCCGTCTACAACCCCGCTACCGGCCAGCAGAGCGCCGAGGTGGACCTCGCCGGCGCGGACGACCTCGAGCGGGCGGTCGCCAGCGCCTCGGCTGCTGCCAAGCAGTGGCGCAGCGCCTCCCTGTCGACACGTGCGGCAGTGCTCTTCGCGTTCCGCGAGCAGCTGCACCAGCGCAGCGACGAGCTCGCCGCGATCGTGACCGCCGAGCACGGGAAGGTGCTGGCCGACGCTGCCGGGGAGATCGCCCGCGGCCTCGAGAACGTCGAGTTCGCCACCGGGGTGCCCCACCTGATGAAGGGCGGCTTCTCCGAGCAGGCCGGCACCGGCGTCGACGTCTACTCGATCCGCCAGGCCCTCGGCGTGGTCGCCGGCATCACCCCGTTCAACTTCCCCGCCATGGTGCCGCTGTGGATGTGCGCCAACGCGATCGCGACCGGCAACGCGTTCATCCTCAAGCCGAGCGAGCGGGACCCCTCCGCGGCCGTGTTCCTGGCCGAGCTGTGGCGCGACGCCGGTCTCCCCGACGGCGTCTTCACCGTGCTGCACGGCGACAAGGAGGCGGTCGACGGGCTGCTGCGCCACCCGGAGGTGGCTGCGATCAGCTTCGTGGGGTCGACCCCGATCGCCCGCTACATCTACGAGACGGGGACCGCCCAGGGCAAGCGCGTGCAGGCGCTCGGCGGCGCCAAGAACCACATGGTGGTCCTCCCGGACGCGGACGTCGACATGGCCGCCGACGCGGCGGTCTCCGCGGCGTACGGCGCCGCCGGCGAGCGGTGCATGGCGATCTCGGTGGTCGTGGCCGTCGGTGACGTCGCGGACTCCCTGGTCAGTGCGGTCGCCGACCGCCTGCCCCGGCTGCGGATCGGCAACGGCGCCGACGACGGGGTCGACATGGGCCCCCTCATCAGCGGCGAGCACCGCGACAAGGTCGCCGGTTACATCGCGGCCGGGGAGGCCGCCGGCGCGCGGCTCGTCGTCGACGGGCGCCGGGCCTCGGTCCCGGCTGAGGGGTTCTTCCTCGGCACCACGCTGCTCGACGACGTGACCCCGGACATGACGGTCTACACCGACGAGATCTTCGGGCCGGTGCTGTCGGTGGTGCGCGTCGCCACCTACGACGAGGCCGTGGCGCTGATCAATGCCAACCCGTACGCCAACGGCACCGCGATCTTCACCCGCGACGGCGGCGCCGCCCGTGAGTTCCAGCTCGACGTCGAGGTCGGGATGGTGGGCATCAACGTGCCGATCCCGGTGCCGGTGTCCTACTACTCCTTCGGCGGCTGGAAGGACTCCCTCTTCGGCGACACCCACATGTACGGACCCGAGGGCATCAAGTTCTTCACGCGCGGCAAGGTCGTCACCTCGCGCTGGCCAGACCCCGCCACCTCCCAGGTGGACCTGGGCTTCCCCCGCACCCGCTGACCACGCCAGAGGAGAACGCCACGATGACCGAGACCTCCCTCCTGCCCTCGCTCTCCGAGGAGCAGGTGCGCCGCGACGACCGCGCCCACGTCTTCCACTCCTGGTCGGCCCAGGCGCAGATCGACCCGCTGCCGATCGCGGCGGCGCTCGGCTCGCACTTCTGGGACTACGCAGGGACCAAGTACCTCGACTTCTCCTCGCAGCTGGTCAACGTCAACATCGGTTATCAGCACCCCCGGCTGGTGGCCGCGATCCAGGAGTACGCCGGGCGCTTGTGCACGGTGGCCCCGCCCTTCGCCAACGACATGCGCTCGGAGGCCGCGCGGCTGCTGGCCGACCTGGCGCCCGGCACCTTGAACAAGGTGTTCTTCACCAACGGCGGGGCGGACGCCAACGAGCACGCGGTGCGGATGGCGCGGTTGCACACGGGCCGGAGCAAGGTGCTCGCCGCCTACCGCAGCTACCACGGCGCCACCGCCGGGGCGATCACGATGACCGGTGATCCGCGCCGGTGGGGGGCCGAGCCCGGCCTGCCCGGGGTCGTGCACTTCTGGGGGCCCTACCCCTACCGGTCGGCCTTCCACTCCAGCGACGTGGAGGAGGAGGGCGCGCGCGCCCTGCAGCACCTGCGCGACACGATCATGGTCGAGGGGCCAGGCACCATCGCCGCGGTCGTGCTCGAGACGGTCGTCGGGACCAACGGCATCCTGGTGCCGCCGCCGGGCTACCTCGAGGGTGTCCGGCAGATCTGCGACGAGCACGGCATCCTGCTGGTGGCCGACGAGGTGATGAGCGGGTTCGGCCGCTGCGGGGAGTGGTTCGCCGTCGACCACTGGGCGATCACCCCCGACCTGATCACCTTCGCCAAGGGCGTGAACTCCGGCTACGTCCCGATCGGTGGCGTCCTGATCTCCGACACCGTCGCCGCGACCTTCGACGACCGGGCCTACCCCGGCGGGCTGACCTACTCCGGGCACCCGCTGGCCTGCGCCTCCGCGGTCGCCTCGATGACGATCATGCGCGAGGAGGGCATCGTCGAGCACGCCCGCGACCTCGGCACCGACGTGATCGGGCCCGCGCTGGCCAAGCTCGCTGAGAACCACCCCAGCGTCGGCGACGTACGAGGGCTCGGCGTGTTCTGGGCCCTGGAGCTGGTCAGGGACCGTGACACCCGGGAGCCCCTGGTGCCCTACAACGCGTCGGGCTCCGACGCGGCGCCGATGGGCGAGGTCGCCGCCGAGTGCAAGCGCCGCGGCCTGTGGCCCTTCGTCCACTTCAACCGCGTCCACGTCGTCCCGCCGTGCACGACGACCGCCGACGAGGTCCTGGAGGGCATCGAGGTGCTCGACGAGGCGCTGGGCGTCGCCGATCGCTACTACCGCGGCTGACCGGGCTCCGCCTCGAGGGCGTCGGCGGCGTCGTCGGTCTCGAGCAGTGCCAGCAGAGACGTGCGCTCGGACTCGTCGACGTAGTCGGCGTAGTAGCCGTAGAGCGAGTTCTGGGCCATCCGGGCGGCCAGGGGGCCGTCGCCGGCTCGGATGGCGGCGAGCACGTCGCGGTGGTGCTGCAACGAACGATGCATCAGCTCGGTGCTGCTGTCCGAGCGGGTGATGCGGTCCGAGATCAGCGACAGCACCACGCCGCGCACCACCTCGGTGCAGACCTGGATCAGGCGGTTGCGACTGGCGCGGGCGACCTCCTCGTGGAAGGCGAAGTCGGCCTCGCTGAACGACGCGTCGTCAGCCCCGATCGCCGCCGCCATCTGCTCGATGCGCTGCTCCATCGCAGCCAGCTCGTCCTCGGTGCGCAGCCTGGCGGCCAGCAGGTTGGCCGAGCGGTCCAGGATCATCCGGAACGACACCAGCTCGGTGAGGTTGAGCTGCTCCACGTGGATCAGCATCAGCATCTGCTTCGCGAGCCGGTCGGAGGAGAAGGGCAGGATCTCGGGGCCTCGTGGGTCGCCGTGCCGCGAGCGGATCACGCCGTTGCTCTCCAGCACCCGCAGGGCCTCGCGCACGGTGGACCGGCTGGCGCCGAACTGGGTGACCAGCTCGCGCTCGCTGGGCAGCCGTGCCCCGGGCAGCAGGTCGCCGGTGGCGACCGCCGCCTCGATCTGCTCGATGATCCGTTCCGACAGGCGGACCGTCTGGACCTGCTGGAAGCTCATCGGTCCCCGCCGCCCTCGGGGGCGTGGGGCCACGCCGGCACGGCGCTGACGGGTCGCACCTGCTCGTACCAGGCCAGGACCCGCAGCACCCCGACGTCGTCGAAGCGGGGGCCGGCGACCTGGACCCCGATGGGCCGGCCGTCCCGGGTGGACCCGCAGTTGATCGTGCCTGCCGGTTGCCCGGACATGTTGTACGGGGCGGTGAAGCCGATGTGCGACATGCCCTGGCCCGGCGCGGTGAACGGCATCGGCTGCTCGGCAGGGAAGGCCGCGACCGGGGCCACCGGCGATATCGTCACGTCGTACGGCGCCGTGGCCGCGACCGTGCGCGACTGCATCTCCATGATGCTGCTGTAGCAGTCGAGGACCCGCGCCCCCGACACGTCGGCGCCCCGGTGCACCCAGTCGACGATGTACGGGAGGACCCGCTTCTTCCGGTCCGCGGGCAGCCGGCGGTAGTCGTTCCAGGACCGCACCTGCCAGAACTGGTCGAGGTCGTCCAGCAGGTCCTGGTGCAGGAACGGTGCCAGCTCGTCGACCGCGGCGCCCGCCGCTGCGAACGACTCCGCCACGGCGCGCACCGCCGCGGTCACCTCGGGGTCGACCGGTGCGCCGCACCCGGCGTCGAGGTGCAGCGCCACGCGCAGGCCACGGACGTCGATGGCCAGGTCGGACCAGGCGAGGTCCGCGGGGGGCAGGCTCGTCCAGTCCCGGTCGTCCCGACGGCTCAGCACGCTCATGAACAGGGCCGCGTCCGCCACGGTGCGCGTCATCGGGCCCGCCGCCCGACCGAGGTAGGGCTGGTCGAGGGCCACCCGACCGAAGCTGGGCTTCAGGGTGACCAGCCCGAGCCAGGACCCGGGGAGACGGATCGAGCCACCCACGTCGCTGCCGACGTGGAGCGGGCCGTAGCCACCGGCGGCAGCGGCCCCGGCGCCGGAGCTGGAGCCGCCGGTCGTCCACTCCGGGTTCCACGGGCTCCGGGTGATCCCGTGGATGCTCGAGACGCCGGACGAGAGCATCCCCCAGTCCGGCATCACGGTGGAGCCGAGCACCACGGCCCCGGCCTCCTGGGTGCGCTCGGTGATCGGCGCGTCGCGCTGCGGGACGACCGGCACCACGCCCGCCGTGCCGCTGGGCATCGGGACCCCGGCGCGGGCGACGTTCTCCTTGAGAGTCACCGGGACGCCGTCGAGCGGGCCGACGGGGGCGCCACGGCTCCACCGCGCCTCGCTGGCCCGCGCCGAGGCGCGCGACTCGTCGGGATCGCGCACCCAGAACGCGTTGAGCACCGGTTCACGTGCCTCGATCACCTGCTGGACGGCGTCGTGGACCGCCACGGGGGACAGGTCGCCGGCACGGAACCCCGCAAGCATCTCGGCCGCGGAGAGCCAGGCCAGTCGGTCGTGGGACATGCGGGCTCCTGCTCCAGTGGGTGAGGCGCAGGTCGGGATCGTCGACCCTGACACCTCTTGACTTATGAGAAGTGAGCAGCCACCGTAGCCTGAATTGTGACTGAGGTCACTGGTCAGACCAGTGGATCGGCACTCGGGAAGTCGGAGCCGTCGAAGGGAGTGTCGTGGACCGCCAGACCCTGCGCCTCGCCCTCATCCCCGGTGACGGGGTCGGGCCTGAGGTCGTCGCCGCCACCGTCCCGGTGCTGGAGGCGGCGCTCACCGTGCAGGGCGTCGCTCTCGACCTGCTCGAGCTCGACTGGGGAGGCGAGCGGTTCCTGCGTGACGGCGCGGCCATGCCCGTCGACGCCGCGGACATCGTCCGTGGCACCGACGCCGTGCTGTTCGGCGCGGTGGGCCGGCCCGACGTCCCGGACCACGAGCTCGTCTGGGGACTCATCATCGGGCTGCGCCAGCAGCTCGACCTCGCGGTCAACATCCGCCCGGTCCGGTCGTTCCCCGGTGTGCCCACCCAGGTCCGCGACACCGACGGCGTCGACCTGCTCATCGTGCGCGAGAACACCGAGGGCGAGTACGTCGGTGCCGGCGGTCTCGCCCACGCGGGCACCGGCGCGGACGTCGGCATCGAGGTGGCCGTCCACTCCCGGCCCGTGATCGAGCGGGCGGCCCACCACGCCTTCCGCCTCGCCCGGCAGCGCTCGGGTCGCCTGGCGCTGGTCACCAAGTCCAACGCGATGCGCCACGGCTACCCGCTCTGGGACCGGACCGTCCGCGAGGTCGCGGAGCAGTACGACGACGTCGAGCTCGAGGTGGTCCTCGTCGACGCGATGGCCGCCCGCATGATCCAGTCGCCGCGCTCGCTCGACGTGCTGCTGGCCGGCAACCTCTTCGGCGACATCCTCTCGGACCTGGCGGCCGTGCTCGCCGGGGGCATGGGGATGGCGCCGAGCGCGAACATCCGCCCCGGCGGGGACGTGCCCGGCATCTTCGAGCCGGTCCACGGGTCCGCCCCCGCCATCGCCGGCCGCGGGGTCGCCAACCCGGCGGCCTGCCTGCTCTCCGGCGCGCTCCTCCTCGAGGACACCGGCCACGCGGCGGCCGCGGCCGCCGTGCGCGACGCCCTCGCCGCCGCGCTGCTCGACCCTGCGCACCACACGCCCGACCTCGGTGGCGTCGCCACCACGGCCGACGTCTCGGCCGCCGTCCTGGAAGAGATGGAGAACCTCCGATGAACCTCCGACGCCGGAAGGCCGCGGCACTGCTCGCCACGGCCGGGATGCTGACGGTCTCCGCCTGCTCTGCGGGCTCCACCGACCAGGACGAGAACGACGGCGGCGACGGTGCCTCGGCCGCGTCCGGGGACCTGAGCATCGGTCTGGTCGCCGAGCCCGCGAACCTCGACTTCACCACCACCGACGGCGCCGCCATCCCGCAGGTGCTGCTCTACAACGTCTACGAGAACCTGGTGCAGCTCGACCAGGAGGGCACCGTCGTCCCCGGGCTCGCGGAGTCCTGGGAGACCTCGGAGGACGGGACGGTCTACACCTTCGAGCTGCGCGACGGCGTCACGTTCTCCAACGGCGAGGAGTTCAGCGCCGAGGACGCGAAGTTCTCCATCGAGGCCGTGCAGAACGACTGGAGCGTGTCGCTGGCCGCCGCGATGGACATCGTGGAGTCCGTCGAGGCCGTCTCCCCGACCGAGCTGGCGGTCACCCTCAAGCGCCCGAGCAACGACTGGCTCTACCGGATGACCACGCGCATCGGGGCGATGTTCGACGAGAAGGGCGTGGCGAACCTGGGCACCAAGCCCATCGGCACCGGCCCCTACACGCTGCGCAAGTGGAACCGTGGGGACTCGATCGTGCTCGAGCGCAACGACGACTACTGGGGCGACGCACCGGGCTTCTCCGAGGTGGAGTTCAAGTACTTCGCCGACCCGACCGCGCTGAACAACGCCTTCCTCACCGACACCATCGACGTGATCGGCACCGTGCAGACCCCCGAGTCGCTGGGCCAGTTCGAGGGCAACGACGACTACCAGGTGATCGAGGGCACCACGAACGGCGAGGTGCTGCTCTCGATGAACAACGAGAGCGGCCCGCTGTCCGAGCAGCCGATGCGTGAGGCGGTGCGCTACGCCCTCGACAACGAGGCCCTGCTGGAGACCTGCTGGGCCGGTCGCGGCGAGCTGATCGGCAGCATGGTGCCGCCCACCGACCCCTGGTACGAGGACCTCACCGACATGTTCCCCTACGACGTCGAGCAGGCCGAGTCGCTGCTGGACGAGGCGGGCTACGACGGGAAGCCGCTGCGTCTGCGGGTGCCCTCGCTGCCCTACGCGGTCGCGTGCGGACAGGTGGTCAAGAGCCAGCTCGAGCAGGCCGGCATCGAGGTCGACCTCGACCAGCTCGAGTTCCCCGCCGCCTGGTTGCAGACGGTCTTCACCGACGCCGACTACGACATGTCGATCATCAGCCACGTGGAGCCGCGCGACATGGGTGCGGTGTTCGGGGACCCGAGCTACTACACCCGCTACGACAACGCGGAGTTCCGCGACCTGCTCGAGGAGGCCGACCAGGCCAGCCCGGAGGAGCAGGTGACGCTGATGCAGGACGCCGCCGAGCTGCTGTCGCAGGACGCGGCCGGTGAGTTCCTCTTCGTGCTGCCGAACCTGATGGTCGCCGGCGCGGACATCACCGGGCTGCCCGAGAACGCCATCTCGGAGTCCTTCGACCTCACCAGCCTCGGCAGGGAGTGAGACACCGGCCCGGGCGCCCCGCCCGTACCGCCCACCGATGACGTCCTGACGAGAAGGGAGCGCCCGAGCCGATGGTCCTCCGCATCCTGCAACGCACCGCGATCCTCCTGGCCAGCCTCGCGGCCAGCTCGATCCTGGTGTTCGCCTTCATGGCGGTGCTGCCGGGGGACCCGGCCCGGGTGGCCCTGGGCGTCAACGCCTCGGAGGAGGCGGTGCAGGGGCTGCGCTCCCAGTTCGGGCTCGACCGGTCGCTGGTCGTGCAGTACCTCGACTGGGTGCGGGGGCTGGTGACCTTCGACCTCGGCACCTCCTACGTCACGCGGGCCCCGATCGGGGAGCTGATCGCCGACCGGCTGCTGGTGACCGTGTGGCTGGTGGTCTGCGCGATGCTGCTGGCGCTGGTGGTGGCGCTTCCGATGGGCACCCTGATGGCCGTGCGGCACGGGCGGTTGTCCGGCGTGGTGCTCACCGCGTTCTCCCAGCTCGGCATCGCCGTCCCGGCGTTCCTCGCGGGCATCCTGCTGGTGGCGGTCTTCGCCGTGAAGCTCAGCTGGTTGCCGGCCAACGGCTGGACGGCGCCGGCCGACGACCCCGTGATGTTCCTGCGCCAGCTCGTGCTGCCGGTCCTGTCCCTGGGCCTCGTGCAGGCCGCCGTCGTGGCCCGCTACGTGCGCAGCTCGATCCTCGACGTGCTGCGCGAGGACTACCTGCGCACCGCCCGGGCCAAGGGGTTGCGCCCGATGAAGGCGCTGGTGCGCCACGGGCTGCGCAACTCCGCGATCCCCGTCGTCACCGTCCTCGGGCTGCAGCTCGCCACGCTGCTGATCGGGGCGGTGGTCATCGAGCGGGTCTTCGTGATCCCGGGCCTGGGCAGCCTGCTGCTCGACTCGGTCTCCAACCGGGACCTGCTGATGGTCCAGGACGTCGTGATGATCCTGGTGGTGGCCGTGCTGGTCGTGAACTTCTTCGTCGACCTGCTCTACCTGGTCATCGACCCCCGACTGCGGACGGGGGCGCGATGAGCATCCAGGAGCCGCTGGGCACCGACCCGGCCGACGACCCGTCGGGCTCCGCCGAGCCGGGCGCCGCCGACCAGCCGCACCACCGCCTCGGGGCCACCCTGCTCATCGGCGCGTTCCTGGTGGTCAGCATCATCGTGATGGCGCTGCTGAGCTTCGTCTGGACCCCGCACGACCCGACGCTGGTGAACTCGACCGTCCGGCTGCAGACCCCGTCAGCGGACTACTGGCTCGGCACCGACAAGTTCGGCCGGGACGTCCTGAGCCGGATCCTGGTGGGCGCCCGCACCACGCTGTTCGTCGGCTTCGTCGCGGTCGGGGTCGCCGCGGTCATCGGGGTGCCGCTGGGCATCGTCGCCGGGATGGCGCCACGCTGGCTCGGCGAGCTCCTGATGCGCGCCAACGACGTGCTGCTCGCCTTCCCCGCCCTGCTGCTCGCCATCATGTTCGCCGCCGTGTACGGCGCCAGCACGCTGGTGGCGATGATCGCCATCGGCATCGCGACGATCCCCGCCTTCGCCCGGCTCGTCCGCAGCGGGACCCTGCAGGTGATGCGGACCGAGTACGTGCTCGCGGCCCGCGCGGCCGGCCGCTCGCCGTTCGCGATCGGGCTGCGCCACGTGCTCCCCAACGTCACGACCCTGATCACGATCCAGGCATCGGTCAGCTTCGCGATCGCCGTGCTGGCTGAGGCGGCGCTGTCCTTCCTCGGCTTCGGGACCCCGCCGCCGACCCCGTCGTGGGGCCGGATGCTCCAGGAGAGCCAGGAGCTGCTCTTCTCCGACCCACGCCTGGCCGTGTTCCCCGGGGTGGCGATCGCGCTCGCGGTGCTCGGCTTCAACCTGCTCGGCGACGGCCTGCGCGACCGGTTCGACCCGAAGCTGGAGGACCGATGACGAGCGCTCCCCCCACCGCCCCCGCGATCGGGCGCCCCGCCAGGGAGGACGACGTCCTCGTCGTGCGCGACCTCGCGGTCGGGGTGCACGGGCGTGACCTGGTCGAGGACGTCAGCTTCACGATCCGCCGTCGCGAGCGCGTCGGGCTGATCGGGGAGTCCGGCTCCGGGAAGTCGCTGACGGCGCTCACCCTGATGGGGCTGCTGCCCGAGGGCCTCGAGCCGAGCGGGTCGGTGCGGTTGGCGGGCCGCGACACCGATCTCGTCGGCGCCAGCGAGAAGCAGCTCTCGCGGGTGCGCGGCTGCGACATCGGCATGGTCTTCCAGGAGCCGATGACCGCGCTGAACCCGACGATGCGCGTCGGTGACCAGGTCGCCGAGGCGATGCTGGTGCACGGGACCCGCTCCGGGCGCCGGGCGGCGAGGGAGGCGTCGGTCGCGCTGCTGGCAGACGTCGGGCTGCCCGACCCGGCCGGCACGGCGCGCGCGTACCCCCACCAGCTCTCCGGCGGGCAGCGGCAGCGCGTCGTGCTCGCGATCGCGCTGGCCAACGACCCGGCGCTGCTGATCTGCGACGAACCCACCACGGCGCTCGACGTGACCGTGCAGGCGCTGGTGCTCGACCTCATCGTCCGCGGCGTGCAGGAGCGGCAGTCGGCGATGCTCTTCATCACCCACGACCTCGCGGTCGTCGCCACCGTGTGCGAGCGCGTGCTGGTGATGTACGGCGGTCGGGTGGTCGAGGCCGGTCCGGTGCAGGAGGTCTTCACCCGCCCCCGCCACCGCTACACGCAGGGGCTCGTCGCCGCCTCCGACCTGTCGATGACCGGCGAGGGACGCCTGCCGACGATCCCCGGGTCGGTGCCGCCGGCCGGCCAGTTCCCCGCGGGCTGCGTCTTCCGCAACCGGTGCTCGCACGCGAGCGACCTGTGCGCGACCCGGCCGAGCTGGACGGCGACCGGGGAGCACGGCCACGCGTGCTTCCACCCGGCGGACGCCGCGCCCGCCGACGCAACGGTGGAGGAGGCGCGATGACCGGCACGAGCACCACCCCTGCCCTCAGCCTGCGCGACGTCACCCGCGACTACCCGAGGCCGCGTCGCTCGCTGCTGCACGCGAGCCCACCCGTGCGCGCCCTGCGCGGGGTGAGCTTCGACGTGGCGCCGGGCGAGCGCTTCGGGATCGTCGGTGAGTCCGGGTGCGGCAAGTCGACGCTGCTGCGGATCCTCTCCGGGCTCGACCGGCCCACCACCGGGACGGTGAGCGTGGAGGGCCGGGAGATCTCCGGGCTGCGCGAGCGCAAGCTCGGCTTCCTCCGCGAGCGCCTGCAGCTGGTCTTCCAGGACCCGATGGGCTCGCTCGACCCCCGCATGCGGGTCGGCGAGATCATCGCCGAGCCGCTCGTGGCGCAGGGCCAGGGCAGCGGAGCCGAGCGCCGCGACCGGGTCGCCGAGCTGCTCCGGGCCGTGGGCCTGCGCGCGGACGCCGCCCGGCGCTACCCCCACCAGTTCTCCGGCGGGCAGCGCCAGCGGATCTCGATCGCCCGGGCGCTCGCGTCCGGCCCCGGCATCCTGGTCGCCGACGAGCCCGTCAGCGCGCTCGACGTCTCGGTCCGGGCCCAGGTGCTGAACCTGATCGCCGACCTCGTCGACGAGCTCGCGCTCACCCTCGTCTTCGTCTCCCACGACCTCTCGGTCGTGCGCCACGTGTGCGACCGCGTCGCGGTGATGAGCGACGGCGAGATCGTCGAGGTGGGTCCGACCGAGCAGGTCTACAACGACCCGCAGCACCCGTACACGAAGGCGCTCATCGCGGCCGTGCCCACCTTGCGCAAGGCGCTCGCCGGCGCCACCACCAGCGACCTGGTCGTGGACGAGGTCCGCGCCCTCGGAGCCGAGCACGAAGAAGGGCCGTCATGAGCACGCCACCGGTCGCCGGGGTCCGTTCCGGCGCCACGAACTCGCTGACCGACGTCATCGGCTTCCGGGTCGGCCACGCGCAGCGGATGGGTGAGGGGTGGCTCTCCGGCACCACCGTGGTGCTGGCCCCCGAGGGCGGCGCCGTCGGTGGGGTGGACGTGCGCGGCGGCGGCCCGGGCACCCGGGAGACCGATCTCCTCGACCCGCGCAACATGGTGGAGGCCGTGCACGCCGTCGTGCTCAGCGGCGGCAGCGCCTTCGGCCTCGCGGCCGCCGACGGCGTGATGCAGCGGCTGTACGACGCCGGGGTCGGGCTGCCGATCGGCGGGCCCGGCGAGGTCGTCCCGATCGTGCCGGCCGCGGTGATCTTCGACCTCGGGCGGGGCGGCGACTTCGCCGCGCGCCCGGGAGCCGAGCTGGGGGCCGCCGCCTACGACGCCGCGCTCGCCGACGGTGCCGGACCGGTGGCCGCGGGGGGCGTGGGCGCCGGGACGGGAGCCCGCGCCGGCGGGCTCAAGGGCGGGGTCGGCTCGGCGAGCGCCGTCCTGCCCGACGGCACCACCATCGCCGCGCTCGTGGTCGCCAACCCGCTGGGCTCGTGCGTCGATCCGCAGACCGGCGAGCTCTACGCCGCCCGCTTCGGGCTGGGTGCGGAGTTCTCCGCGCTGCGGGCGCCGGACGAGGCCGAGCTCCTGGAGGCCCTGCGCCGCGCCGAGACGCGGACCGCGGCGAGTGGGCAGCCGTCGACGCTGGCCACCACCATCGGCGTCGTCGCCACCGACGCCACGCTGACCAAGGCGCAGTGCGCCAAGGTCTCCGGGGTCGCGCACGACGGGATGGCCCGGGCCATCCGCCCGGTGCACACGATGTTCGACGGCGACACCGTCTTCACCCTCGCCGCCGGGGGCCGCCCGGCCCCCGACCCGGCCGCCTTCCACGCGCTGCTCGAGGCCGCCGGGGACTGCTTCACCCGCGCCGTCGGCCACGCCGTCCTCGCCGCGGAGTCGGTGGAGATGCGCGACGGGCGCTGCCGCTCCTACCGCGACGCCTTCAGCACGGCCTTCCCCCCGCCCGAGCGCGGCCACGAGAGGAGCTGACCCGATGCTGTTCACTCCCGAGTTCCCCGCGGGCCTTCCGATCGGTGACGGCTGGGTCGTCACCGGGCAGGAGCAGGACGTCCGCTTCCCCTACGACGACGCGCTGGTCGCCAAGGCGCCGGTGGGTGACGTCGCGTCGGCGCACACGGCACTCGAGGAGGCGCTCGCCGTGCGTCGCCAGGTGGGCCGGCTGCCCTCCCACGTACGACGGGCCGCCCTGCTCGGTGCCCACGACGCCCTGGCCCAGCGCCGCGACGACGTCGTGCACCTGCTGGTGCTGGAGACGGGGAAGCCCCTGGTCGACTGCGAGGTCGAGGTCGAGCGCACCCTGCTGACCCTGCGCACCGCGGCCGAGGAGGTGGCGCGGCTGCACGGCGAGACCGTGCCGCTGGACCTGCTGCCGAGCGGCGAGGGGCTGCAGGGCTTCTGGGTGCGCAAGCCGATCGGCGTGGTGGTCGGCATCGCCGGCTTCAACTACCCCCTCCTGCTGGCGACGCACAAGGTGGCTCCCGCGCTCGCGGCCGGCTGCCCGGTCGTGGTGAAGCCGGCCCCGCAGACCCCGCTCACGACCCTGTGGCTCGTCCACCTGGTCCGGGAGGCGCTGGTGGCGGCCGGTGGCCCGGCGGCTGCGGTGCAGCTGGTCACCGGAGGCCCCGACGTCGGCGCTGCGCTGACCACCGACCGCCGTCTCGGCGCCGTGTCGTTCACCGGCTCGGCCGCGGTCGGGCACCGCATCGCCCGCGACGCCGCGCCGACCAAGGTGCTGCTGGAGCTCGGGTCCAACGCCGCCCTCGTCGTCGCACCCGACGCCGACCTGGAGGCCGCCGCCGACGCGGTGGTGCGCGGCGGCTACTACGCCTCCGGGCAGGCCTGCATCAGCGTGCAGCGCGTCGTGGTCGTCGACGCCGTCCGGGAGCGCTTCCTGGACCTGCTCGCGGCCCGCATGGGCCGCGTGGTCGTCGGCGACCCCCGCTCGCCCGACACGCGGGTCTCCGCGCTCATCGACGCCGCGTCGACCCAGCGGGTGCTGACGTGGGTCGACGAGGCGCGCGACGGGGGAGCGCGGGTCGTCTCCGGAGGCGGCGCCGACGGCGGCGTGATCACCCCGACCGTGCTCGTCGACGCTCCGTCCGGGTCGGCTGTGTGGGACGAGGAGATCTTCGGCCCCGTGGTGGCGGTGCAGTCGGTGCCCGACATCGATGCGGCGTTCGCCGTCGTCAACGCCTCGCGCTACGGCCTGCACGCCAGCGTCTACACCGGCTCCCTCGACACGGCCTTCCGTGCCATCGAGGAGCTCGAGGTCGGCGGTGTCGTCGTCAACGAGGTGCCGGGCTTCCGGTCCGACGTGATGCCCTACGGCGGCGTCAAGGACTCCGGCGCGGGCCGCGAGGGCCCCCGCTTCGCCATCGAGGAGCTGACGGTGACCCGCATGGCGATCATCCGACCCACCGCGAAGAGGGGCTGACATGGCCGAGATCGACTACACGAGGCTGTTCCGGCTCGACGGTCGCACCGCCGTCGTCGTCGGCGCCGGCAGCGGCATCGGGCGCGAGAGCGCGCTGGCCCTGGCCGCCCACGGCGCGCACGTGGTGTGCGCGGACCGCGACCTCGAGGCGGCGCAGGCCACCGCTGCGACCGGGCCCGGCGGTGCCGGCTGGGGTGGCCTGTCGGCGTACGGGCTCGACGTCCTCGACGAGGCGCAGGTCCGGCGCTCCGCCGCGGACCTCGGGGATGTCGACGTCCTCGTCTTCACCGCCGCGACCAACGTGCGCAAGAAGGTCCTCGACTACTCCGGCGAGGAGTTCGACCGGGTGGTGTCGCTGAACCTGCGGGCGTCCTTCGACCTCCTGCGCGCGTTCGGGCCGGGGATGGCAGAGCGGGGCCGAGGGAGCATCATCGGCTTCAGCTCCATCCGGGCGGTCACGGTCGAGCCCGGGCAGGGCGTCTACGCGGCCACGAAGGCCGGCCTGGTCCAGCTGCTGCGCACCACGGCCGCGGAGCTCGGTCCGTCCGGCGTCCGGGTCAACGCGGTCGCGCCCGGCATCGTCGACACCCCGCTGACCGCGCAGATCAAGGGCGATCCCGAGTGGGAGCACGCCTACGCGAGCAAGAGCGCCCTGGGTCGGTGGTCGCGGCCCTCGGAGCTCGCCGGGGCGGTGGTCTACCTGGCCTCCGACGCCTCGTCGTTCGTCACCGGCACGCAGCTGTTCGTCGATGGCGGCTGGACGGCGATCGACGGCCGCTACACGCCGCCTGCCTAGACAGGCCTGAGCTCCGCGGCCCCTGCGGGTGGGTCAACGCTTCGCGGCGGCGGCCTCGATGCGGTCGAAGAGCCCCGAGCCGGCCCTCCTCGGCGGTGCGGGTGGCCAGGTCGACCGTCACGAGCGCCTCGGTGGCGCCGCAGGAGTAGGTGTCGGGGGGGGGCAGCGCGAGCCTGCCCGGCCGGTCGCGAAGGTGGACGACCGGCCGGTTCGCCTCGCGGGTGGATCAGTAGTGGGTGCCGCCGTCGACGCGCACCGAGGTGCCGGTGATGAAGGCGCCGTCGGAGCTGGCCAGCATCGCGACGACCCCGGCCACGGACTCGGGCCCGGCGAAGCCCTGCCCCAGCGCGGGCATCAGGCCGGAGAACAGGGACCAGTCGGCGTCCTCGGGGATGCCGGGGCCGACGCTCTGCTTGCTCTCGCCGACGCCGTCGGTCATCCCCGAGGAGATCGACCCGGGCTGCACCGCGGTGAAGCGCACGCCCTGCTTGCCGTACTCGGCGGCGAGCCCGTGGGTCATCGACTGGATCCCGCCCTTGCTGGCGGCGTACGCCGACATGTAGGGGTGGGCGAACTCGGCCGAGGTCGAGCTGAAGTTCACGACCGCGGGGCCCTCGCCCTCGAGCAGGGCCGGGATGGACTCGCGGATCATCAGGAACGTGCCGACGAGGTTGACCCGCAGCACCTTCTCGAAGTCGGCCAGCGAGGTCTGGTGGGTGTGCGAGGAGCGCAGGATGCCGGCGGCGTTGACCAGCACGTCGAGGCCCCCGAGGCCGGCGACGGCGCTGCGGACCCCGTCGACGACCGACTGCTCGTCACCGACGTCGATCTGCACGGTGCTCAGCCGGTCCTGGTGCTCCGCGGCCTTGGCGACGGTGTCGGCCAGGCCCTCGGGGCTGATGTCGGCGGCGACGACCTGCCCGCCCTCCTGCAGCATCCGCAAGGCGGTCGCCTGGCCGATGCCGGAGCCGGCTCCGGTCACGATCACTCGTCGGTCGGCGTAGCGGTTCATCGCGATCCTCTCGTGGGTGGCACGACGTGCCATGTGGGCAGATCGTGTCACAACGACTACCGTCATGTCATGGAGTCCCGGGCCACCACCCTCAACGCGCGCCGGCGCGCCGACACCCGGTTGTCGATCGCCCGGGCGGCCGCGGGACTGTTCGTCAACCAGGGCCTGGCCGCCACCACGGTCGAGCAGATCGCCGCCGAGGCCGGCGTGGGGCTGCGCACCTTCTACCGCTACTTCCCGAGCAAGCAGGACGCCGTGGTGCCCCTGCTCGCACAGGGGGCGGACGACTGGCACTCCCGGCTCTCCCGCCTGCCCGCCGACCGTCCCCTGCGCGAGGCCGTCGCCGAGGCCGTCGTCGAGCTGCTCGACCCGGTGGACGAACGCCGTGCCGCCGAGCTCGAGCTGGCGCGCGGGCTGGTGCGCACCGTGGCCGCCGACCGCGACCTGCAACGGGTCTGGCACGACGTGAACGGTGAGTCGCAGCGACTGCTCGTGCCGGTCCTGGCCCAGCTGGTCGACGACCCCGACCCCCTGGTGCCCCGCATGCTCGCGGCCGCCGTCACCGACGCCGTACGCATCGGGCTCGAGCTCTGGGCCGCGCTGGACGCCCCCGACGACCGGGGCCCCGCCACGCTCGCCCGGGACTGCTTCTGGGCGCTGTCGGCCTGGTACGAGCCGCGCGTCCCGGCCGCTCCGGGCGGCTGAGGCCTGCTGGGGCGAGGAGTCAGAAGGTGTCGCGCTGACCGTCGAGCCACCGCTTGGCATCGGGTACGTCGAACCACAACGAGACCACGTCGACCACCAGCAGCACCGCGAGGTACGCCGCGTAGGCGCCGCCGATCCCGTCGTGCGCTACCAGCGCGTAGAGCAGGACGCCGACGAGGGGAATCCAGAGCAGCACGTGCGGCAGCGCCATCGCCAGCGAGAACCCGCGGTCGAGCACCATCACGACGCCGTTGACCGCCAGCGCACCGACCGCGAGGCCGGCGACCAGCGGGCCCAGCGGCTGGCCGAGGACGGCCAGGGCCGCGAGGTTGACCGGCATCAGCACCACGAAGACCCACACCTGCACGCCCCGGGGCAGGCGCAGGGTGCTGGCCCAGATGTCCGAGACCACGTTCGTGCGGCTCATGGGCCTCCTCCTCGGGGTGAGCGGTTCGTCGTGTCAGCATGACCCTCGTCGAGGCCGGCCGGCCGACGACCCTCGGGCCGGGAAGGTGAAGACATGATCGACATCGTCTGGGGAGCCGGCGGCATGCTGGTGCTCCTCGCCATCGCCGTGCTCGCCTCGAGCGACCGCCGCGCCATCCGACCGCGCACCGTGGTCGGCGCGCTGCTGCTGCAGGTCGTCTTCGGCGTGGTCGTCCTCTACTGGTCCGTCGGCCAGCGCGCGCTGGAGGCGGCCTCGAGGGGCGTCCAGGCGGTCATCGACTCCTCCCGCGAGGGCATCGGCTTCCTCTTCGGGCCGGTGCTTCCCGAGGAGGGGCAGGTCTTCGCCTTCCAGGTGCTGCCGGTCATCGTCTTCTTCGCCTCGCTGACCGCTGTGCTCTACCACCTCGGCATCCTGCAGCGGGTCGTCAACGTCCTCGGCGGCGGCCTGGGCTGGCTGCTGGGCACCGAGAAGGCCGAGTCGGTCAACGCCGCCGCCAACATCTTCGTCGGGCAGACCGAGGCGCCGCTGGTGATCCGGCCGTACGTCGCCGGGTTGTCGCGCTCGGGCCTGTTCGCCGTGATGGTGGGCGGGCTCTCGACCGTGGCCGGGTCGGTCCTCGTCGGCTACTCGC
This sequence comes from Nocardioides dokdonensis FR1436, assembly GCF_001653335.1. Classification (NCBI taxonomy): domain Bacteria; kingdom Bacillati; phylum Actinomycetota; class Actinomycetes; order Propionibacteriales; family Nocardioidaceae; genus Nocardioides; species Nocardioides dokdonensis. The sequence continues at coordinate 1,496,169 of NZ_CP015079.1, forward strand.
TGCTCGGCGCGCGGCTCGACTACCTCATCGCGGCGAGCTTCATGGCCGCCCCCGGGGCGCTGCTGATGGCCAAGATCATCATGCCCGAGGAGCGGCTGGTGACGGCCGGCGCCGGAACCTCCGGCGCCGGGGCCACCGAGCGGGACGCCCGGGCGGTGGCCGAGCCCGACACGGACGAGTCCGGAGGTGCGGAGGAGCCCGCCGACGACGGGACGCGGGCGCGCAACGTGATCGACGCGGCCGCCAACGGGGCCGCCGACGGACTGCGCCTGGCCGCGACCATCGGCGCGATGCTGCTGGCCTTCATCTCCCTGATCGCGCTGCTCAACCTGGTCGTGGGCGGTGTGGGTGGCTGGTTCGGCGCCGGTGACCTGACGATCGAGCAGATCCTCGGCTACGTCTTCGCGCCGCTGATGGCGGCGATCGGCGTCCCGTGGGGCGAGGCGGTCGAGGCCGGCAGCTTCGTGGGGCAGAAGGTGGTGGTCAACGAGTTCGTCGCCTTCGCCAACCTCGGTGAGGTCATCGGCGGCTTCAGCGACAAGACCGCCGCCATCGTCACCTTCGCCCTCACCGGGTTCGCCAACCTCGGCTCGCTGGGCATCCTGCTCGGCGGCCTGGGCGGCATCGCGCCCGAGCGCCGTCCCGACATCGCCTCGCTCGGGCTGCGCGCGATCCTCGCAGCCACCTTGGCCAACCTGATGAGCGCCGCCATCGCGGGCGTGCTCATCGGTTGACCTCTCGGCGGTGCAGAACCGACCGGTCGGTGGTGCAGAGCTGATTGCTCGGTGGTGCAGAAGTGACCGCTCGGCGCGTGGGGGTGGGCGTCGGGGTGGGGAGTCAGGCGAAGGCGGCGACGGCTGCCTCGCAGAACGCATCGAGGTCACCGGGGTTGCGGCTGCTGACCAGGGTCCAGCCACCGCTCGGGCAGGTGTGCGCCTCCTCGTCGACCCAGGTCGCGCCCGCGTTGCGGAGGTCGGTCTGCAGGCTGGGGAAGCTGGTGAGCGTCTTGCCCTCGAGCCGACCGGTCTCGACCAGCGTCCAGGGCCCGTGGCAGATCACGGCCACGGGCTTGCCGGCGTCGATGTGCTCGGTCAGGAACGCCACCGCGTCCTCCTCGACTCGCAGCGCGTCGGCGTTCGTGGTGCCGCCGGGCAGCACGACGGCGTCGAAGGTGGCCGCGTCGGCGTCGCCCAGCGCCAGGGTGGCCTCGAACGAGCCGGCCTCGTTGACGTCGCTCTCGAAGGCCTGCACCTTGCCCGCCTGTGGGGCGATCAGCACGGCCTCGGCGCCGGCGTCCTCGATCGCCTGCCAGGGCTGGGTCAGCTCGGGCTGCTCCACGCCCGACTGGGCGACGAGGAACGCCACCCGCTTGCCGGTCAGGTCGTTGCTCACGAGGTCCTCCTGGGGGTCGGGGCCGTCGGGGCCCGCGTCGTCGTACGTCCTCCACTGCACCACCCGCTCCCGGCCCGTTCGACACCCCCAGGGGTGGGCGTGCCGGGGTAGACAGGACCCATGCAGACACGAGAGATCGGCAACGACACCGTCGGGCGCGTGCAGGTCGGTGCCATCGGGCTCGGGCTGATGACCTTCGACCAGTCCGGCGCGCAACCGCGCGAGCAGCTGCTGGACACGGTCCGCGCGGCGCTGGACGCGGGGGTGACCCTGCTCGACACCGCCGACGCCTACGGGCCCGGCGACCTCGGTGCCGACGCCCAGGGCGCCAACGAGCGGCTCGTCGCCGGTCTCCTCGACGAGCTCGGTGTCCGTGACCAGGTGCTGCTGGCCACCAAGGGCGGGCACGTGCGCGCCGGGGGCGGCGCCTGGGCGCTGGACAGCTCGCCGTCGCACCTGCGGGCGGCGGTCGACGCCAGCCTCGGACGTCTGGGTGTCGATCAGATCGCCCTGTGGCAGCACCACCGTCCGGACCCGAAGGTGCCCTACGAGGACGTCGTGGGCACCCTGCGGGAGATCGCCGAGTCCGGCAAGGTCGCCCGGGTGGGCCTCTCCAACGCCGACCCGGCCCAGATCCGGCTCGCGCACTCGGTGCTGGGTGAGTCGCTGGTGAGCGTGCAGAACCAGTTCTCGCCCGCCTTCCGCACCAGCCTCCCCGAGATCGAGGTGTGCGAGGAGCTCGGGCTCGCGTTCCTGCCCTGGAGCCCGCTCGGCGGCCTGTCGGACGCCAAGGAGCTCGCCGACAAGCACCCCGCCTTCGCCCAGGTGGCGCAGGACCGCGGCGTCAGCGCTCAACAGGTGGCGCTCGCCTGGGAACTGGCCCAGTCGCCCGTCGTCGTACCGATCCCCGGCGCGAAGCGACCGCAGTCGATCACCGACTCGGCCGCCGCCGCCGACCTCGAGCTCAGCGCCGACGAGCTGGCCGCGCTCGACGCCTCCTGAGGTCGGCCGGCCCACGGGCGTCGGCGTGCGCCCGGCGGTGAGCCGCCCCGTAGGATCCGTGGCGTGCGTGCCGTCCTGATGGAGACCTTCGGCGGCCCGTTGGAGGTCACCGAGCTGTCCGACCCGACCTGTCCCAGTGACGGGGTGGTGGTCCGGGTCGCGGCGACCGGCCTGTGCCGCAGCGACTGGCACGCCTGGCAGGGGCACGACGCCGGTGTGCTGCTGCCGCACGTGCCCGGCCACGAGCTCGCCGGCACCGTGGTCGCGATCGGTCCCGCGGTGACCTCCGTCGAGGTCGGCGACCGGGTCACCACCCCCTTCGTCCTGGCCTGCGGCGCCTGCCGCACCTGCCGTCGCGGCGACCAGCAGGTCTGCGAGCGCCAGGAGCAGCCCGGCTTCACCCGGTGGGGCTCCTTCGCCGAGCTGGTCGCGCTGCCCCGCGCCGACGTCAACCTGGTGCGGCTGCCCGACGCCGTGCCCGACGACGTCGCCGCCGGCCTCGGCTGCCGCGTGGCGACGGCGTACCGCGCGGTGGCGCAGGTCGGTGCGGTGCGTGCCGGCGAGCGGCTGGTGGTGCACGGCTGCGGCGGCGTGGGGCTGGCGGCGGTGATGGTCGGACGTGCGCTCGGCGCCGAGGTGTACGCCGTCGACCCGGCGCCCGCCTCCCGCGAGCTGGCCGCCCGGCTGGGGGCCACCACCCTCGACCCGGCGGACGGGCCGGTCGTCGACGCACTGCTCGACCTGACCGGAGGCGGCGCCGACGTCTCCCTGGACGCGTTCGGCAGCCGCGCCGTGGCCACCGCCTCGCTGCACTGCCTGCGCCCCCGGGGCCGGCACGTGCAGGTCGGTCTGCTCGGTGGCGCCGACGCGGACGCCGGCGCGTCGCTGTCGCTGGTGGTCGCGCGCGAGCTGCAGGTGCTGGGCAGCCACGGGCTCTCCGCCGCCGGCTACCCCGAGCTCCTCGACCTGGTCGCCTCCGGCGCCCTGCGCCCCGACCTGCTGCTGCGCGCCCGGGTCGGGCTGGCCGAGGGCGCGTTCCGCCTCGCCGCGCTGGGCGAACCCGGCGCCGGTGCCGGCGGCGCCACCGTGGTCCTGCCGCACAGCTGACCCGGCCCAGATATCGCGTCGACCCGGCGCAGATGTCGCGTCGACCCGGCCCAGATGTCGCGTCGACCCGGCGCAGATGTCGCGTCGACCCGGCGCATGTCCCGCCGCCGGTACGCCGGGGTGATCTGCGCCGGCTCGGAGGGACATCTGGGCCGACTGGGCGCGACATTTGGGCCGGGTCGCGGGGATGTCTGCGCCGGCTGGGCGGGATGTCTGGGCCGGGTCAGGTGGAGACGCCGCTGGGCGGGTCGAGGTGGCCGGTGCGCCACAGCCCGCCGGTGGCGGCCAGCCAGCGGTGGGCGTCGCGGCGACCCAGCGCGGCGGCCTCGTCGAAGAAGTCCGGGTCGAACAGCAGGTAGGAGAGCAGCTCGCCCTGCAACGGGCTGTCGCTGCCCATCAACCGGTGCATCACCTGCAGGTCGGGGTCGCCCAGGGTGCGGCGAAGGGTGCCGTGATTGCTGCGGAAGACCGACATCGCGAGCTGCGCGAGCTCCTCCCCGTGCTCGGGGGCCACAGCGGCGTACGGGACCACCCGCTGCGGCGCGCGACCGCGCTCGCGGCGGTGCCGGTCCAGGTGCGGCGCCAGGTCGGTGTCGCCGGCCAGCACGTTGGTCTCGGCGAACCGGCGCAGGTCGTGGCGCAGCGGGTCGTCCATCACCGCGCCCAGCAGGGTGGCGCCCCCGTCCCCGAGGTCGACCGCCTGCTGGTCCCGCTCGGGGTCCGGCTCGGCCGGCCGGAGGCTGCCGGTGCCGACGACCACGACGCGGTCGGCGCCGAGCTCGAGGGCCGGCGCGAGCGGGACCCGCCGCCGGGTAGCGCCGTCGACGTACCAGCCCGCCGCCTCCGCGGGCTCGTCGACCTGCACCGACGGGAACAGCGCCGGGATCGCGGACGAGGCCATCAGGTGCGGGACGCCGATGCGGGCGCGGACGTAGGCGCGGTGGTGCTCCCGGGGCGGGGTCGGCAGGTCGCCGTAGGCGCTCGTGGCCTCGGTGAACAGGGTGACCCGGGCCGAGCGCACCGAGGTCGCCGTCACGGCCAGCGCCTCCACCCGGCCGGCGTCGACGTTCGCGTGCAGGTCGTTCCACCCGATCGCCCGCGCGAGCGTCGCGGCCAGCGGTGCGGTGCCGAAGAGCCCGCGGAGCCGGAAGCCGGTCACCCCGAGCGTCTCGGAGGCGTAGCGTGCCGCGACCACGGGCGCCTGGCGCCACAGCGGCCGCATCACGTGCTTCTTGGTCGCCTGGCCCAGCACGTCCTCCAGTCGCTGGACCTGCTCCTCGGGATCGAGGTGGGCGGTGGCGCCCAGGGCTGCGGTCAGCAACGCACCGGCGCTGGTGCCGACCAGCACGGTGGGGCGGTGACCGTCCGCGGCGAGCGCGGGCAGCAGCACCCCCAGGGCGCCGACCTGGTACGCCGAGCGCGCACCGCCGGCGTCGAGGACCAGGCAGGTGCGGGGCGAGGACTCCGAGGTGACGGCCATCCACCCGAGCCTAGGCGATCTGGGTGCGGCCCCCGGGCAGCCGGCGCGCGGCCGAGAGCCGGGCGGCGGCCCCGGAGCGGGTGCCGGCCTCCCAGGCGGCCACCCCGCCGTCGAGCCCGGTGCGCCGGCGCCCCGCCTGCCACGAGCCGCGGGCCTGGGAGGTGCGGCTGTAGTAGCCGGCGACCTCCTTCTCCTTCTCGGCCAGCACCAGGGCGGTCGAGGTGCCCTGCTCGGGCTCGGCGTGCTCGAGCCGTTCGCGCTCGGCCCGCTCCTCGGCCTCCTTGCGCGCCGTCCACAGCCGGGTCGAGACCTGGTCGATGAACGCCTCGTAGAACGCCAGCCGCGCGGTCTTCTTGTGGGGCGGGCCGAAGGTGCGGGTGCGCGGGTCCCACACGGCCCCCTCGACGAGGTGGGCGTCGCTGGCCAGGAAGACCGACGCGTCGTGGACCATCTGCAGCGCCAGGTGGACGTAGAGCGCCTCGACGACCTCGAGGTCGGCGGCGAAGCCGTAGGCGTAGACGGTGGTGGAGTCGCGGGCGATGTCGGTGCGCACGTCGTTGGGCCGCGCACAGGCCAGGAACAGCGAGACCAGCCGGGAGTTGCCCATCGCCCGGTGCTCGCCGATCGTGATCGTGCGCTGCACCGGCTCGGGGCGCTGCTCCTGGCGCGCGGTGTGCTGCCGGGCGCTGGCCAGGTCGATCGACCACCGCGTGGACAGGTACTGGGCCTTGGCCAGGAACGCGTCGGCCTCCTCGGGTGTCGAGGCGGCCTCGGCCTGGGCGAGGACCTTCGAGAGCTTGTCGAGGAAGGCGCTCACAGCGGTGCTCCTGTCGTCACGCCGCGCTCGGCCAGGGCCACGCGCAGCAGGTGGGCGGCCTCGGGGCCGATGACGTGCTCGTAGAGGTGCAGCAGGTGGGCCAGGAACGCGGGTCCGTGGGGTGGCCGGTCGGGGCACAGGTGGTGGGCGAGCTCGTGCAGCACCGTGGTCTCGGTCAGGGCCCAGGCGCCCCCGGCGCGGTACGGCGGCACCGCGATCGTGGGCCCGGCCTCACCGGCCGGCTCGTAGTGGGCGGCCCGGGCGCCGCGGCGCTCGCGCACCGCGACCGGGATCCCGGCCCGGGGCAGGGCGGCGACCGGGGCGAAGGCCAGCACCCGGTCGAGGTAGGCGGGCACGTCGGCGACGTCGCCGAACCTGCGCAGCCCCGGCAGCACCAGGGTCGAGCCGTAGTGCTCGATCGTGCCGCCGCGCTCCAGCACGCGCCCGACGACGTCCTCGGCGTCGTACACGGCGCTGCGCCGGGTGTCGCGCGGTGGGCTGGTGGCGGTCACGGGCTGCTCCTCCGGGGGCGTGGGGATCTCGGGCGGTCGGGGTGGCGAGGCTCATTCCTACCTGGTCGTGCCGACACCACGGGCGTCTCCTCCACAGGCGGTGCCCGGCGGGGTGGGGTCGCCCCGTCATGATGGGGGGGTGCGCTTCACCGAGAACGAGATGACCCAGGCGATGGCGGGGGCGGCCAAGTCCGTGCTCGCGACCCGCAAGGACGTGCGCAAGAAGCAGCTCGACGTCGACCAGGTGTGGGAGCAGATGACCCGCTACGAGCGCTTCCAGGTGCTCGACGCGCTGGGCGACCAGGTGCTGCCGGTGCTGGTGGCGCTGCCCGACGTCGAGGTCGAGTCCGGCACCCGGCCCACGTTCACCGACGAGCAGGTCCGCGAGACCGTCGAGGCCACCATCGCCTCCGACGTCGGTCGGCTGCAGCGCGCGGTCCTGCAGCGCACCCGCGTCGCGCTCGTGCAGGCCGCGCTGGCCGCGGTGCCCCCGCGCCAGGACCCCGACGCGCTGATCGTGCCCGACCACCTGTGAGCCCGCGCCGATGAGCCCCTCACCGACGAGCCACGCGCCGACGAGCCCTGCAGCGGGCCCGGACGAGGCGGTCGACCCGGTCTCGGCGATGTTCGCGAGCCGGTCCGTGGCCGAGCACGTCGTGCGCGGGGTGCTCGGGCTGGTCCTGGTGGTCGTCTCGCTGGCCCACGCCCGCGAGCAGCCGTGGGCGATGCTCGGCCTCGTGCCGGCGGTGCTCCTGTGGCGCGGCTGCCCCACCTGTTGGTTGATGGGGCTCGGCGCCACGCTCGCGGGTCGCCCCCGCACCTGTCCCGCGCCCACGGCGCGCTGAGGCCCCGGCAGGCTCAGGCGGGGTCGGTGGGTGCGCCGGCCTGCACGTCGCCGGCGTGCGAGGTGCCGCCCCGGACCCCCAGCGACCGGGCGATGGCCTCGTCGAGGCCGGTGAAGGTGTGGCCCGGCACCAGGTCGCGGCGTACGTCGTCCTCCTCGCAGACCATGTCGTGCGAGAGGCTCTCGGCGAGCGCCTTGACGGTGCCGCGCGGCATTCCGGTCAGCAGCGCGCTGGCCCGGCCCACGAGCCACATCGGGACCCCCGGCACCACCGGCCGCCGCCGCCGCAGCCCGGCCACCTCGGCGTAGCGGGCCAGGAGCTGGGGGTAGGTCAGCACCTCGTCGGCGCCCAGGTCGTAGTGCCGGTTGCGGGGCTCGCCCCCGATCGCGGCGAGCAGCACGTGGACGACGTCCTCGACGGCGACGGGCTGCAGCCGCCGGTTCATCCAGCGCGGCACCGGGGTGATCGGGAGCCGGTCGCTGAGGCGGCGCAGCAGCTCGAACGAGGTCGATCCGGCGCCCACGATCATCGCGGCACGCAGGACCGTGGCCGGGACCGGTGCGTCGAGGAAGACCTGCTCCACCTCGGCGCGGGAGCGCAGGTGGTCGGACAGCTTACCCGGCGGGACCAGGCCCGAGAGGTAGACGATGCGGCCCACGCCCGCGTCGTCGCTGGCGCGGGCCACCAGCTCGGCGGCCTCGCGGTCCTTGCGCACGAAGTCGCCGTCGCCCATCGAGTGGACCAGGTAGACGACCGCGTCGACGCCTCGGACGGCGGCCGCGACGAGCTCCTCGTCGGTGATGTCGAACTGCCGGGCCTCGACCTCGTCACCCCATGGGTAGCCGTCGAGCGCCTCCTCGTCGCGGGTGGCGGCGAGCACCTCGTGCCCGGCCTCGAGGAGGGCGGGGATCAGCCGGGAGCCGACGTACCCGGTGGCTCCGGTGACCAGGACCCGGCTCACGACCGGACCGCCGAGCGGGCCGCGGGCAGCGCGGAGGGGTGGACGAGGGGGGTGAGGCGCGGGAAGAGGGGCACCTTCGGAACCTAGCCCTCCCGGCCGGGGCGCGCGTCACCCCCGCGAGCGTGGCGGCGAGCACACGCGCGGGTGGTGTCCGGGCCGGGAGCGCCTGCCTACCGTGGAGAAACCGATTCCCACGAGCCCCGGGAGCCGAGCACCCGGTCCCGGGCGGACCGCCGCGTGCCGGCGCCGGACCGACCAGAGGACCTCCCGTGAACCTGCTCGACCCCTTCGGACTGCTCACGAGCGTGCTGCCCGTGCCGCCGGTCCCGACCACCGATCCCTCGGTGGTCGTCGTCACCGGCGCCACGAGCGGGATCGGGGAGGCGACCGCGCTGCGGGCCGCCGCGGCCGGGCACCACCTCGTGCTGGTGGCGCGGCGCGAGCCCGAGCTCGAGAAGACGGCGAGCGCCTGCGACGACGAGGGGGCCGCCTCCACGCTGGTGGTGCCCACCGACCTCGCCGACGACGCCGCCGTGGCCGCCATGGTGGCGCAGGTGGTGGAGCGGCACGACCGCATCGACGCCGTCCTGCACTGTGCCGGCGTGGTGTCCTACGGCCGCACCGAGGACACCACGGCCGAGGACTTCGCCGACGTCGTGACCACCAACCTGCTCGGCACCGCGTGCGTGGCCCGGCACGTGCTGCCGGTGCTGCGCCGCCAGCGCCGCGGCGACCTGGTCGTGGTCGGGTCGCTGCTCGGCTACATCGCGGTGCCCGAGATGACGCCGTACGTCGTCAGCAAGTGGGGGGTGCGCGCGCTCGTGCGCCAGCTGCGCATCGAGAACGTCGACCTGCCCGACGTGCGGATCAGCCACGTCTCGCCGGGCAGCGTGGACACCCCCATCTACGACAACGCCCTCGACTCGGCCGGCGCGGTCAACACCCCGCCGCCGCCGTCGATCAGCCCCGAGCGGGTGGCCCGCGTGGTCCTCGCCCAGGTCGGTTCACGTCGGGCCGGGCGCCAGACGGCGCTGAGCAACTACGCGCTCCTCGCCGCCTTCAACCTGGCCCCGGCCGCGGTGTACGACCGCGTGGTCGGGCCGCTGTTCCACGTGGCGTCGCGGCGGCTGCGCCCCGACGCCACCGCGGAGGCCGGGGCGAGCGACCGCGAGGGCGCTGCATGAGCCGGGTGGTGATGGTCGTCGGGGGCACCTCCGGGATCGGCCTGGCCACCGCCGAGCAGCTGGTGCAGGCCGGGGACCACGTCGTGGTCGTCGCCCGCGACGAGCAGCGGGTGCGCGACGTGGCCGCCGCACTCGCGGGTCGCGCCGGGCCCGCCAGCGCGAGCGGGGTCGTCGCCGACGTCACCGACGAGGCGTCCGTGCGGGCGGCGGTCACGACCTGCCTGGCCGAGCAGGGCCGCCTCGACGCCGTGGTCCTGACGGCGCAGGTGATGGCCTACGGCACGGTCGAGGAGGTGCCGGCCGACGTCTTCGGCCACGTCATCGACACGGGGCTGCGCGGCACCGTCCACGTCGCGCAGGCGGTGCTGCCGCACTTCCGTGAGCACGGCGGCGCGCTGGTGGTGGTCAGCTCGCTGCTGGCGCAGATCGCGGTGCCGTCGATGAGCAGCTACTGCACCGCCAAGTGGGGCCAGCTCGGGCTGGTGCGCTCCCTGCAGAACGAGCTCCGTGGCGTCCCCGGGGTCAGCGTCTCCCTGGTGCTGCCGGGCGCCGTCGACACCCCCGTCTACGAGCAGTCCGCGTCGTACGCCGGCCGCGCCGGGCACGCCCCGCCCCCCGTCGTCGGCCCCGACCGGGTCGCGCGCGCCTGCGTGCGCGCCATCGACCACCCCCGCCGTCAGGTCCACGTGGGCCCGGGCAACCGGCTCACGTTGCTCGGCTTCCGGGTGCTGCCCGGTGTCTACGACCGGCTGGCCCCGGTGCTGGTGGACCGCGTCGCCCTGCGTGGCCCCCGGGTCGAGCCGCACCCCGGCAACGTGTGGCGCGCCCGTCCCGAGAAGGAGGCGGTGCGCGGTGGCTGGTCGTTCCTCGGCCGCCGCGGGAGGTAGGTCGAGCGCCCGAGCGCGTCGTTGGTCGAGCAGCGAGGGCCGCAGGCTCGAGCGCCCGTCGAGGCACCGTGACTGAGTGGGGTACGGCGAGCGCGCACGGCACCGGGTCTCGACTGCGTTCGTCGCTGGCGCTCCTCACTGCTCGACCAACGTCAGGTCGTTGGTCGAGCAGCGAGGGCCGCAGGCTCGAGCGCCCGTCGAGACCCCGTGACTGAGCGGGGTACGGCGAGCGCGCACGTCACCGGGTCCCGACTGCGTTCGTCGCTGGCGCTCCTCACTGCTCGACCAACGGCGGTCAGCCGGTGTTGCGGAGCCCCGCGGCGATGCCGTTGATGGTGAGCAGGAGCGCGCGCTGCAGCTCGGCGGGCGGCTCCTCGCCCTCCGGCACGGCGCGCACCCGCGCCAGCAGCGACACCTGGAGGGCGTGCAGCGGCGCGAGGTAGGAGTCGCGCAGCTCGAGGGTCTGGCGCAGCACCGGCGCGCTCTCGAGGAGCTCGTCCTGGCCGGTCACGGCGAGGACCTCCGCGACCGTGCGGGCGTGCTCCTCGCGGATGTGGTCGAAGAGCCCGGCCGCGGCGTCCGGCACCAGCGTGCGCACGTAGCGCGCGGCGATGTCGAGGTCGGTCTTGGCCAGCGTCATCTGCACGTTGGACAGGAAGGTGCGGAAGAACGGCCACGAGGCGTACATCTCCTGCAGCACCTCCTCGCGCCCGCCCTCGCGGGCGGCCGCCAGGCCCGACCCGACGCCGTACCAGCCGGGCAGGATGATCCGCGACTGGGTCCAGCCGAAGACCCACGGGATCGCGCGCAGGTCGTCGAGCCCGCCGTCGCCGCCGGGACGCTTCGCCGGGCGGGAGCCGATGTTCATCTTGCCGAGCTCGTCGACGGGCGTCGCCGCGACGAAGAACCCGACCAGCCCGGGGTCGCGCACCAGCGAGCGGTACGTCGTCTGGCCGCTCGCCGCGACCACGTCCATGGTGTCGTCCCAGGCGTCGAGGACGTCACGGGGCAGCAGCCGGTCGCGGTGCAGCACCGAGGCCTCGACGACCGCGGCGAGGGCGCCCTCGAGGTTCCAGCGGCCGAGCTCGGGCAGCAGGTACTTGTCGGAGATGACCTCGCCCTGCTCGGTGATCTTGATCGGACCGTCGAGGCTGCCGTTGGGCTGGGCGAGGATCGCCTCGGCGGTCGGCCCGCCGCCACGCCCCACGGACCCCCCGCGGCCGTGGAAGAGCCGCAGCAGCACGCCGTGCTCGCGGGCCACGTCGCGCAGCGCGCGCTGGGCGCGGTGGATCTGCCACTGCGACGCCGCGATGCCGGCGTCCTTGGAGGAGTCGGAGTAGCCGAGCATGATCTCCTGCACGTCGCCGCGCGCCGCGACCACGCGGCGGTACGACGCGTCGCTGAGCAGCTCGTCGAGGAGCGGGCCGGCGGTCTCGAGCTCGGCGACGGTCTCGAAGAGGGGCGCGAACCCGATTCGCGCCGTGGCTGGCCGGGTCTCCGAGCCGAGGTCGACGAGCCCGGCCTCGCGGGCCAGCACGACGACGGCGAAGAGGTCGTCGACGTGGTGGGTCATCGAGACGATGTAGGTCTCCACCACGTCGGGCCCGTAGGTGTCCTGGGCCCGGCGCAGGGTGCGCAGCAGGCCCAGCGACGCCGCCGCGGGTCCGTCGGGCGGCACCTGCCCGGTGCCCACGAGCGGCCGGCGCCCGGCCATCTCGGCGCGCAGCGCCTGCGTGCGGGCGGTGTGGTCGAGCTCGCCGTAGGGCCGCTCGAGCTCCCCGAGGCGGTCGTACAGCTCGGCCAGCGCCTCGTGGTGCTTCCCGGAGTGCTCACGCACGTCGAGGGTGGCCATGCCGGTGCCGAACGCGGTGGCCGTGCGCAGCAGCCGCAGCACCGACCCGTCGGCGGTGAGCCGGTCGCCGTCGGCGAGCATCGAGTCGCGCACCAGGCGCAGGTCCTCGAGCAGCTCGCCGAGGTGCGCGTAGTCGCGGCCCGGCTCGTGGGCGGTGGCGTGGGCCAGCCGGTCGCGGGTGCGCAGCAGCCGCACCCGCACGAACGACAGCTTGAGCCGGTAGGGCTCCTCGGCGTTGAGTCGGCGGATCGTCGAGTAGGTGATCGGCAGCGCCTCGGCGTCTGCCTCGAGCGAGGCCAGCAGCTCCGCGCTGGCGGCCACGACGCGGGTGGAGGCGGAGACCTCGGTGAGGATCTCGTCGACCTGGGCCACCAGCTCGCGCAGCCCGGCGTCGTGCTGGATCGCGAGGACCTCCAGGGTGACCTCCGGGGTGACGTTGGGGTTGCCGTCGCGGTCGCCGCCGGCCCAGCTGCCGAAGCGCAGCGGCCGCGCGGTCACCGGCAGCTCCACCCCGATCGCGGCCAGGCGCCGGTCGAGCTCCTGGAGCAGGTCGGGCACCACCCGCCGGGCCAGCTGGCCCAGGTAGTACAGCGAGGTGCGGGCCTCGTCCCGGGGGTCGGGCCGCGCGATCCGGAGCTCGTCGGTCTGCCACAGCACGTCGACCAGCTCGGCGAGCCGGCGCTCGTGCCGCTCGGCGTCGCCGGGACGGGCGCGGGGGTCCTCCGAGGCGTGCACCACGTCGGCGATGGTGCGCAGCAGCGCCAGGACCGTGCGCCGGCTGGCCTCGGTCGGGTGCGCGGTGAACACCGGCCGGTACTCCACCCGGCGCAGCACGTCGGAGACCAGGGCGACGTCGACGCTGCCCTCGGCGAGCGCCTCCCCGATGCGCCCCACCGCCACGGCCAGCGGGCCCTCGTCCTCGGCCGTCACCTCCTGCCAGCGGTGCAGCTGCTCGGTGACGTTGACGAGCTGGAAGTAGTTCGTGAACGCGCGGGCCAGCACCACCGCGGTGTCGTCGTCGACGCCCTCGAGGAGGTCGTGCAGCGCGCCGTCGTCGTCCTCGCGCGCCAACGCCCGCACCTGCTCGACTAGGGCGAGGAGCTCCGGCCCCTCGTGCCGGGTCAGCGCCTCGCCGAGCAGGGCTGCGAGCTGGCGCACCGAGGCCCGCAGCGCCGTGTGCTGCTCGTCGGAGGAGACGCCGGTGGCGTAGCGGGTCACGTCGGGCTGGTCGGTGTCGGCCATGGGCCCAGTCTGTCGTGACCGGCCCGAGTCGTGGCGGCCCGACCGCGACGTGGGCATCGCCCGGGCGGGTGGCAGCATGCGGGCATGGCTGTCCTCGACGTCGACCGTGTCCGCGCCTGGTTCCCCGCCCTCTCGTCGGGGCCGGACTCGCGGGAGGCCCGCTTCGACGGACCCGGCGGTTCCCTGGTGCCGAGCCGGGTGGCCGAGGCCGTGGCGGAGGCGATGACCGCCGGGATGTGCCAGCGGGGCGCGTTGACCCCGACGCAGCGGCGTACCGAGGCGACGGTGGGGGACGCCCGGGCCGCGATCGGCGACCTGCTCGGCACCGACCCGCGCGGCGTCGTCCTGGGCCGCTCGATGACAGCGCTGACCTTCGAGATGGCGCGCACCCTGGCGCAGGACTGGGGTCCCGGCGACGAGGTCGTCGTCAGCCGCCTCGACCACGACAGCAACATCCGGCCGTGGGTGCTGGCCGCCGAGCGGGCCGGGGCCGTGGTGCGGTGGATCGACTTCGACCCGGTCACCGCCGAGCTGGACCCGGTCGGCACCGTGCGCGGGCTGCTCTCCGAGCGCACCCGGCTGGTCGCGGTCACCGCCGCCTCCAACCTGTTCGGCACCCGCCCCGACGTCGCCGCGATCAGCGCCGCCGCCCACGAGGTGGGCGCGCTGACGTACGTCGACGCGGTGCACCTGGCTCCGCACACGCTCGTCGACCGGGTTGCGCTCGGTGCCGACCTGGTGGCCTGCTCGCCGTACAAGTTCTTCGGTCCGCACCTCGGCGCGGTCGCGGGCGACCCGGCGCTGCTCGAGACGCTGCGGCCCGACAAGCTGCTGCCGTCCTCCGACGCGGTGCCCGAGCGCTTCGAGCTCGGCACGCTGCCCTACGAGATGCTCGCCGGCGTCACGGCCGCCGTCGACGCGCTCGCCGACCTGCTCGACCAGCCGGGCGACCTGCCGCGCCGCGAGCGGCTCGCCGCGTCGATGGCCGCGGTGGGCGAGCACGAGGACGCGCTGCTGGCCAGGCTGCTGGGCGGTGTCGACGACCTCCCGGGCGTACGGGTGCACGGCAGCCCCGCGCGGCGTACGCCGACCGTGCTGCTCGGCGTCGACGGGCACGACCCCGCCGCGGTGCAGCAGCACCTCGTCGACCGCGACGTGCTCGCCCCCGCAGGCAGCTTCTACGCCCTGGAGGCGTCGCGCCACGCGGGCCTCGGCGACGCCGGCGGGGTCCGGGTGGGGCTCTCGCCGTACTCCACCGCGGCCGAGGTGGACCGGCTGCTCACCGGGCTGGCCGCGCTCTGACGAGCAGTCACTTGTGCACCACCCACCGGTCAGGTTCGCACCACCCACCGGTCAGGTGGGCAGGACCTCGCCACGCTGCTCCAGGAGCGCGGTCGGGGCGGTGAGCCGCCAGGCCTCGAAGACCAGCTCGGCGAGCTCGTCGCGCTGCACGTGCTCGAGGTGGGCCACCACCCAGCCGAAGCCGCCGGCGGTGAACTGGACCTCGAAGACGTCGGGCCGCATCGCGACCAGGGCCAGCTGCTCGGCCAGGGTCTGCTTCAGCCCGACGGTGACGGTCGGCTCCCACAGGTAGCCGAAGGTGCGCCCGGCGACGCTGAGCTTGACGTAGCGGTCGTGGTCGGCGCGAGCGGTGCCGGGCAGCTGGTCCACGAGCTCGACGACGTCGAGGGTGCCGCTCATCGCCCCTGCGCCGCTCAGGTCAGCCGGGCGAGGGTGACCGCGAAGTCGCCGGCCGGGTCGGTCCAGCTCTCGCGCACCTCGAAGCCGGCCGCGCCGAGCTCGCGGGCCACCTGCGCGGGGCGGAACTTGGTCGAGATCTCCACCTGGATCTCCTCACCGGCCGCGAGGTCGAGGACCAGCTCGGCGCCCGGGACCCGCACGGTCTGCGGCACCGTCGCGCGCAGCCGCAGGTCCATCCGGCCCATGTGGGCGTCCCACAGCGGCACGTAGTCGAACCGGTCGGGCTCGAAGTCGGCGCCGAGCTCGCGGTTGAGCACCACCAGGCAGTTGCGCACGAACGCCTCGGTGATCCCCTGCGAGTCGTGGTACGCCGCGACCAGCCGGTCGGCGTCCTTGACCAGGTCGGTGCCGAGCAGCACCCAGTCGCCCGGCGCCAGAGAGTCGGCCAGGGCGCCGAGGAAGGCGCCGCGCTCCTCGACGTACAGGTTGCCGATGGTGCTGCCGAGGAACGCCACCAGCCGGCGCTGGCCCTCGGGCAGGTGACCCAGGTGCAGGGTGAAGTCGCCGACGATGGCCTCGACCGTGGTGTCGGGGTAGCGCTCGCCGAGCATCGTGGCGGCGTCGCGCAGCGTCTGCTCCGAGACGTCGACGGGCACGAAGCGGTGCAGCGCGCCCGCCTCGGCGAACGCGTCGAGCAGCAGCCGCGTCTTGTCGCTGGTGCCGCTGCCGAGCTCGACGAGGGTGGTGGCGTCGCAGGCCGCCGCGATGTCGGCGGCGTACGTCGCCAGGATCGAGCGCTCGGCCTCGGTCGGGTAGTACTCCGGCAGCCGGGTGATCTCGTCGAAGAGCCGCGAGCCCTCGTCGTCGTAGAGCCACTTCGGCGGCAGCCGCAACGGGCGTCCGCCCAGCCCGCGGCGCACGTCGGCGACCAGCGAGCCGGACGCCCAGTCGGTGTCGAGCAGGACCTGGACGACGGGTTCGGGGGTGCTGCTCACGTGGGTGCTCCTGCTGTGGTGGTCGAGGGGGCGCCGCCGTCGGCGAGGCGCACCCCCGAGAGCGCCCAACGGGCGCCGTGCGGGAAGAAGTTGCGGTACGACGTGCGGGCGTGGCCCGGGGCGGTCAGCGCGCAACCGCCGCGCAGCACCATCTGGTTGGACATGAACTTGCCGTTGTACTCGCCGATCGCGCCCGCGGGCGGGTGGAAGCCCGGGTAGGGGTGGTAGGCCGACGCGGTCCACTCCCAGCAGTCGCCGTGGACCTGGCGCAGCCGGCTGCCGGCCGGTGCCGGCGCGGCCGGGCGCGGGTGGAAGGACCCGTCGTCGCCCAGGTTGCCGGTGACCCGGTCGTCGCGGCCGTGCTGACCGCCCTGGCCGTCGGTGACCACCGCGTGCTCCCACTCGGCCTCGGTCGGCAGCCGCTTGCCGGACCAGGTCGCGAAGGCCTCGGCCTCGTAGAAGCTGACGTGGGCGACCGGCAGCCCGGGGTTGACCGGCCAGGTGCCGTGCAGCGTGTGCTCGAACCAGAGCCCGTCGTGCTCGGTCCAGTAGAGCGGCGCCCGCCACCCCTCGGCCCGGATCCGGGCGAGACCGTCGGAGAGCCACAGCTCGGGGCGCTCGTACCCGCCGTCGGCCATGAAGGCCAGCCACTCGCCGTTGGTGACCAGCCGGTCGGCCAGGCGGTAGGGCTCGAGCCACTGCCGGTGCCGGGGCAGCTCGTTGTCGAAGGAGAACCCCGCGCTCTCGTGGCCGACCTCGACGAGGCCGCCCTCCACCTCCACCCAGCCGAGGTCGTCGGGCTCGCAGCGCTCGACCGGCCGCCCGGCGTACACGGGTTGGAGGGGGTTGCGCGACAGCACGTGCTTGATGTCCATCAGCAGCAGCTCCTGGTGCTGCTGCTCGTGGTGGAAGCCCAGCTCGATGACCGGGACCAGCTTCTCCAGCGTCCCCTCGTCGAGGGTGTCGACGAGGTCGCGGACCCGGGCGTCGACGTGGGCGCGGTAGTCGCCGACCTCGTGCACGCCCGGCCGGGTCACCAGACCGCGGTCGGGGCGCGCGTAGCGCGGGCCGAGGGTCTCGTAGTAGGAGTTGAAGAGGAACCAGTACTGGTCCTGGAACGGCGCGAACCCGGCCTCGGCCTCGGCCAGGAGGAACGTCTCGAAGAACCACGTCACGTGGGCGCGGTGCCACTTGGTGGGAGAGACGTCGGGCATCGACTGGACCGTCTGGTCCTCGGGCGACAGGGGGGCGGCGAGCGCCTCGGTCCGGCTTCGCACCTCCTCGAAGCGCTGTCCGAGCGAGGCGGCGTCCCAGGGGTCGGTTCGTGGGTCGTGCTGCGTGCTGGTCGGGATCATCTGCCGGCAGTCCTTTCGGTTCCGGTGTGAGGAGGCGGCTCGACGAGCCGCCTCCACTGTGTCGCACAGGTGGTGAGAGGTCGACCACCCGCGGGTGGAGAACCGGCGTACATCTGCGCCGGGTCGACGCGACATCTGGGCCGGGTCGCGGAAATCGGTGGCGGAGCGGCGCCGTCCAGGCGGATCGTGGAAGCGTGACCTCGTACGACGACCCCGTGTGGCGCGCCGGCTTCCTCGCCTGGGTCGAGGAGCGGCTCGACGTCTTCGGGCTGCAGCTCGAGGGCCAGGTCACCCAGCCGCACGTGCGCGCCTGGGGCACGGTGCTGCGGGTGCCCACGACGGCCGGCCCGGTGTGGGCCAAGGCGGTGGGGGAGTCGCTGCGCCACGAGGTGGCGGTCACCGCCCTGGTGGCGCGGCGTCGCTCCGACGCCGTCGCGCCGCTGCTCGGCGCCGACCCGCAGCGCGGGTGGCTGCTGACCGCCGACGCCGGGGAGACCCTGCGCGAGCTCGGCGCCCGCGAGCGCACCCTGGCCCCGTGGCACGACGCCCTCACGCTCTACGCCTCGGTCCAGCGCGACCTGGCCGCCGACGCGGCCGACCTGCTCGCCGCGGGGCTGCCCGACCTGCGGCTGCCCCGCATCCCCGACCTGTACGCCGACCTGGTCGAGCGGATCGCCCCCGAGCTCGGGGACGTGGCCGCACCGGCGCGGGCGGCCGTGCCGCTGGTGCGCGACCTGTGCGCGGAGCTGGCGGCCACCGGGCTGCCCGACACCCTGCAGCACGACGACCTGCACGACGCGCAGGTCTTCGTCCGCGACGGGCGGGTGCGCATCCTCGACTGGGGCGACGCCTGCCTGACCCACCCGTTCCTGACCCTGGCGGTGACCCTCGACGGGGTGATCGCGTGGGGGCTCGACGACGAGGCGGGCTCCGAGGACACCGCGCCCTACCGCGACACCTACCTGGCGGGCTGGGCCGGCTCGACGGCGGCCGGCCACGAGGAGCTGGTGCGGGCCGCGGACGTGGCCCGCCGGCTGGGCTGGGCCTGCCGGGCGGTCAACGGACACCTGCCGCGGGACCCCTCGACCACCCGGACCCGGGTGCGGATGCTGCTCGGGCTGCAGGTCTGACTGTGCTGCCTAGCCGGAACGGCCCGCGGTCCTGACGGCCTCGTCGACGGGCTTGTCGACGGGGCTGCCGAGGGGGTCGGCGTACACGATCACGTTGCTGTCGTAGGCGCTGCCGTCCCAGTCGGCGCAGGAGACGAGCACCAGCCTCCCGGTGCCGCCGTCCTGGCCGAAGACCTGCGCGGCGTGCCGGGCCAGCTGTTCCTTGTCGTAGACCTTGGTGCGGCGCACCTGGTAGCGCATCGTGCCTTTGCGGGTCAGCACGTCGACCACCGCTCCGCGGCGCACGTCGGCGAGCCGGTCGAGCGAGCCCCCGCCGGTGAGCACGGTGTGCCCGGCGATGACCGTGCGGCCGGACTCCTGTCCGGGCAGCGCGCTGGCGTCCCACCAGCCCACGTCGAGCACGTCGACCGGGGGGTCGAGGACCCGGTCGGCGCCGACGGTGACGGACCTGACGGGCGCCTTGATGTCGAGCGAGGGCACCGAGAGCCGCACGGGCGCCGCCGGGTCGAGGGAGGTGAACCCCGAGTCCTCCGGCCCGCCGGGCAGGACGGCCCCCAGCAGCACCATCCCGAGCGACAGCACGCCCAGCGCGGAGGTGGCTGCGCTGAGCCGTGCCGACACCGAGGTCATGACGTCAGCGCTCAGCCGCGCAGGCTGCGTCGCCAGCTGGCGACGCCGGCCGCGCCGGCCAGGGCCAGCAGCGCGCCGAGGGAGAGGTTGCCCGCCAGGCCCATGCCGTCACCGGGGGCCGCGGCCGTCTCCACGCCGGCCGGGACCGATGTCGGGACCGGAGCCGGGGGCTTGGTCGGGTCCGGGGTCGGCTCGGGGTCCGGCGTGCCGACCTTGCCGGTCGGGCCGCAGTGCGAGGTGCCGATCGCGGCGCTCAGCAGCTCGACGTCGAACTCCTGGGCGGCCGGCAGCACCGCCAGGTCCAGCGCGGTCACCTCGATCTCGTCCTTGGCGATCTGGGTCTGCTTGTTGAGCGTGATGTCGAGGACGTTGTCCTCGAGCGGGGCGAGCTGCTCGCCGACCTGGCCGAGCGCCTCGGCCAGCACCTCGGCGCCGTCGACGACCGCGGTCAGGGGGCCCAGGGCGCCGTCGATGGCGGTCTCGAGCTCGGTGCGCACCGCGTCGAGGACCTCCTGCACCACGACGCCGAGGTCGGTGACGACCTTGGTGTTGGGGGCGGGGTTGACCGGCAGGGCCACCAGGTCGACCCGCGTGCCGCCGACCTCGACGTACGCCGCCGCGTCGACGATCTGCGCGTCGCCGGCGGAGGTGCCGGGACCGGCGGTGCACTGGCTCTGGATCACACCGGCGTCGAGGAACACGCCGAGGTCGCCGAGGCCGGTGAGGGCCTGCTCGAGCCCGTCGGAGAGCGCCGGCAGCAGCTGGTCGAGGACCGGCGCGAGCGCGTCCTGGAGCGCCTGGTCGAGCCCGGCGAGGAACTCGGCCTTCACGATCCGCAGGCCGGACAGGTCCACGGTCCCCGCGTCGAGCCGCACGTTCTGGCCCGGCGTCAGGCAGCCGCCCTCACCGACGCCCGCGACGACGGCACCGTCGCCGGCGAGCCCGGAGCAGGCCTCGGCGTACCCCAGCCTGTTCTTGACGCTGGTGCGCGCGTCCTGGGCCAGGGTGCCCACCTGGATGAAGCGCTGCCCGGTCGCCGCGGAGATCGCGGGCTGGTTGGAGCCCGCGGTGCTCTCGTCGTCGCCGTCGTGGGTGGAGGAGAACGCCCCGGAGTCGGTCGGCGTGCTGGCGATGGTGAGCGTCAGCGCGGTGGCCTCGGCCTGCGCGACGGGAGTCGCCGCGGTGGCCGGCGCGGCGGAGAGCGCGAGCAGGCCGGAGGTGGCCAGCAGCGCCAGGCCGCGTACGGGCGTTCGTGTCATGGTCAGGTCCTCCCAGGGGGGCGTCCGAGCGCCGGTGAGTGCAAAGCGGAGCACCCCTCGGACCAGGGGTCGGAGGACACGCTCGAGGGTCCAACTACTCACCCGGTCAAGAGTTATGCCCTCGGGGGCTTCGTCCACCAGGCGGATCCCCGTCCGAGGTGGTCCGGGGTAGCGTCGCAGGCATGGACGCCACCGCCCCCGAGGACGACCGCCCGACTGCTGAGGCGGTGGCCACGCGCTCCGACCTCCTTCCCGAGGAGCAGCAGGCGGGCAGCGACGACCCGCAGGCCCAGGCCGAGGCGATCCTCGAGGACTCCCAGGAGCGCACCGACGACCCGGAGGGCACCCGGGCCGAGTCGGCCCAGACGCCCGACTGACCGGCTACATCACCCAGCGGAACAGCGGGCTCTCCGGAGCCACCGCCTCGACCCGCAGGGGTGAGACCTCCATCCGGGCGAGCAGCCCGGGCAGGTCGCCGGCGTCGGCGAGCTCGACCCCGACCAGGGCCGGGCCGGTCTCGCGGTTGCTGCGCTTGACGTACTCGAAGAGCGTGATGTCGTCGTCGGGACCGAGGACCTCGTCGAGGAAGCGCCGCAGCGCGCCCGGCTCCTGGGGGAACTCCACCAGGAAGTAGTGCTTGAGCCCCTCGTGGACCAGGGCGCGCTCGACCACCTCGGCGTAGCGGCTGACGTCGTTGTTGCCGCCCGAGACGATGGCCACCACCAGCGAGCCCGGCGCCAGCACCGGGCCGCCGGCGTCCATCGGCAGGCGCAGCGCCGCGCTGGCGAGCGCCCCGGCGGGCTCCGCGATGATCCCGTCGGACTGGTAGAGGTCGAGCATCTCCACGCAGGCCAACCCCTCGGGGACGCGCACCAGCGGCGGCTGGTGGGCGGCCACGACGGCGTGCGTGCACACCCCGACCCGGCGTACGGCGGCACCGTCGACGAAGCCGTCGAGCTCGTCGAGGTCGACCGGCTCGCCGGCGGCGAGGGCTGCGGCCATGCTGGCCGCGCCGGCCGGCTCGGCGCCGACCACGCGGACCTGGGGGGCGTGCACGGCGAGGTGGGTGAGCATCCCGGCCAGCAGCCCGCCGCCGCCGACCGGCACCACGACGGCGTCGGGGGTGCGCCCGGTCTGCGCGTCGAGCTGGGCGAGGACCTCGCGCGCCACGGTGCCCTGGCCGGCGATCGTGCGGGGGTCGTCGAAGGCCGGCACCGGCGTCGCGCCGCTCTCGGCGGCGTACGCCGCGCTGGCCGCGGCCGCCTCGTCGTAGGTGTCGCCGACGATCACGACCTCGACGAGGCCGCCGCCGAGGACCGCGACCCGCTCGCGCTTCTGGCGCGGGGTGGTGCGCGGCAGGTGCACCCGGGCGCGCACGCCGGAGCGTGCGCAGGCGAAGGCGACACCCTGGGCGTGGTTGCCCGCGCTGGCGCAGGTCACGCCCCGCTCGCGAGCCTCCTGGGAGAGCTGGTCGATGAGGGTGAAGGCGCCGCGCAGCTTGTAGGAGCGCACCGGCTGCAGGTCCTCGCGCTTGAGCCACACCTCGAGCCCGAGCAGGGTCGAGAGCCGGTCGCTGCGGTGCAGCGGGGTCGGGCCGAGCACGTCAGCGAGCCGGGCGGCGGCCGCGTCGACGTCCGCGGCGGAGGGGAGATCCACCAGCCCAGCCTCCCATCCCTCGGTCCTCTGCCCCCACGGCACCTGGGCGCAGCGCCCACGGAGCGGGTGGGCAGCGGGGTCAGGAGTGGCTGATCGCCCCGGCAGCGTCCTTGTCGAGCGAGCGGGCGATCACCATCCGCTGGATCTGGTTGGTGCCCTCGAAGATCTGCATCACCTTGGCCTCGCGCATGTAGCGCTCGACGGGGAAGTCGCGGGTGTAGCCGTAGCCGCCGAGCACCTGCACGGCGTCGGTGGTGACCGCCATCGCGTTGTCGGTGGCGACCAGCTTGGCGATCGACGCCTCCCGACCGAACGGCAGCCCGGCGTCCTTGAGACGGGCGGCGTGCAGCACCGTGGCCCGGGCGCTCTGGACCTTGGCCTCCATGTCGGCGAGCACGAAGGCCAGCCCCTGGTGCTCGATGATCGGCTTCCCGAAGGTCTCGCGCTCGCGGGCGTAGGTCAGGGCGTGGTCGAGGGCGCCCTGGGCCAGCCCGGTCGCGACGGCGGCGATGCCGAGGCGCCCGGAGTCGAGGCCGGCCAGCGCGATCTTCAGTCCCGCGCCCTCGGCACCGAGGCGCCGCTCGACGGGGATGCGGACGCCGTCGAAGCGCATGGTCGCGGTGGCGGAGCCGGTCAGCCCCATCTTGCGCTCGGGCGCGTCGGCCACCAGGCCCGGCGTGTCGGCCGGCACCAGGAAGCAGGAGATGCCGCCGCGGTCCTCGGAGGTGCGGGCCATCACCTTGTAGAAGTCGGCGTGCCCGCCGTGGGTGGTCCACGCCTTGGCCCCGTCCAGGACGTACTCGTCGCCCTCGCGGCGGGCGGTGGTGCGCATCGCGGCCGGGTCGGAGCCGGCGTGCGCCTCGGAGAGGCAGTAGGCGCCGAGCAGGTCACCCCCGAGCATGTCCGGGAGCCACTGCGCGCGCTGCTCGTCGGTGCCGAACTCGGCGAGGCCGAAGCAGCTCAGTGCGTGCACCGAGACGCCGACGCCGACCGAGGACCACACCGCGCCGATCTCCTCCAGCACCTGCAGGTAGACCTCGTAGGGCAGACCGGCCCCGCCGTGCTCCTCCGGGTAGGGCAGCCCGAGCAGCCCGCTGCGCCCCAGCAGCCGGAACACGTCGCGGGGGAAGGCCTCGTCGGCCTCCGCCTCGGCCGCGCGGGGAGCCAGCTCGTCGGCGGCGATGCGGCGTACGAGGGCGAGCAGCTCGGCGGCCTCGTCGGTGGCCAGGACACGGCGGGCGGGCATGGTTCCTCCAGGAGGGCCGGGTGCGGATCGAGTACCAGCGTACGCGTCCTGGTACTCGACACGCTTCGCGAGACCTAGGCTGGCCCGGTGAGCCCGGTCGACCCCACCGCGCGCGCCCACCAGCGGCGCAGCGAGCTGCTGGACCGTCTCGTCGCGCTGTACCTGGCCGAGGGGTTCTCGTCCTTCGGCATCGGCGACCTCGCGGCGCGGATGCGCTGCTCGCGCACCTCGCTCTACCTGGTGGCCGACTCCAAGGAGCAGATCGTGCTGGCGGCCGTCCGCGGCTACTTCCGAGGGGCCGCGCAACGGATCGAGGCGCGCGTCGAGGCCGAGCCCGACCGGGCCGCCCGGCTGCGCACCTACCTGCTCGCGGTGGCCGAGGAGCTGGCTCCCGTCTCGGCCCGCTTCTACGCCGACCTGGCGGCGTACCCGCCTGCCGGCGAGGTCTACGAGGAGAACACCCGCCTCGCCGCCCAGCGGGTCCGCGACCTCGTCGACGAGGGCGTCGCGGCCGGTGCGCTGCGACCCGTGGCCGCCGACTTCGTGGGCGCGGCGGTCGCGGAGGTGATGACCGGCATCCAGGCGGGACGGGTCGGCGCGGCGTCCGGGCTCAGCGACGCCGAGGCCTACCGCGCGCTCGCCGACGTGGTCGTGGGCGGCCTGGTCCGCGACCGGGAGTGACCTCGGGGGATCGGACGCGGGGACGGACGCGTGGGGTTCACCCGTTGGGGGGAACGTCGAGGCGTGTCTCGACGGTGTCTTTACACTGAGGCGGCACAGCGCTCCGGCCGGACCGTCCACCGGTCGGAGAAGGTAGACGGACATGGGGGTCCGAGTGGGTAGGGAGCAGTCGCGCGGCGCGCCGCTCAAACCGCTCGACGACCCGACCCCGATCACCGGCGCGACCATCGACGTGGCCGTCCGGATCGGCTGGCTGCTGCGGATGGCGCGGCTCACGGCGCCCGGCCGGTCGGTGCCCCGGCTGGCCGACATGGTCACCCGCCTCCAGGGGCTCGGCCTCAGCACCAGCTCCTCCTCGCTGCACCGCGTCGAGACCGGGGCGGTGCGCGACGACCGGGTGGTCGAGGCCTACGAGCGGGCCCTGGGCCTGCAGCCCGGCTCGCTGCGCGCCTGCATCGACATCGTGTGCCGCACCTTCCCCTACGCCCCCACCGAACGCGCGCCGCTCGAGCGCGTGACGAGCCCGGAGGAGATGTCCCGGCTCCACGAGCCGGTCCTCGAGGGCCGCGCCCACGGCGGCCAGTGGCGCGACTGGGCCCGCGCCCTGGCCCAGCCCGGCAACATCGCACTGCCGGCGTCGGTGGCTCGGGAGCGCGTGGTGGCGCTGATGCAGGAGACGGTGCGCGCGGTGGGCTGCTCCTACCTGACCCGGTACGACGCCCTGGCCCTGCTGCGGCGCAGCGCCTACGGCGAGGTGGTGCGCTCAGCCGCCGCGCAGATGCTGGACGACCCGCACGTGCAGATCGTCAACGAGACGTTGAGCGCCGTGGGGGAGGCCGCCGACCCGGAGACCCGAGCCTGGCTGGTCGACCTGCTCGCGGACCCCCGCGACGTCGTGGTGCAGGGCGCCGCGATCGGGCTGGGGACCATGGTCGAGACCCACGGCGCGCCGGACTTCTGGAGACCGGTCCTCGACCGGCTCGTGGATCTCTACAACGAGGCCGGGCCCGAGGGGGAGCGCTGGGGCTGGCTCTCCCACGTGCTGCGCCTGCTGCCGCCCGACGACCTGGCGGCCGCCCGTCCGCGGTTGGCGCACCCGCCGGCACCGGCGGGCCGGATCCTGCACAAGGAGAGCCGCGACGCGTTCGTGCGCGAGTGCCAGGTGCACGCGGAGGAGGCCTCGGCGGCGCTCGGCCTGCCCTACCAACCGATGCTGGCCCGGCTGCTCTTCGAGGTCGTCGCCGACGGCCGCTCCAGCCGCTCGCAGACCAGCGCGCTGCTGCTCGCCACCCTGCCGGCCGTGCGGGAGGCCTCCATCGACGCGATCGCCACCATCGCCCACGAGCACGAGGACGCCTGGCTGCGCGAGCGCGCCTCGTACCGGATCACCGCGCTGATCGAGGATCGGGCGCCGCGGGTGCGGGCACCCGCGCCCGACGAGGAGGTCCCGTTCCTCGATGTGCTCTGGCAGGTCAAGGCCGGGGTGCCCCTCCCGGAACCGACCCTGCTGGGAGCCCTGAGGACCGGCGGTGTCGGACCGGGTTCCGGCATCCACGCGGTGGGGTGGTCGGGCTCCCCGATCCTCGAGCGGGTCGCCGCCGGGGAGGGGGACTGGCCCGCCGAGATCCGCGGCGCGGCCGCATGGTGGCTCCGGACCGGGAGCCGCCTGCAGGACCCCACCGACGAGCGGTCACTTTCGCACCACTGAGCGGTCACTTCTGCACCTCGGTGCGGGTCGGAAGTGACTGGTCGACGGTGCGAAAGTGACCGCTCGTCCGTCGGGGTCAGGGGAGGCAGAGCGGGATCGGCAGCGGGACCGGCAGGCAGGTGGGGTCGTCGGTCGGGGACGGGCCGGGCGAGCCCGAGGCGGTGGGCGACGCGGTGCCGGTGGGGCTGGTGCTCGCCGTGCTCGTCGGGCTGGTGCTCGGGCTCGAGGTCGCGGAGCCGGTCGGGCTGCTCGTGCCGGTGGGGGAGGCCGCCTGGGACTCGCACTCGTCCAGCTCCTGCTCGGCGCGGCGCAGGTCCGCCCGGGCGGCCTTCCTGTCCCGCTTGGCCGCCTTGAAGCTCCGGCGCGCCTTCGTGAGCCTCGCGCGCGCCTTCTTCTCCTGGGCGCGGGTCTCGGCCTCGTCGACGGCACGCTCCGCGGCGCGGGTCCGCTTGGCGGCCCGGCGCACCATGGTCTTGGCCTCGGTGAACGCCTCCTCGGCGTCCTGGACGGCCTGCTCCTCGTCGCTGCAGCCGGCGACGGCGTACGCCGCGACGGCGGCGGGCTCGGGCGCCGCGCCGGTCCTGGCCCAGCCGGCGGTGGCCAGCGAGGCGGTGGTGGCGAGCAGCGCGACGCTGAGCACCGAGGTGAGGGCGATCCTGAGACGGGTGGGCACGAGGGGGTCCCTTCCGAGGCGGCGAGCGGTCTGCTCCCCGACAAGGTAGGCCCGGCACGCGCCTGTGGGGCAGCCTTTGTGCACTCCGGCCGCCCCACAGCAACACGCGCGGTTCAGACGGCCGCGGCGACCTGCTCCCGGTCGTCGATGCCCCCGTCGATGCCGGTGCTGCGCGAGATCCGCTCCTGGCGCACGGCCCAGACGATGCCGCTGATCCACAGGACGGCGAGGGTCCCGGCCAGCAGGGCGACCTGGGTGCCGGTGGCGCCGAACGCCTCCGCGATGGTCTTGGAGTTGGTCACCACGATCAGGCCACCGGCGGCGACACCGAGGACGCGCGCGGCCATGATCTTCACCAGCCACGCGGCGATCGGGGCGGCGATCACACCACCGGAGAGCAGCGCCAGCGCGTAGGACCACGGGATGCCCTGCGAGCCGAGCGCCCAGATGAAGCCGAGCGAGCCGCCGACGGCCACCACGAACTCCGAGGTGTCGATGGAGCCGACCACCTTGCGGGGCTCGAGCCGACCCGACGACAGCAGGGTGGTGGTGCCGACCGGGCCCCAGCCGCCGCCGCCGATGGCGTCGAGCGCGCCGCCGACCAGGCCCATCGGGGCCAGCATCCGCGCCGAGGGGCGCGAGCGGAACTCCGGTTGGCGGCCCCCGAGGACCAGGAAGCGCCAGATCACGTAGAGGCCGAGGCTGAGCAGGATGCCGGCCACCCAGGGCTTGGCCGTGCCGCCGTCGAGGTTCGACAGGAGGGTCGCGCCGGCGAAGGCGCCCACGAAGCCGGGCACGGCCAGGATCGAGACGGTGCGCCAGTCCACGTTGCCGAGCTTGTGGTGCGAGAAGCCCGAGACCAGCGAGGTGCCGATCTCGGAGAAGTGGACGGCGGCGGAGGCGGCGGCCGGGGCCAGGCCGACGGCGAGCAGCATCGTCGAGGAGGTGACGCCGTACGCCATCCCGAGTGAGCCGTCGATCAGCTGGGCCAGCAGGCCGACGAAGCCGAGCACGAGGAGCTTGCGCATGGGGGGAAGCCTTTCAGGAGTGCTTCTCTAAAGTTGAGTGAACTACTAGAGATTATGCACATTGAAGCGGCCGAAGGCGGGTTCTGCTTGGATGTGGGCGTGGTCACACCCCGCGAGACGCCCGGTCCCGCTCCCGCTCCGTTCGCCGCGGACGAGATCCGCGAGGCCTACGCCGCCCTGCACCGCAAGGTCGCCGGCTTCGCCGAGAGCGGGGACTGGCACGGCTTCGCCGACCTCTTCACTCCCGACGCGGAGTACGTCGAGCACGCCTACGGCACGTTCCACGGCCGCGAGGAGATCCGGGCGTGGTCGGTGGCGACCATGACGGCGTTCCCCGGCTCGGTGATGACGGGCTTCCCGCTCGCGTGGCAGGTCGTCGACGAGGAGCGCTCACGACTGGTGTGCGAGGTGCGCAACCTGATGCCCGACCCGGGCGACGGGACGATGCTGGAGCAGTCGAACCTCACGATCATGACCTACGCCGGCGACGGGCTCTTCCGGCGCGAGGAGGACGTCTACAACCCGCTGCGCTTCCTGGGCATGAGCCTGCGCTGGGCACGCATCGCCGAGGCCCACGGACGTCTCGACGAGCAGGGGCGGGCCTACCTGGCCCGGCACGGGTCCGACCACGGGTCGAAGCCGCGGCAGTAGGGGCAGCGGGAGCCCGGCCGGGTGGCCGCTCGGGGTCTGGCCGGGCTTGGCCCGCTCTGGGATGCTCGTGGCCATGAAGTCCGCTGCGCGCCGCGTGAGCCTCGAGGTCGTCGGCTGGACCCTCGTGGTCGCCGGTGTGGCCGCGCTGGTGCTGCCCGGTCCGGGCCTGTTGATGCTCTTCGCCGGGATGGCGGTGCTCTCCCAGCAGTACGAGTGGGCCGAGAAGCGCCTGGCGCCGGTGAAGTACCGCGCGCTCCGCGGCGCCGCCGACAGCGTCTCGACCTGGCCCCGCATCCTCGCCAGCTCGGCCGCGGCCCTGGTCGTGGCCGGCCTGGGCGTGCTCTGGATCGTGGGCCCGGCTGCGCCGTCGTGGTGGACCTTCGACGACGACTGGTGGCTGTTCGGCGGCGCGGCGACCGGCACCACCCAGGTCGTCTCGGCCGCGATCGCCCTCGGGCTCATCGTCTACAGCTACCGCCGCTTCCACGACAAGCCCGAGGCGCTCGCCGAGCTCGAGGCCGAGCGGCAGGACGCCGAAGCCACCTCCTGACGCCGGGGTCCGCCCCGGGTGTCGGTGCCGCGTGCGATGCTGCCGCCGTGCCGCTCCACCTCCACCGCGCCACGCGCACCGACCGGCTCGTCGACGGCCTCGGCGAGCTGCTCGCCGTGCCCCTGGACGACCCGTTCGCCCAGGAGGTCGTGGTGGTGCCCGCCAAGGGCGTGGAGCGGTGGGTGACCCAGCGGCTCTCGCACACCCTCGGCGCCGGGCCGCGCGGCGGCGACGGCATCTGCGCGGGCGTGCGGTTCCTGACGCCGCGTTCACTGGTCTCGCTGCTGCTCGACCGCGACCGCGACGACCCGTGGGACCCCGACCGGCTGGTCTGGCCGCTGCTGGGCGCCATCGACGCCTCGCTCGACGAGCCGTGGTGCGCCACCCTGGCCCACCACCTCGGACACGGTCGCTCCGGGCAGGACGCCGAGCTGCGCCGCGACCGGCGCTGGTCGGTGGCGCGGCGCCTGGCCGGGCTGATGGCGGCGTACGCCGTGCAGCGACCGGCGCTGGTGACCGACTGGCGCGAGGGGCGTGACACCGACGGCGCGGGCGGGTCGCTGCCCGAGGACCTGGCCTGGCAGCCTGAGCTGTGGCGGCGCCTGCTCACGCGGGTGCCCGCCGACCCGCCCGACGTGCGGCTGGCGCGCACCGTGGCCGCGTTGGAGAGCGGCGGGGCGGGCCTCGACCTGCCCGCTCGGCTCTCGCTCTTCGGCCACACCCGGCTGCCTGCCGGCGAGGTCGCACTGCTGGGCGCCCTGGCCCGCGCCCGGGACGTGCACCTGTGGCTGCCGCAGCCCTCGCCGGCGCTGTGGGAGAGCCTGCAGGATCTGCCGGAGGGACGGGGCGGCCCGGTCCGCCGCTCCGAGGACCGCTCGGTCGAGCGCGCCGACCACCCGCTGCTCGCCTCGCTGGGCCGCGACACCCGGGAGCTCGCCCGCACCCTGGCGCCGCTGGACCCGCTGGACGAGCCGGTCGACGAGCCCGCCGAGGTGCCGGCCACCCTGCTGGCGCGCCTCCAGCACGACCTGCGCGCCAACCACGCGCCCACGCCCGAGGAGCGGGCCCGCCGGGTCCACGACCCGGCCGACCGCAGCCTGCAGGTGCACGCCTGCCACGGCCCGGCCCGCCAGGTCGACGTGCTGCGCGAGGTGCTGGTCGGCCTCCTGCAGGACGACCCGACCCTCCAGCCGCGCGACATCCTCGTGATGTGCCCCGACATCGAGACCTACGCCCCGCTGGTCTCGGCCGGCTTCGGCCTGGCCGACGCCGTCGACGAGACCGAGGGGGGCGGCCACCCGGCGCACCGGCTGCGGGTACGGCTGGCCGACCGGGCCCTGACCAGCACCAACCCGCTGCTCGCCCTCGCCGCCTCCCTGGTCGAGCTCGCCGGGGGCCGGGTGAGCGCCTCCGACGTCCTCGACCTCGCGGGCTCGGCCGCCTGCCGGACCCGCTTCGCGCTCGGCGACGACGACCTGGAGCGGATCGGGCGGTGGGTCGGCAGCGCCGGCATCCGCTGGGGGCTCGACGCCCCGCACCGCGGCGCGTTCTCGATGGCCGCCTTCGAGCACAACACCTGGCGCGCCGGGCTCGACCGGGTCCTGCTCGGGGTCGCGATGAGCGGCGACGACCACCGCCGCGTCGGGCGCGGCCTGCCCCTCGACGACGTGGGCAGCTCCGACGTCGACCTCGTGGGCCGCTTCGCCGAGCTCGTCGACCGGCTCGACGCCTGCATCACCGCGCTGTCGAACGCCGAGGACGCCGCGACGTGGATGGGCGCGCTCGCCGACGGCGTGCGCAGCCTGGGCGACGTGGCCCCCGACGACGCCTGGCAGCTGGCCCAGCTCGACCGCGAGCTGGCCCGGGCCGCCGCCGCTGCCGCCACCGACGGGCCCGGGGTGCGGCTGCGCCTGGCCGACGTGCGTGCCCTGCTCGCCTCCCGGCTCGGCGGACGCCCGACCCGGGCCAACTTCCGCACCGGCACCCTCACCGTCTGCACGATGGTGCCGATGCGCTCGGTGCCGCACCGGGTGGTGTGCCTGGTCGGCCTCGACGACGGCGTCTTCCCCCGCAGCCTGACGCCCGACGGTGACGACGTGCTCGCCCGCGACCCGCTCACCGGCGAGCAGGACGTGCGCAGCGAGGACCGGCAGCTGCTGCTGGACGCGGTGCTCGCCGCCACCGAGACGCTGGTGGTCACCTACACCGGCGCCAACGAGCACTCCGGGGCCCCGCGCCCGCCCGCGGTGCCCCTCGGCGAGGTGCTCGACGCCGCCGACCGGACCTGTGCCGCAGCGGTGCGCGCCAGCGTGCTGACCCGCCACCCGCTCCAGCCCTACGACGCCCGCAACCTGACGGCCGGCGGGCTGCTGGTGCACGAACCGCGGCCCTTCAGCTTCGACACCGCGGCGCTGGGCGGCGCCCGGGCCGCCGCCGGCGAGCGGATCGCGCCACCGCCGCTGCTGACCGGCGACCTGCCCGCGCTGGAGCGTGGCGACGTCAGCCTGGCCGACCTGCGCTCCTTCTTCGCCCACCCGGTGCGCAGCTTCCTGCGCCAGCGCCTCGACGTGTCCACGCCGCTGGAGCCCGACGAGGTCGGCGACGCCATCCCCGTCTCCCTGGACTCGCTCGAGACCTGGGCCGTGGGTGACCACCTGCTCCGCGAGGTGCTGGCCGGCCAGGACCCGGTGGCCGTCATGACCGCCGAGCAGCTGCGCGGCACGCTGCCGCCCGGCGTCCTGGGCGAGCTCGCGCTGCGCGGCGTGGTCGAGGAGTCGCAGCGGCTCTTCGAGCGCACCGCCGACCTGCGCGTCGGCTCGCCACGCACCCTCGACGTCGACGTCGACCTGGGAGACGGGCGGCGGCTGACCGGCACCGTCACCGGTGTCCACGGCAGCAAGGTGCTCTCGCTGGGCTACTCCCGCCTCGGCGCCAAGCAGCGGCTCTCCTCGTGGGTCGACCTGCTCGCGCTCTCGGCCGCCCACCCCGACGAGGTCTTCACGGCCCACGCCGTGGGCCGCGAGCGGGCCGGGCCGCGGCGGGCCCTGGCCGGCCCCGTCGACCACCGGGCGGTGGACTGGTTGCGCCGGCTCGTGGAGCTGCGCGACCTCGGGCTTCGTCGTCCCCTCCCGATCCCGGTGCGCACCGCGGCCGCCTGGGCCGAGGGCCACGCCCGCAGCCTCCAGGGCGACGACGTGTCGCCCGAGGACCTGGCCCGCAAGGCCTGGGAGACCGACCCGCACCACCCCCTCGGGATCCTGGGCGAGGACGCCGACGCCTACCACCGGCGCACCTTCGGCGACGGCGCCGACCTCTCGGTGCTGCTCGACGCCGGGCTCGCCGAGCACGCGTGGACCCTCTGGGAGCCGTTGCTCACCGGCGGTGAGCAGATGGGACCCCTCTGATGACCACCGACTTCGACGTCTGCGCCCCGACGCTGCCGGCCCCGGGCACCACCACCCTGCTCGAGGCCAGCGCGGGCACCGGCAAGACCTGGACCATCGGCGCGCTCGTGACCCGCTACGTCGTCGAGGGCGTGGCCCGGCTCGACGACATGCTCGTGGTCACCTTCGGCCGGGCCGCCAGCCAGGAGCTGCGCGAGCGGGTGCGGGCCCAGCTCGTCGAGGCCGAGCGCGCCCTGGCCGGGGACCCCGACGTCCCTGCCGGCAGCGACCTGCTGCGCCTGCTGGTCGGCGACGGCAGCGACCGGGAGGTCCGGCACCGGCGCGTCCTCGAGGCGCTGGCCGGCTTCGACGCCGCCACCATCGCCACCACCCACCAGTTCTGCGCCCTGGTGCTGGAGTCCCTCGGTGTCGCCGGTGACACCGACTCCCGGGCCCGGCTCGTCGAGGACCTCGACGACCTGGTGCGCGAGGTGGTCGACGACCTCTACCTGCGGGCCTTCGCCTTCGCCGAGACCGACCCCGTCTTCAGCCACGCCGACGCCCTGGCGATCGCCCGGGCCGCGGTCCGCGACCCGCAGGCCCGCCTCGAGCCCGCCGACGCCGACCGGTCCACGCCGGTCGGCCGCCGGGTCGGCTTCGCCGAGAAGGTCCGTGAGGAGCTCGACCTGCGCAAGCGCCGGCTCGGGATCCTGTCCTACGACGACCTGCTGCTCCAGCTCTCCCGGGCGCTGGAGGCCGAGGACTCGCCGGCGCGCACCCGCATGCAGGAGCGCTGGAGCGTGGTGCTGGTCGACGAGTTCCAGGACACCGACCCGGTGCAGTGGGAGGTCCTCGACCGGGCGTTCAGCGGCGTCGCCACGATGGTGCTCATCGGTGACCCCAAGCAGGCCATCTACGCCTTCCGCGGCGGCGACGTCACGACGTACCTCAAGGCGGCCCGCACCGCCGACCGGCGCGAGAGCCTCGGCGTCAACTGGCGCAGCGACGCCGCCCTGCTGGCCGCCTGCCAGGAGCTGCTCGTCGGCGCCCGGCTCGGCGACGAGCAGATCGTGGTGCACCCGGTGACCGCCCACCACCGCGACCGTCGGCTCGAGGGCGCCCCGGTCGAGGCGCCGCTGCGGCTGCGCGCGGTGCGCCGCGACACCTTCGCCCGCCGGCCCACCACGATGCTCACCGTCGCGCAGGTGCGCCCGCACGTCGCGCGCGACCTGGCCCTCGACGTACGCCGCCTGCTCGCCTCGGGCGCCACCTTCGACGGCCGGGAGCTGGAGCCGCGCGACGTCGCGGTCATCTCCTACCGCCACGCCGACCTGGCCGCGGCCCAGCGCGCGCTCGTCGAGGTCGGTGTCCCGGCCGTGATCGCCGGCGGGGGCAGCGTCTTCGCCACCCCGGCGGCCGTGGAGTGGCTGACCCTGCTCGAGGCGCTCGAGCAGCCGCACCGCAGCAGCCGGGTGCGCGCCGCTGCGCTGACCTGCTTCGTGGGCCGCACCGCCGAGGAGATCGACGCCGGGGGCGGGCCGGAGGCCGACCGGGTCACCGACGAGGTCGCCGACGTGCTGCGTCGCTGGGTCGACCTGGTCGCCCGGCGTGGCGTGGCCGCGGTGATGGAGGCGGCCTCGGCGTCCGGGATGCCGGCGCGGGTGCTGCGCGAGATCGGGGGCGAGCGTCGCCTCACCGACCTGCGCCACATCGGCGAGGCGCTGCACGAGACCGCCCAGCGCGAGCACCTCGGGCTCGTCTCGCTGCTCGCCTGGCTGCGCGAGCAGGTGGCCGAGGGTCGCGCGGGCCGCGGCGCGGAGCGCACCCGCCGGCTCGACTCCGACGCGGCCGCCGTGCAGCTGGTGACCATCCACGCCAGCAAGGGGCTGCAGTACCCCGTCGTCTACCTGCCGGCCCTGGCCGACCGCTTCGTGCCCAAGCCGGTGCGGCCCCTCTTCCACGACGACCGCGGCGTGCGCTGCCTCGACGTCGGCGGCCAGCGCGACGCCGGCGCCGAGGGCTGGGGCGAGAGCGTGCGGCGCTGGGCCGACGAGGAGGCCGGCGAGTGGCTGCGGCTGCTCTACGTCGCGCTGACCCGCGCCCAGGGCCAGGTCGTGTGCTGGTGGGCGCCGACCAAGAACGCGACGTCCTCCCCGCTGCACCGCCTGCTGATGCGGCCCGAGGGCGGCCCGAGCGTGCCCGACGCGCCCGCGGTGCCCGGCGACGACGAGGTCGTCACCCTGTTCTCCGCCTGGGCGCAGCGGGGCGGGCCGGTGCCGGAAGCGGCCCTGTGGGGCGACCCGCCGCCGGTGCCGCCGCGACCCGAGGTCGGCCACCTGGAGGCCCGGCACTTCGAGCGCGCCGTCGACACCGCGTGGCGGCGGACGTCGTACTCCGCGCTCACCGCGACGCTGACCGCCGAACCGGCCACCGGCGCCGCCGGTCTCCCCGGCGCGGGGCCCGCCGGGTCCGGTGCCGCGGTCGGCAGCGAGCCTGAGGTCACCCCGCGCGACGACGAGCCCGACGGCCCGGCGACGGCGAACGCCCCCACCGCGGCGCCGGACGAGCCCGGCACCGCCGCACCCGTGCCCGCCGAGCTGCAGCTCGACTCCCCGATGGCCGCGCTGCCGGTCGGCGCGACCTTCGGGTCGCTGGTCCACGCCGTGCTCGAGCACACCGACCCGCACGCCCCCGACCTGCACGCCGAGCTCCTCGGGCACGTCGTCGAGCAGCTCGTGTGGTGGCCTGTCGACGTCGACCCCGAGGCGCTCGCCACAGCGCTGGTCGCGGTGTGCGAGTCACCGCTGGGCGGTGCCGCGCCGGGGCTGCGGCTGCGGGACGTCGGCCTGCGCGACCGGCTGCGCGAGATGGACTTCGAGCTGCCCCTCTCCGGCGGCGACCTGGCCCCCGGCGCGGCGGACGACCCGGCCGCGCAGGTGCGCCTCGGCGATCTCGCGCCGCTGCTGCGCCGGCACCTGGACGACGACGACCCGGTGCGCGGCTACGCCACCGCGCTCGAGCAGCCGGCGCTGGGCGACCAGCCCCTGCGGGGCTACCTGACGGGGTCGGTCGACGTGGTCCTGCGCACCCCGGGGTCCGACGGCCCGCGCTACGTGATCGTCGACTACAAGACCAACTGGCTGGGGCCCATCGACGAACCCCTCACCGCGCACGCCTACCGTCCCGAGGCGCTCGACGCCGCGATGGTGCACTC
This sequence comes from Nocardioides dokdonensis FR1436, assembly GCF_001653335.1. NCBI lineage: Bacteria > Bacillati > Actinomycetota > Actinomycetes > Propionibacteriales > Nocardioidaceae > Nocardioides > Nocardioides dokdonensis. The sequence goes on from NZ_CP015079.1 coordinate 1,531,310, forward strand.
CGACTACCCCCTCCAGGCACTGCTCTACGCCGTGGTGCTGCACCGCTTCCTGCGCTGGCGCCAGCCCGGGTACGACCCCGAGCGGCACCTGGGCGGGGTGCTCTACCTCTACCTGCGCGGCATGTGCGGCGCGGACACGCCCTGGGTCGACGGCGAGCCCTGCGGCGTCTTCCGCTGGACCCCGCCCGTGGCCCTGCTGGAGGCCGTCTCGGACCTGCTCGACGGAGGCGCCCCGTGACCCAGCCCGACCCGCTGCCCGCCCACGACCACCGCCGCGCGCGCTCCGCCTCCGGGCTGCTGGCGCGCTTCAACGACACCGGCCTGGTCGAGACCGCCGACGTGCACGTGGCCCGCCGGGTTGCGGCGCTGGCCGGTGAGAGCGACGACCAGGTGCTGCTCGCCGTGGCGCTCGCGGTGCGCGGGGTGCGCTCCGGGTCGGTCTGCGTCGACCTCGCCACCGTCCCGGCCCTGCTCGAGCACCCCGACTGGCCCGAGCCGGGGGCCTGGGTCGCGGCGGTCGCCGCCTCCCCGCTGGTCGACCAGGGCGTGCTGCACGTCGAGGACGGCACCGTCTACCTCGACCGCTACCACCGCCTCGAGACGCAGGTCTGCGACGACCTGGTCACCCGGGTCGCGGCGCCGGCGCCGCAGGTCGACCACGCCTCCCTCGAGGCGGCCCGCGCCCGGATCCGCGGCGCGCGCCTCAGCGACCAGCAGGAGCGGGCCGCTGTCGGTGCCGTCGGACGCTGGACCACCGTGCTCACCGGTGGGCCCGGCACCGGCAAGACGACGACGGTGGCCCGGTTGCTGGTGCTCCTCGCCGACCAGGCCGCGGCCCGCGGCGAGCGGTTCTCGGTGGCCCTGACCGCGCCCACCGGCAAGGCCGCGACCCGGCTCCAGGAGGCCGTGCTCGCCGAGCTGGCCGGCCTCGACCCGGCCGACCGCGAGCGGGTCGGGCGACCCGAGACGATGACCCTGCACCGGCTGCTGGGCTGGCGGCCCGACAACGCCACCCGCTTCCGCCACGACCGCGGCAACCGGCTCAAGCACGACCTCGTCGTCGTCGACGAGTCCTCGATGGTCGAGCTGACGATGATGGGGCGCCTGCTCGAGGCGATGCGTCCGGAGTCCCGGCTGGTCCTGGTCGGGGACCCCCGCCAGCTGACCTCGGTGGGTGCGGGTGCGGTGCTCGCCGACGTCGTGCGCGGCTTCGCCGACCACTTCGGCGAGGACTCCGCGGCCTCCCCGGTGGCCTCGCTGAGCGAGAACTTCCGTTCCACCGAGGACATCAAGCAGCTCGCCGAGGCGCTGCGCCTCGGGGACGCCGACGAGGTGCTGGCGACGCTGCGACGCCCCAGCGACGAGGTCGAGCTGGTCGAGCTGCCCCCCGAGCCAGGGCCCGGCGAGGCCACGACGGCGGTGCCCGCGGTCGCCGCGGCGCTGCGCGAGCGCTCTCTCGACCTCGCCCTGCGGGTCCGGCGGCACGCCGAGGCCGGCGAGCACGAGCCGGCCGTGGCCGCCCTGGACACCCACCGGCTGCTGTGCGCGCACCGCGATGGGCCGTTCGGCGTACGGTTCTGGAACCGGCAGGTCGAGCGGTGGCTGGCCGAGGAGCTCGGCGAGCCCGTGCTCGGCGAGTGGTACGTCGGCCGCCCGTTGCTGGTGACCACCAACGACTACACGCTCGAGGTCTACAACGGCGAGACCGGCGCGGTCGTGCGCCAGCCCGACGGCCGCTTGCGCGCCTGGATCTCCGGCTCCGAGCAGCTGCGCGACTTCTCCCCGGCCCGTCTCGAGGCCGTCGAGACCATGCACGCCATGACGGTGCACAAGAGCCAGGGCAGCCAGGCCGCGCACGTGACCGTGCTGCTGCCCGAGGCCGACTCGCGGCTGCTGACCCGCGAGCTCTTCTACACCGCGATCACCCGCGCCCAGCAGCACGTGCGGGTCGTGGCCTCCGAGGCCGCGGTGCGGGCCGCCGTGGGGCGCGAGGCGCAGCGGGCCTCGGGGCTGCGCGAGCGGCTGGCCCGCAGCCTGTCCGCGGCCACGGCGGGGTGATCCCGGCCCGGGCCTGCTCCCGGTTCGCGACACCTGCCCGCAACACGAGGCGACTACTGTCGTGGGCGTGTCCTTCCTGCTGCGTGTCGAGCTGCCCGACGTCCCTGGCTCCCTGGGGCGCCTGGCGACCAGCATCGGTGAGGCGGGCGGCGACATCGAGGCCATCGAGATCATCGAGAAGATCGACGGCTCGGCGATCGACGACGTGCTGCTCGAGCTCGAGCCGGGCACCATGCCCGACGCCATCGTCACCGCCTGCCACGCGCTGCCCGGGGTCCGGGTCGTGTGGATCAGCCGGTACGCCGCCGGCGGCCAGCTCTTCCTCGACCTCGAGGCCGTGGAGGAGCTCACCGCCAACCCCGCCCAGGCGCTGGACCGTCTCATCGACCTGCTGCCGCTGACCTTCCGCGCCGACTGGGCGGCGCGCGTGCACCGGGTGCAGGGCATCGTGCACGCCACCGACGCCGCACCCTCGGAGCTCCCGTTCGTCGAGGTGGTGCGCACCAAGCGCATCGAGATCGACGGCGACGACAACAACGTCTACGTCGCCGCCTACCTGACCGGCAACGAGGTGGTCCTGCTCGGCCGTCGGGGCGGCCCCGAGTTCCTGGACTCCGAGCTGGCCCGCGCAGGACACCTGTGCGCACTGGCCGTCGGGATCGCCCGGCCCTGAGGAGACGGCCCTGAGGAGACGGCCCTGAGGAGACGGCCCTGGACCGGAGGCCGGGGCGGGTCGATAGCCTGCTCGCCATGAGCGCCATCGACGCAGTGTCGGAGATCTTCGACGCCGAGGCCTGGTACGTCGTCCCCGGCTTCGAGGACCTGACCGACCTGACCTACCACCGGGCCCGCGCCCACGGCACCGTCCGGGTGGCCTTCGACCGGCCCGACGTGCTCAACGCGTTCCGCCCGCACACGGTCGACGAGCTGCTGCGGGTGCTCGAGCACGCCCGCACCTCCAGCGACGTCGGCTGCGTGCTGCTGACCGGCAACGGCCCGGGCGAGCGGCACGGCAAGTGGGCCTTCTGCACCGGCGGCGACCAGCGCATCCGCGGCCGCGCCGGCTACCAGTACGCCGAGGGCGAGAGCGCCGAGACCGTCGACAAGGCCCGTCTCGGGCGGCTGCACATCCTCGAGGTGCAGCGGCTGATCCGCTTCATGCCCAAGGTCGTCATCGCCGTGGTGCCCGGCTGGGCCGCCGGCGGCGGGCACTCGCTGCACGTGGTGTGCGACCTGACCCTGGCCAGCGCCGAGGAGGCGCGCTTCAAGCAGACCGACGCCGACGTCGGCTCCTTCGACGGCGGCTTCGGGTCGGCGTACCTGGCCCGTCAGGTGGGCCAGAAGAAGGCCCGCGAGATCTTCTTCCTCGGCGCCGAGTACTCCGCCGCCGAGGCGGTGGCGATGGGTGCGGTCAACCAGGCCGTCCCGCACGCCGAGCTCGAGACGGTCGCCCTGGAGTGGGGTCGCCTCGTCAACGGCAAGAGCCCCACCGCGCAGCGGATGCTCAAGTACTCCTTCAACGCCATCGACGACGGCCTGGTCGGCCAGCAGCTCTTCGCCGGCGAGACCACTCGCCTGGCCTACATGACCGACGAGGCCGCCGAGGGGCGCGACCAGTTCCTCGAGAAGCGCGACCCGGACTGGTCCGAGTACCCCTGGTACTACTGACCCGGCGTGTTCGGGCCAGGTCTGCCGGGCATGCTCAGTCGCGCGAGCTCCGCGTCCGAACGGCCTCGACGAGCTGGCGCTCGGCATCCGGACCCGGCCCGACCCGGGGCAGCCGGAGCATCAGCACCGCACCGGCTCCCCACCAGACGATGAGGATGAGCCACTCGTAGGGCCAGACCAGGGCGGCCGGCATCCCCGGCATGAACAGGATGCCCAGTCCGAAGGTGAGTACGGCGGCGGCCACCCCGACGCCGGAGCCGCCGCTCACCCGGAACGGCCGCTCCATCTCGGGCTCGCGGGAACGCAGGAGGACGAACGTGACGGTCACGAAGAAGAAGGCGATGACGATCACGAACCCGCCGGCATCGACCAGCCAGACCAGCATCTGACGGCCGAACAGGGGCGCCACGATCGAGAGCCCCCCGACGAACAGGATCGCGTTGCTGGGCGTCCGGTAGCTGGGGTGCATCTTGCCGAACCAGCTCGGCACCATCCCGGAGGTCGCCATCGCGTAGAGCAGCCGGCTCGCCCCGATCATGAAGCCGTTCCAGCTGGTCAGGATGCCGGCGATACCGCCGACCACCAGGACGTCGCCCATGGTCTCGCTGCTCCAGAGGGCGGCCATCCCGTCGGCCGCGGAGAGCTCGGACCCAGCGAGCACGTCCATGGGCAGCGACGACCCGACAGTGAGCATCACCAGGACGTAGAAGCTCGCCGCAGCAAGGACCGAGACGACCACGAGCTTGCCGATCTGCTTGAACGGGAGGTTGATCTCCTCCGCCGACTGCGGGATCACGTCGAAGCCCACGAAGAGGAACGGCACCGCGACCAGCACCGCGAGGACACCCCCGGCGCCGTCGTTGAACAGGGGGGTCATGTTGTCGGTGTCGCCGCCGATGAACGACCCGAACACCAGCAACGCACCTACGACGAGGAGGAACGCGACCGCGAACGTCTGGAAGACGGCGGCCGGCCGAACCCCCACGTAGTTCAGCGCGGTGATCACGAGGGCACCGACCACCCCGACCGCCACCCAGGAGGCGTACACCTCGTAGCCGGCCACCGTCCACAGCTTCCCGGCGAGCATGTCGGGTGCGAGGAACAGCACCGTCTGGGGCAGCGCCACCGCCTCGAACGCGACCACGGAGATGTAGCCGAGCACGAGGCTCCACGAGCACACGAAGGCAGAGCGTGAGCCGAGCCCTCGCAGCACGTAGTTGTGCTCACCACCGGCCTGGGGCATCGCCGAGACCAGCTCCGCGTAGGTGAGCCCCACCAGCGCCATGATGATGCCGCCGACCACGAAGGCGAGAGCGGCTCCGAGAGTCCCTGCGTCCTGCAGGAAGCCACCGGTCAGGACGATCCAGCCGAAGCCGATCATCGCCCCGAAGGCGACCGCCAGGACGTCCCAGCGTCCGAGGACCCGGGTGAAGTTGCTGTCAGCGGAATCCGTGTGCCCCACGCCCGCGACTCTAACCTCGTCGAGCCGGCTCACGAAGCGTTCTGGCGTCGCCGATTCACGGGAGTCCGCGTGGCCCTCGCCGTCCTGGCCCGCCCTCCAGGGGCCACGGGCTCGCGGAGGACCCCTCACACGTGGCGCACATCGGGAACACAGCGTCTTCCCACGTCCGAGGTGTCACATGGGGTTCACCAAGCGCACCACTCCTCCCCAGCACGTCAAAGGACTCTCATGTCTGTCTTCGCCTTCATCGCCGCCGATCTCGTGGCCATCGGTCTCATGGTCTTCACGCTGTACTTCCCGCGCCATCGCCGCCGTGACCTGATCGTCGCGTTCCTGTCGATCAACGTGGGCGTCATGGGGGTCACGTACGCGATGGCCACGGCGGAGCTGTCGCTCGGCTTCGGGCTCGGCATCTTCGCTGTGCTGTCGATCATCCGGCTGCGCTCCACGGAGATGGACCACGCCGAGATCGCGTACTACTTCACCGCGATCGCACTCGGTCTGCTGGGAGGGTTCCCCTCGATCTCGCCGTACGTGAGCTTCACGCTGATGGCCGTGCTGCTGGGCGTCATCGCCGTCGGCGACAGCCCGGCGCTGTTCCCCCGGACCCGCCAGCAGACCATGGTCCTGGACCGTGCCGTGACCGACGAGGCGGCGGCGCGCGACATGCTCGGCACCCTCCTCGGTGCCCGCATCGACCGCGTGACGCTGCGCAAGGTGGACCTGATCTCCGAGAGCACGGTGTGTGACGTCAGGTTCACCCTGCCGAGTGCCGGCCGAGCCGTCGAGAACTCCCCGGATGCCCGCATGGGACCGGCTGCCCACGACGTCACCGCCCTCGCCACGTCAACGCGTGTCCGATGACGGCCTGGATGGACACGGTGCGGGCGTTGCCCGCCCTCACGCTCGACGAGGTGGATGACCAGGCCGCCCTGCAGACCAGGGTCGACCGCAAGTACGTCGTGCAGCCCGAGACGTGGGGCATCGTGCTCGCCGCGCTGGACAGCGAGCCGAGCGTGCTCCAGATCGACGGCCGCCGCAGCTTCCGGTACTCCTCCACGTACTACGACACCTCCGAGCTGGACAGCTACCGCGACGCGGCCCGCAGCCGTCCGCGCCGCTACAAGGTGCGCACCAGGCACTACCTGGACACCGGCTCGAGCGCGGTCGAGGTGAAGATGCGCTCACCGTCCGGCGCCACGGCGAAGAGCCGGCAGTGGCTCGAGGAGGACGCGCTACCGGACGCGAGCCGCCTGCCCGCCGGCGCCGCCGTCTTCGTCAGCGGGTTCGAACGGATCGGCGCCCAGGCCCACCGCCTCACCGAGGTGCTGACCACGTCGTACGAGCGCGTGACGCTCGTGGCGGCCGACGCGCGGGTCACCGTGGACCGTCACGTCGTAGCAGCCGAGGTCCGGGGCCGGCACCTGGACTACGGCGACCTGCTGATCGTCGAGACCAAGTCGGCCGGCGGGGCCGGTGCCGTCGACCGCGCGCTGTGGGCGAGAGGCATTCGCCCGGCCCGCTTCAGCAAGTACTGCACGTCGCTCGCAGCGATGCGCCCCGAACTTCCCTCGAACAGGTGGTCACGGTCCATCCGCCGCTACCTGCCCGCCGCCGCCGCGCCCGCCGCGGCAGCCTGGAAAGGCCTGAGATGAACAAGCGCCCCTCCACCCTCCTCGCCGGTCTCGCCCTGGCCGCCACGCTGGTCTTCAGCGGCTGCAGCGCCGGCACCGGCGACACCTCCGAGGTCGCTGCCAACACCTCCTCGGTGAGCTCCCCCGTCGCCGAGCTGAGCTACGCCGATCTGGACATCGACGAGGCGGACCTGTCCTTCGACACCGCCGACGCCGTCGACATCACCCTGGTCGACGGGGAGTCCGAGGCCGGCAGCGGCGCGCGCGTCGACGGGGACACCGTCACCATCGACGAGGCCGGCACCTACCGCCTCACCGGCACGCTGACCTCCGGCTCGGTCGTCATCGACGCACCCGATGCCGTGGTCGACCTCGTGCTCGACGGCGTCGACATCACTGCCGCGGACGTGGCCGCCATCAACGTGGTCGAGGCTGATCAGGTGGTCATCTCGCTCGCGGACGGCAGCACCAACGTGCTCGCGGACACCGCGGGAGCCGCCGTGGACGAGACGGCCGAGGACGCTCCCAACGCCACCCTGTTCTCCTCCGCCGACCTGTTCCTCACCGGTGAGGGCGCCCTGTCAGTCACGGCGCACGCCGCCGATGCGATCACTTCCAAGGACACCCTCGTGATGGCCGGCGGAGACGTCGCGGTCACGGCGGCCGACGACGGCGTGCGCGGGAAGGACCACCTGGTGATCTCGGGCGGCAGCCTGACGGCCGACGTCGAGGGCGACGCGCTGCGCTCCGACAACGAGTCGGTCGCCGATGAGCCGGACGCGGCCGTGGGCGTCATCTGGATCGATGGCGGGACGCTGGACCTGACGTCCGCCTCGGACGCGATGGACGCAGCCCGCCAGGTCACGGTGCTCGACGGTGACCTGACGATCGCGGCAGGCGACGACGGCATCCACTCCGACAACGTGCTGCGCATCGACGGTGGCACGGTGGACATCACCGAGAGCGTCGAGGGCATCGAAGGTGCATACATGTACCTGTCCGGCGGTGATGTCTCCGTGGTCGCCAGCGATGACGGGATCAACGTCTCCGGCGGCGCAGAAGCACTCGCGGAGGAGACCACCGCGACGACCGACGACGCGGCTGCCCAGCCCGATGAGGCCGCAGGCGGAGGTCCCGAGGGTGGCCCACCGGCCGGGGATGCGTCGGTCGACGACCTCGACTCGCTGACCGTGTCCGCCATGGAGGGCACCGGCTTCGGCGGACCCGCCGAGGGCGACAACGGCACCCGGGTCCTGGAGCTCAGCGGCGGCACGTACGTCGTCGGCACGACCAGCGACGGCGTGGACGTCAACGGCTCGATGGACATGACGGGTGGCACCCTGGTCGTCTCGAGCACCGAGAACGTGCGTCAGGGCGCCATCGACGTGGACGACGCTTTCACCATCTCCGGTGGAACGCTCGCAGCGAACGGCATGACCACCATGGCGGTCGCGCCCGGAGAGGACTCCTCCCAGGCGACCCTCGCCCTCACCTTCAGCGGCACCGTGCCGGCGGGCACAGTCATCACCATCGCCGCCGAGGACGGAGCACAGATCGCGTCCTTCACCACCGCGAAGGCCTCGAGCTCCTACATCTACTCCTCCGGCGTTCTCGAGGAGGGAGCCGACTACACGATCTCGGTCGGCGGCGAGATCACCGGGACGGCCACCGGATGGCTGGTGCTGGACGGCACGGCGTCCGAAGGCAGCAACATCGGAACCGTCGCCGCGAGCCAGTCGTGATGACCAGGCACGATCGTCGCGCCCCGCACCCCAGCGGGGCCCTCGACTGTCGTCCGTGACCACCGCGTCGTGGCCGGCGGCACTGGTGCGGCCCCGGGGGACAAGAATTCGGGAAACCCGCGCCGGCAGGCGGCTGCAGGAGCACGCTGGTCCTCCTCCGGGCGCCGTCGTGCGTGCCCCTGGCTCAGCGAGGCCCCATGTCGTCGTCCATGCCTGCTCGTCCCGTCCTGCTCGCTGCGCCGGTCCTGGCCCTGGCCGGGCTCCTTGCCGCGTGCAGCGGGGAGATCTCGGTCGGCGGCCCCGACGGCATCAGCCAGGAGCGCCTCGAGACCGAGGTGGCGGGCAACGTCAGCGGCGCCGACAAGGACCAGGTCGAGGTGGACTGCGGGGGAGAGCTCGAGGCCGAGCCGGACGCCACGCAGGACTGCGTCATCACCTACACCGCGGACGGCAGCCGCACCGGGGTCCGGCTGACCGTCACCGACGTCCAGGGCGACGAGGTCGAGTTCGACCAGCTGCTGTTCATCGCGGCCGAGGACGTCGCCGACGCGGTCGAGCGGTTCTACACCGAGCAGGGCATCGTCGTCGACACCGCGACCTGCGCCGGCGAGCTCCTCGGCGAGCAGGGTGAGACGACCACGTGCGAGGTGACGTCCAGCTCCGACGGCGACGCCACGATCGAGGTCACCACCACCACCGTGGACGGGCTGACGGTCAACTTCGATCTCGACGTGGCGTCCTGACACCGGCGGCGGTGCCGCCGCGTCTACCCTGTGCGACGTGAGTGTCGTCGTGCTGACCGGTGCTGGCATCTCCGCCGAGAGCGGGGTGCCGACCTTCCGCGACGCCGACGGGCTGTGGGAGGGCCACCGCGTCGAGGACGTCGCCACCCCGGAGGCCTACGACATGGCGCCGACGCGGGTGCTGCGCTTCTACGACGAGCGACGCGCCGCGCTGGCCCGGGTCGAGCCCAACGCCGCCCACCACGCGCTGGTCCGGCTCGAGGAGGTGCTCGGCGAGGACCTGCTGGTGGTCACCCAGAACATCGACGACCTGCACGAGCGGGCGGGCTCGCGCCACGTCGTGCACATGCACGGCCAGCTGCTCTCGGCCCTGTGCCGGGTGTGCGAGGGACGGGTGCCGTGGACCCGCGAGCTCGTCGACCACCCGCCCTGCCCCGGTTGCGGGCACACCGAGCTGCGCCCCGACGTCGTCTGGTTCGGCGAGATCCCCTACGAGATGGACCGCATCCTGCACGTGCTGGGCAGCGCCCACACCTTCGTCTCGATCGGTACGTCGGGCGCGGTCTACCCCGCCGCCGGGTTCGTCCAGCACGCGCGCCGGTCCGGGGCCCGCACCATCGAGCTGAACCTCGAGCCCTCCGAAGGGTCGATGTGGTTCCACGAGTCCCACCAGGGCCGCGCCGGCGAGCTGGTGCCGCGCTGGGTGGACGAGCTGCTGGCCGGGCGCCTGGCCTGATCCGGCGTCCCGCCGCCGCGAGTTCGTCCGCGACGGCCCCGGGGTCGTGGTGTGATCGGGGCTCCACACGACGAGAGGGCCCCGAGATGACGAGCTGGACACGACGAGCGGCGACTGCAGCGGTGCTGGTGACGACGAGCGCGTCCCTGGTCGCCTGCGGCGGCGACAGCGACACGGGCGCGGGCGGCGACTCCGGCTCCGCCTCCGCCTTCGCGGAGCAGGACGGCGCCGCGATCCGGGACGCGGCCGGTGACGCGATGGGCGACCTCGAGAGCCTGCGCGTGCAGGGCGACCTCACGGTGGACGGTCAGGAGATCTCCCTGGAGCTGGCCGCCAGCACCAGTGGCGACTGCACCGGCACGATCGGCATCGACGGCGCCGAGGCCGAGGTCCTCAGCGTGGGCGGCGAGTCGTGGTTCCGCCCGAGCGAGGAGTTCTGGCAGGCCCAGGCGGGCAGCCAGGCCGACCAGATCATCGACCTCGTCGACGGTCGCTGGGTGGTGCTCGGCGAGGACGACGGGTTCTCGGAGTTCTGCGACCTCGACGAGCTGCTCGACGAGCTCGTCGACGACAGCGACGAGGACACGACGTACGAGACCGGGGAGACGAGCGACGTCGACGGCACCAGCGCCGTCGCGGTCGTCTCCACCGACGAGGACGGCGAGGTGTCGACGGGCTTCGTGGCCGTCGACGAGCCGCACCACCTGCTGCGCATCGAGAAGACGGAGGGCGAGGACCCCGGCTCGGTCGTCTTCTCCGGCTTCGACGAGGAGGTCGGGGCCAGCGCCCCCGCCGACGACGAGATCGTCGACCTCGACGAGCTCGGCGCCTGAGGGCGGCCGCAGCAGGTCAGTGCGCTCCGGTCGTGTAGGTGCCGACCTGCTCCGTGTCGCGGTCCATCCAGCGGATCCGCGGCACGAGCATCAGCACCAGCACCAGCAGGGCACTGACGGTGAGGGTCACCGCGATGGTCGTCCACAGGCTGCGGACCAGCACGTCCCACACGACGAGGACGACGTCGCGCTCCTGGCCTGGGTCGATGCCGGTGTCCAGCAGTGACCGCGCGGCGAGCACCAGCAGCGCCAGCAGCCCGACGGTGGCCAGGCTGAGGGAGGCCATCAGCACCACGGTGCGCCGACGCAGCGGTGAGACGACCAGCGCGACGACGAGCAGCGCGGCCACGGTGACCGGGAGCCACCAGCCCACCGCCGCGATGCGCTGGTAGACGGTGCGGGCGGTGTCGAGCTCCCCGGAGCTCGCCACCGTGATGGCCATGACGGTGTTGCCCCCCGGGGGCCGGGACCCTAGGAGGCCCTGCTCGCGCAGCCCCTCGGCGGCGGCGTCGAGCACGGGTCGCAGGTCGATGCTCACCTGGGTGACGCTCCGGCCGGGGGACTCCTCCAGCAGGGCGAGCAGCGTCTCGTGGGCGCTGCGGTTGCTCTCGCGCCACAGGTCGGGGAAGACCGATGACTCCATGACGCTGTCGACGCTCCGCTCGGCGGCGTCAGCCACGTAGCGGGTCAGGGCGGGAGTCACCTCGTCCCTGGAGTCGCGCAGGTACGGCGCGAGCGCGCTGCGGCCGATCACAGCCTGGAGCCGCTTGCTGCGGCCCGGCACGTCGACCTGCTCGATGAGCGTCATCTCGATCCGACCGGCGAGCGCGGTGCGCACGACCGGCTCGTCGGCCAGCGGCCCGACGGTCTCCACGTAGGTGTCGGTGTCGGTGACCACGGCGGCGAGCCAGCCCGCGCTCAGCGCGAGCGGCAGCACGAGGGCGGCGACCAGCACCAGCAGGACGGACACGAGCCGACGCAGACCCCGGATGAGCTTCACCGGCGCATGATGGCACCCCGAGTGGCCGGACGTGCCCCCGACGTGCCCCGGCGGCTCAGGCGAGGCGCACGGCCTCGACGTACCCGTCGGTGTCGGTGTCGGTGCACCCACCCTGGAGTGGGGCGGCACGGACGTGCGACGTGCCCCGGCGTCGTGGTGGGATGCGGGCTGCGCGGGCGCCGGCCCGCACGGACGAGGGAGGTCGGATGCAGCCCAGGACGGTTCGTGGAGCGGTGGCGGCGGCGGTCGCGATGATGATGCCGATGACCGGCTGCGGGTCCTCGACGTTCGCCGACCAGGACGGCGAGGAGGTGCTGGCCACCGCCGCCGAGGCGATGGCCGACGTGACCTCCTTCCGGGTCCGGGCGGAGGTCCGGATCGACCACGAGAACGTGATGTCGGACTTCGTGGTCGCCGAGGAGGGGTGCTCCGGCGAGCTCGAGGGTGACGACCTGGCTGCAGAGGTGCTCAGCGACGGCGACCTGGTGTGGGTGCGCGGCAACGAGGCGTTCTGGTCGACGGAGGTCTCCCAGCGCAAGGCTCGGCGACTGGTGCGCCTGGTCGACGACGGCTGGATCGCGGCCCGGGCCGACCTGGTGCCCGAGGTGGCGCAGCTGTGCGACCTCGACCTGGCCGCCGACGGCCTCGTGCTCGAGGAGGGGCAGGAGCCTCCGCCCGTGGACGGGACCACGTCCATCGGCCGCGACGAGGTCGTCGTGCTGGGCTCGAGCAGCGGCGCGGTCTACGTGCGCAGCACCGCGCCCCACCACGTGCTGCTGCTGACCGACCGCGAGCTCGGGGCCGAGGTGCGCTTCTCCGAGATCGACGAGCCGGTGAGCATCTCCTGGCCCGACCCCGAGCAGGTCGTGGGCCCCTTCACCACCGGGGTCTGAGCCCGGGTCAGCAGACCACGGCGCCGGCGTGCGGCGGCAGGGTGAGGACCCCGTCCGTGAGCTCCGCGCCCGACCCGGTGGCGGCCAGCACGCTCGTGGCGTCGACCTCCGGCTGCACGGTCGCCGTGCCGAGGTTGAGCACGACGCGGAGCCGCCCGCGGTGCAGCACCACCAGCCTGGCCGCCTCGTCGACGTCGCAGGTGGTCGCCGCGAACGACGGGTCGGTGAGCTCGGGCCAGGTGCGCCGCAGCCGCGTGAGGTCGCGGTAGAGCGCCAGCACGCGGGCGTGCCGACCGTGCTCGGGCTCGTCCCAGTCGAGCTTCGATCGCTGGAAGCTCGCGGGGTCCTGCGGATCCGGGACCACCGCCGGGTCCCAGCCCATCTGCTCGAACTCGGCGATCCTGCCCTCCGCGGTGGCGGTGCCCAGCTCGGGCTCGGGGTGGCTGGTGAAGAACTGGAACGGCGTCGAGGCCGCCCACTCCTCGCCCTGGAAGAGCATCGGCGTGTATGGACCGAGCAGCGTCAGCATCGCCGCGCAGCCCAGCTGGTCCTCGTCGAGGTGGCCGGGGGCGGGGTCGGAGAGCCGGTCGCCGACGGCGCGGTTGCCGACCTGGTCGTGGTTCTGGCTGCACACGACCAGGCGCCAGGTGGCGGTGTGCTCGGTGTCGATCGGCACCCCGTGGTCGCGGTCGCGGAAGGAGCTGAAGGTGCCGTCGTGGAAGAACCCGCGCTCGACCACCTTCTTCAGCGCCGTGAGCGGTTCGAAGTCGGCGTAGTAGCCGGTCGTCTCGCCGCTCAGCGCCACGTGCACCGCGTGGTGGTAGTCGTCGCTCCACTGCGCGTCGAGGCCGTGACCGCCCGCCTCGCGGGGCGTGAACATCACCGGGTCGTTGAGGTCGGACTCCGCGATCAGGGTCAGCGGCCGTCGCTGGTGGGCCGACAGGGCCGCCACCTCGACCGCCATCTCCTCGAGCAGGTGCACCTCCGAGGAGTCCGACAGTGCGTGCACGGCGTCGAGGCGCAGCCCGTCGACGTGGTAGTCGGTGAGCCACATCGCGACGTTGTCGAGGATGTAGCGGCGCACCTCGTCGGAGCCCTCGGCGTCGAGGTTGACCAGGTCGCCCCAGGTGTTGCGGCCGTCCTTGAGGTACGGCGCGAAGAGCGGCAGGTAGTTGCCCGAGGGACCGAGGTGGTTGTGCACCACGTCCTGGATCACGCCCAGGCCCTTGGCGTGGCAGCCGTCGACGAAGCGCTGGTAGGCCTCGGGGCCGCCGTACGACTCGGCGACCGCGAACCAGGCCACGCCGTCGTAGCCCCAGTTGTGGGTGCCGTTGAACGCGTTGACCGGCAGCACCTCGACCAGGTCGACCCCGAGGTCGACGAGGTGGTCGAGGCGCCCGAGCGCGGCGTCGAGGGTGCCCTCCGGGGTAAAGGTGCCGACGTGCATCTCGTAGATCACCGACCCGGCCAGCTGGCGACCGGTCCAGCCCTGGTCGGTCCAGGAGAAGGTCTCCGGGTCGTAGGTGCGCGACAGCTCGTGCACCCCTCCGGGCTGGCGGCGCGAGCGCGGGTCGGGACGCGGGTCGGGGTCGTCGTCGAGAAGGTAGCCGTAGTCGACCTCGCCGTCGGGCACGGTCGCCTCGGGGGTCCACCAGCCGTCCTCGTCGCGGCGCATCGGGACCTGCGTGCCGTCGACCAGCAGCCGGACCCGTTCGGGTCGCGGCGCCCACACGTCGAAGCGGCCACGGTCGGATCGCGTCGAGACCATCAGTCGTCCTCCTTCACCAGCAGCGCGACGGGGTACGTCGCCAGCAGGGTCGTCAGGTCGCCGTCAGTGACGTCGCCCGTGAGCGTGTCCCGCCACCGGCCCGTGGGCAGGTCGAGCCGGGTGTCCCCCCAGCCGCCGCGATCTGCGAGGCCGACCGGGAGCCGGGTGGCGACGGTGAGTGCTCCGCCACGGTCGAAGGCGACCACGTGCTCGGCCGCCTCGCCGGTCGCCGACACGGGCGCGTAGCCGGTGAACAGCTCCGGCCGGTCGCGGCGCAGCCGCAGCGCGGCCGCGGTGACGTGCAGCTTGGCGGCGCCGGGGTCGTCGACGCCGGACGGCGCCACCGGGTGGTCGTCGCTCCCGGCCAGCAGCCGGGCCCGCAGGTCGAGGTCGACGGGGCGTCGGTTGTCGGGGTCGACGAGGGACTGCTCCCACAGCTCCGAGCCCTGGTAGACGTCCGGGACGCCCGGCATCGTGAGCGCCAGCAGCTTGGTGGCCAGCGCGTTCGACCAGCCCGCGTCCACGACGTCTGCGAGCAGTCCTGTCAGCACGCTGCGGACCCCGGCGTCATCGATGACGGCGTCCACGGCCGCGTGCACCGCGGCCTCGTAGGTCTCGTCGGGCTCGGTCCAGGTGGTGTGGTCGCCGGCCTCGCGCATCGCCTTCTCGGCGTAGCCGTGCAGGCGCTCGCGCCAGGTCTCGACAGCGGCGTCGTCGGGCAGCGCCGGCCAGGCGCCGAGCACGGCCTGCCACAGCAGCGACGCGAAGCCCGGGTCGGGCAGCGGCACCAGCTCGAGCAGCTGGTCGAGGGCCCGCTCCCACCGGTGGGGGACCTCGGCCAGGGTGGTGATCCGGGCCCGCACGTCCTCGCCGCGCTTGGTGTCGTGGGTCGACAGCGTGGTCATCGCGTGCGGCCAGTCCCGCTGGCGGGCCGCCAGGTGCTCGTGCAGCCCGTCGACGCCCAGCGCGAACTCGTGCGGGTCGCCCCCGACCTCGTTGAGCGAGGTCAGGCGGGAGTAGCGGTAGAAGGCGCAGTCTTCCACGCCCTTGGCCATCACCATCCCGCTGGTCTGCTGGAAGCGTCGGCAGGCGTCGAGCGAGGGGTCGCGCAGCCACGGCTCGATGGTGTCGAGGGTGGCGGCCAGGTCGGGGCGGCGCGATCGAGCGGCGGCGAACGCCTGGTCGACGTGCTCGGAGCCCTCGGGCAGGTAGGAGCGGTACACGGGGAAGCAGGCCATCAGCTCGGCGACCGCGTCGGCCGTCCGCGAGGGCACCCGCTCCGGCACGTCGCGACGCAGATCGCGCACGATGCGCAGCACCTCGCTGTGCAGGATGCCGTCGGCCACCTCGCGCTTGAGGTCGTGGACCATCTCCGGGTAGTCGACCCGCTCACCCGCGGGCAGCCCCCGAAGTCGGGCCTCGAGAGCGTCGAGCGGTGCCTGCCCGGCAGGGTCGGTGAGGACCCGGTCGATCCAGGCCAGGGCGTCGTACCCGGTGGTGCCGTCGGTGGCCCAGCTCGTCGGCAGCGCCTCGCCCGGCTCGAGGATCTTCTCGACCAGCGTGTACGCGCCACCGGTGAGGCGGGCCAGGTCGTCGAGGTAGCCCTTGGGGTCACGCAGCCCGTCGGGGTGGTCCACGCGCAGGCCGTCGACGAGGTCCTCGGTGAACCAGCGGCGGATCTCGACGTGGGTGTCGTCGAAGACCTCGGGCTCCTCGACGCGCACCGCGGCGAGGGTGTTGACGGCGAAGAAGCGGCGGTAGTTCAGCGCGTCGTCGGCGCGGTGCCAGTCGACGAGCTCGTAGTGCTGGCGCGCGTGCACCGCCTGCGGGTCGTCGTCGACCCCGTCGGCGGTGCCGTGCGCGACCGGGAAGGCCTGGTCCCAGTAGTGCAGCTCCAGGCCCCGCTCGCCCTCGACGAGGCGAAGGTGGTCCACGCCGCCGTCGGGCAGCAGGTCGTCGTCGCCGACGACGGGGATGCGCAACCGCTGGTCCGCGGTGTCCCAGTCGATGTCGAAGGCCGCGGCGTGCTCGGCGTCGCGGCCGTCGCGCAGCACCTCCCACCACCAGGGGTCCTCGCTCGGCGTCGCGACACCGACGTGGTTGGGCACGATGTCGACGAGCACACCGAGCCCCAGTCGCCGCGCCTCGGCACGCACCGCGTCGAGGCCCTCCTCGCCGCCGCGGGACACGTCGAGGTGGTCGTGGGCCACCACGTCGTAGCCGTGGGTGCTGCCGGGCTCGGCCGCGAGCAGCGGCGACAGGTAGACCCAGTCGATGCCGAGGTCGTGGACGTACTCCAGCCGGCGCGCGACCTCGAACAGGTCGAGGTCCGCGCTGACCTGGAAGCGGTACGTCGAGACCGGCCGCCGGGGGCCGTGGTCGGGGCGCCGCTCCACCTCAGTCCTCCTCGCCGCTCGCGGTCTGCGCCTGGGCGGCGATCGAGGCGGCCACGGAGTGGTCCACCTCGGCCTCCGGTGCGGCGTACTCCTGGAGCACCAGGACGCTGCGCGAGGCCAGGGTGGTGGTGCTGCCCGCCCCGCGGCGCTCGGTGTCCTCGCCGTCGCCGGCGGTGTCGATCGCGACCCGCCAGCCCGCGGCGTACTCCTCGGGCGGCAGCGTCACCTCGACGTCGAAGTCGGCGGCATTGAAGTAGAGCAGGAAGTGGTCGTCCTCGATGACCTGGCCACGCGGGTCGCGCCCGGCGATGCCGTGACCGTTGAGGTACATCCCCAGCACCCGGTCCTCGCCCTCCCAGTCGCCGTCCTCCATCGGGCGCCCCTCGGGGTGCAGCCACACGATGTCGTTGAGCCGCTCGGCCCCCTCGGGTCCGGTGCGCACCGTGTGGCCGGTGAAGAAGCGCTTGCGGCGGAAGGTGGGGTGCTCGGCGCGCAGCCGGGAGACGGCCGCGGTGAACTCCACCAGCGGCAGGTCCAGGCGGTCCCAGTGCATCCAGGCGATCTCGGAGTCCTGGGCGTAGGTGTTGTTGTTGCCGTTCTGGGTCCGCCCCGCCTCGTCACCGTGCAGCAGCATCGGCACGCCCTGGCTGAGCAGCAGCGTGGTGATCAGGTTGCGCTGGGCGCGGGCGCGCAGCTCGAGCACCTCGGGGTCGTCGGTGGGCCCCTCCGCGCCGTGGTTCCAGGAGCGGTTGTGGCTCTCGCCGTCGTTGTTGTCCTCGCCGTTCGCGTCGTTGTGCTTCTCGTTGTAGGAGACCAGGTCGCGCAGCGTGAACCCGTCGTGGGCGGTGACGAAGTTGATGCTGGCGAACGGACGCCGGCCGGAGTCCTCGTAGAGGTCCGAGGAGCCCGAGAGCCGGCTCGCGAACTCGCCCAGCGACGGCTCGCCGCGCCAGAAGTCGCGCACCGTGTCGCGGTAGGCGCCGTTCCACTCGGTCCACTGCGGCGGGAAGCCACCCACCTGGTAGCCACCGGGCCCGACGTCCCAGGGCTCGGCGATCAGCTTGACCTGGCTGACGACCGGGTCCTGCTGGACGAGCTCGAAGAAGGTCGCGAGCCGGTCGACCTCGTAGAACTCGCGCGCCAACGCGGAGGCGAGGTCGAAGCGGAAGCCGTCGACGTGCATCTCGGTGACCCAGTAGCGCAGCGAGTCCATGATGAGCTGCAGCGAGTGCGGGTGCCGCACGTTGAGCGTGTTCCCGGTGCCGGTGTAGTCCATGTAGTAGCGCGGGTCGTCCTCGACGAGGCGGTAGTAGGCCTGGTTGTCGATGCCCTTGAAGCTCAGGGTCGGACCGAGGTGGTTGCCCTCCGCGGTGTGGTTGTAGACCACGTCGAGGATCACCTCGATGCCGGCGGCGTGCATCGCCTTGACCATCGCCTTGAACTCCTGGACCTGCTGGCCGCGGCCGGTGTCGGAGTGCGCGCTGGCGGAGTAGTCGGCGTGCGGGGCCAGGAAGGCCAGGGTGTTGTAGCCCCAGTAGTTGCGCAGGCCCTTCTCCAGCAGCGTGTTGTCCTGGACGAACTGGTGCACGGGCATCAGCTCGATCGCGGTGACGCCGATCTTCTGCAGGTGCTCGATGACGGACGGGTGCGCGACGCCGGCGTAGGTGCCGCGCAGCTCCTCGGGCACGTCGGGGTGCAGCTGGGTCAGGCCCTTGACGTGGGCCTCGTAGACGACCGTGTCGTTGTAGTCGATGCCCGGGCTGCGGTCGCCCTCCCAGTCGAAGAAGGGGTTGATCACGACCCCGAGGGTCATGTGCGCCGCGGAGTCGTCGTCGTTGCGGGAGTCCTCGTCGCCGAAGGTGTAGGCGAAGAGGCTGGGGTCCCAGTCGATCTCGCGCCAGGTGGCCTTGGCGTAGGGGTCGAGCAGCAGCTTGCTGGGGTTGCAGCGCAGGCCCTGGTCGGGGTCCCACGGCCCGTGCACCCGGTAGCCGTAGCGCTGGCCGGGCTGGATGGTCGGCAGGTAGCAGTGCCACACGTGCGCGTCGACCTCCTGCAGCTCCACGCACGTCTCGACCAGCGGGGCGTCGAGGCTCTCCGGGTCGTCGTCGAAGAGGCAGAGCACCACCTTGTCGGCGACCTCGCTGAAGAGCGCGAAGTTGGTGCCGCTCCCGTCGAACGTCGCTCCGAGCGGGTAGGCGGTGCCGGGCCAGGTCTCCATGTGCTGCTGCTCCCTCGTGTGGTGCGCGTCGTCGGCGTGCGGGTTGGAACGATCAAAGCACGGTCGTGCGGTGCGTCTGTCCACCCTCAGGGGGGCCTACCCGGGCTCACCCCTCCCCATGCGACCTACTCGCCGGTAGCATGGGGGCCATGAAGCGGAGCATCTACGACGAGGACCATGAATCCTTCCGCGCATCGGTGCGCGCCTTCCTCGAGCGGTCGGTGATCCCGGACGTCGAGCAGCACGCTGCCGACAAGGCGCTGCCGCGCGAGTTCTGGCTGGAGGCCGGCAAGCAGGGCTTCCTGGGGCTGGAGATCCCCGAGGAGTACGGCGGCGCCGGCGCCGGCGACTACCGGTTCAACGCCGTGGCCGCCGAGGAGTTCTCCAAGGTCAACGCCGCGCTGGGGTCGTGCTGGGGCATCCACGCCGACATCACCGCGCCGTACCTCGTCGAGCTCGGCACCGAGGAGCAGAAGCAGCGCTGGCTGCCCGGCGTCGCCGCCGGCGAGATCCTGCTCGCCATCGGCATGACCGAGCCCTCCGGCGGGTCCGACCTCGCCGCGCTGAAGACCACCGCGGTGCGCGACGGCGACCAGTGGGTGATCAACGGCTCGAAGACCTTCATCACCAACGGCTACTCCGCCGACCTGGTCCTCACCGCGGTCCGCACCGACCCGGAGAAGGGTGCGCGTGGCATCACGCTCTTCGCGATCCCCGCCGACGCGCCCGGCTTCAGCCGCGGCCGCAAGCTCGACAAGGTCGGCCAGGACGAGTCCGACACCGCCGAGCTCTTCTTCGAGAACGTGCGCCTCGGCGACGACCACGTGGTCGGCGAGCTCGGTGGCGGCTTCATCGCGATGATGCAGAAGCTGCCCCAGGAACGACTGGGCTGCGCGATCTCCAACGTGCACCACGCCAAGCAGATCCTCATCGAGACGCTGCAGTACACCAAGGACCGCAAGGCGTTCGGCCAGTCGATCGGGCAGTTCCAGCACAACAAGTTCCTGCTGGCCGAGATGTTCACCTCGATCGAGGTGACCGAGGCGTTCGTCGACCAGTGCGTCCTCGCCCACGACCAGGGTGAGCTCACCCCCGTCGACGCCGCCAAGGCCAAGTGGTGGAGCAGCCAGGTGCAGAACGACGTGCTCGACCACTGCGTGCAGCTCCACGGCGGCTACGGCTTCATGAACGAGTACCGCGTCGCGCGTGCCTGGCGCGACGCCCGGGTCTCGAAGATCTGGGCCGGCTCGAACGAGATCATGAAGGAGCTCATCGGGCGCGACCTGGGTTTGTGAGCCGGTCTGTGAGCTGGGCCTCTGAGCCCAGCCTCACCTTCGTTGCAGGGGGTCGTGGGGCCGTCGATGATGGCCCCATGACCCCCGAGCTGCGTCCCGATCTCGACCTCGAGCCGATCGAGGTGGGCCAGCACGGCGACGAGCCGCACGCCAGCGGCATCAACGCCCGGCTCAACTGGTTGCGCGCCGCGGTGCTGGGCGCCAACGACGGGATCGTCTCGACCGCGGGCGTCGTCGTCGGTGTCGCGGGTGCCACCACCGACCGCAACGCCATCCTGATCGCCGGGGTGGCCGCCGTGGTGGCCGGGGCGCTGAGCATGGGCGCCGGCGAGTACGTCTCGGTCAGCACCCAGAGCGACTCCGAGCAGGCGCTGCTCGACAAGGAGCGCCGCGAGCTCGAGGAGCAGCCCGAGGAGGAGCTCGCCGAGCTCGCCGCGATCTACGTCGGCAAGGGTCTCGACGAGGACCTCGCCCTCCAGGTCGCGCAGCAGCTCACCGAGCACGACGCGCTCGGCGCGCACGCCGAGGCCGAGCTCGGCATCGACCCCGACGACCTGACCAGCCCGTGGCACGCGGCCTGGGCCTCGATGCTCTCCTTCACGCTCGGTGCGCTGCTCCCGCTGCTGACGATCCTGCTGGTGGTCGCCGACCTGCGCGTCGGCGTCACGATGGGCGCGGTCGCCCTCGCCCTGGCCCTCACCGGCTACGCCAGCGCCAAGCTCGGCTACGGCCCCCCCGGTCGCGCCGTGCTGCGCAACGTCGGCGGGGGCCTGTTCGCCATGGCCGTGACCTTCCTCATCGGTTCCCTGCTCGGCACCCAGATCGGCTGACCCGGCCCAGATGTCGCGCTGACCCGGCCCAGATGTCGCGCTGACCCGGCCCTGGACGACGAGCGTCGGAGTCGCTGTGCGCCGACTCGGCGGAACATTTGCGCCGAGTGGGCGCGATATCTGGGCCGGGTCGCGGGCTGGTGGGTGGCTAGGGTCGGGACGTGCGTCTGTTCGCCGCGCTGATCCCCTCGCCCGAGGCCGTCGAGCACCTCGACGGGTTCCTCGAGGTGCGCCGAGCCGCGGCGCCCTTCCGGTGGAGCGCGGCCGAGCACCTGCACGTCACGCTGGCCTTCTTCGGCGACGTCGAGGAGTGGCGTCTCGACGAGCTGCTCGAGCGGCTGCAGGGCGCCGCCGCGCGGCGTACGCCGGTCCGGGCGCGGGTGGCCGGCGGGGGCGCCTTCCCGGACCCCTCCGCGGCCCGGGTGCTGTGGGCCGGGCTGGAGGTCGAGGACCGCGGGGGGCTGGACCTGCTGGCGATCGGCTGCCGCACGGCCGGGGCGGTGAGCGGGGCACGGGTCGACGGGCAGCGGTTCCGCCCGCACCTGACGGTGGCCCGCCTGGGCCGGGCCGCCCCCGTTGACGACTGGGTGCGGCTGCTGGACGGCTACCGGGGGCCGGCGTGGACGGGCGACAGCATCGCGCTGGTCGAGTCGCACCTGGGGGAGGGGCCGCAACACCGGCCCCGCCACGAGACGCTCGCACGCGTCGGGCTCGGTCCCGGCGCGTGACGAGCGGGCGTCGACGATCTCGCCTAGGTTGACCAGCGTGAGGATCGCAGTCGTCCGCGAGACGCGTGAGGCCGAGGCACGAGTGGCCATGGTGCCCGAGCTGGTCGCGCGCCTCACCGCGCTGGGCCACGAGGTCGTCGTCGAGACCGATGCCGGTCGGGCGGCGCTGATCGAGGACACGGAGTACGCCGAGGCCGGCGCCACCGTGGTCGCCGACCCGCTGCCCGACGCCGAGCTCGTGCTCTCCGTGCAGCCGCTGGACCGGGAGAGCGCCCGGCGGCTGCCGGAGGGTGCGGTCACCGTGTCGTTCCTCCCGACCGGCCTCGAGACCGACCTGGTCCGCGACCTGCGCGACCTCGGCATCACCAGCCTGGCGATGGAGCTGGTGCCGCGGATCTCGCGCGCCCAGTCGATGGACGCGCTGTCCTCTCAGTCGCTGGTGGCCGGCTACCGCAGCGCCATCGTCTGCGCCGGCCTGCTGCGACGCTTCTTCCCCCTCAACATGACCGCGGCCGGCACGGTGCCGCCCGCGCAGATCGTGGTCCTCGGCGCCGGCGTGGCCGGCCTCCAGGCGATCGCCACGGCCAAGCGCCTCGGCGCCGTGGTCCGGGCCTACGACGTGCGGGCCGCCGCGGCCGAGGAGATCCGCTCGATGGGCGCGGTCGCGATCGAGCTCGACCTGCCGACCCTCGACGGCGCCGGCGGCTACGCCCGGGAGATGGGCGAGGAGCGGGCGCAGCTCCAGCGCGAGCTGCTGGCGCCGTACGTCGCCGCCGCCGACGGACTCATCACCACCGCCGCCGTGCCCGGCCGCACCGCCCCCGTGCTGGTGACCCGCTCGATGGTCGAGCAGATGCGCCCCGGCTCGGTCGTGGTCGACCTGGCCGCCGACTCCGGCGGCAACGTCGAGGGCGTCGTGGCCGGTGAGGTCGTGCGGATCGGGCACGCCCAGGTCTGGGGCGGTCGCAACGTGCCCGCGCAGATGCCGGGCCCGGCCTCGCGCCTCTACGCGCAGAACCTCGTCCACCTCGTCACGCTGCTCACCGACTCCTCCGACGGCGCCGACGGCGCGCCTTCGGGGGCGCTGTCGCTCGACCTCGACGACGAGATCCTGGCCGGGGCCTGCGTGACCCACGCCGGCGTGATCCGGCACGAGCCGACCCGGGTGCTCCTCGAGGGTCCGAGCGAAGGAGCTGGCGCATGAGCGAGGGCGTCGTCTGGCTGACCATCTTCGTGCTCAGCGTGTTCGTGGGCATCGAGGTGATCTCGAAGGTCTCCTCGACGCTGCACACGCCGCTGATGTCGGGTGCGAACGCGATCCACGGGATCATCCTGCTCGGCGCGGTGATCGTCACGGGCACCGCCGAGTCGACCCTCGCGATCGTCGTCGGGCTGGTCGCGATCGTGCTGGCCGCGATCAACATGGTCGGTGGCTTCGTCGTCACCGACCGGATGCTGCAGATGTTCGGGCGGCGCAAGCCCCGCCCGCGCGACGCCGAGCGGACGGAGCCTTGATGCCGACCTGGGTCCAGCTGGTCTACCTGGGGTGCGCGGTCTGCTTCATCCTCGCGCTCAAGGGGCTCTCCGGCCCGCGGACAGCCCGCCTGGGCAACCTCGTGGGCGCCGGTGCGGCCGTCGTCGCGGTGTCGGTGCCGTTCATCTACCTCGACCTCGACCACGTCCCGCTGATGCTGGCCGCGATCGCGCTCGGCTCGGTGGTGGGCCTCATCGGTGCCCAGCGGGTGCAGATGACCCAGATGCCGCAGATGGTGGCGTTGTTCAACGGTGTCGGCGGTGGCGCGGCGGCCCTCGTCGCGCTGCTCGAGCTGCAGCACATGGGTGCCGCCACCCCCGCCTTCGACCTGGTCGCGACGGCCTTCACCGTCGTGGTCGGCTCGGTGTCGTTCTCGGGCTCGGCGATCACCTTCGCCAAGCTCCAGGAGCTGATGACCTCCCGCCCGGTGCTGTTCCCGGGACTGCCGGTGGCCTTCGGCGGTGCGCTGCTGGCCGCGGTCGCCCTCTCGGTGCTGGTGGTCCTCGACGCCTCGCTCGCCCTCGGCGTCCTCCTGGGGCTGGTCGGACTGGGGCTCGGGGTGCTGCTCGTGCTGCCCGTCGGCGGGGCCGACGTACCGATCGTGATCTCGCTGCTCAACGCCTTCACCGGGCTGAGCGTGGCCGCGGGCGGCTACGTGCTCGGCAACGTCGTGCTGCTCGTCGCGGGCACGCTGGTCGGCGCGGCCGGCACCTTCCTGACCCTCTTGATGGCCGGGGCGATGGGCCGCTCGGTGGCCAACATCCTCTTCGGCGCCCTGCGCGGCGGCTCGACGCTCGGGGCCGGCGAGGCCTCCGACCGACCGGTGCGCTCCGCGGGACCTGCGGACATCGCGATCCTGCTGGCGTACGCCGAGCGGGTCATCGTCGTGCCCGGATACGGACTCGCCGTGGCCCAGGCGCAGCACACGCTGCGCGAGCTCGTCGAGGTGCTGCTCGCCCGCGGCACGAAGGTCGACTACGCCATCCACCCCGTGGCGGGTCGGATGCCCGGGCACATGAACGTGCTGCTCGCCGAGGCGCAAGTGCCCTACGAGCAGCTCGCCGAGATGGACGACATCAACGGCGACTTCAAGCAGACCGACGTGGTGCTCGTGGTCGGGGCCAACGACGTGGTGAACCCCGCCGCGCGCACGACGCCGTCGGCGCCGATCTACGGGATGCCGATCCTCGACGTCGACCAGGCGCGGCAGGTGGTGTTCCTCAAGCGATCGATGCGCCCCGGGTTCGCCGGGATCGAGAACGAGCTGCTCTTCGACCCCCGCACCACCCTGCTGTTCGGCGACGCCAAGGACACCCTGGGCAAGCTGCTGGCGGCGCTCAAGGCGGTGTGAGCCGGGTTCGTCGCCCGGAGCCGGCCGATGAGCCGACACCCGGGTGCCTCCCGTCGCGCGGGCACGGACGTCCCGTCCCCATGACGTCCGGGCGCGCTCAGCGCGCCTGCCGCAACGCCTCGGCGAACGAGATCCGGCGGTCGGTCTGCAGCAGGGTGCGCTCGTAGACACGGGCGGAGACCCGCACCAGCAGGACCGCGGCGAGCACGGTGAGCCCGACCGCCAGCGCCAGCTGCCAGCCGGGCACCGGGCCCTGGGCCAGGCGGGCCGGCATCACCATCGTGCTGACCACCGGCAGCATCGAGAAGACGGTCTGCACGCTCTCGCCGGCCATGATCGACACGAAGTAGGGCGCCATCAGCAGCACCTGCAGCGGGGCAGTGGTGCCCTGGAGGTCCTGCTGGCGCCCGGCCAGCGACCCGGCGACCGACCACAGGCTGGCCAGGGTCACGAAGCCGAGCACGAAGAAGACGACGTACCAGGCGATGGCGCCGCCGAGCACGCCCAGCGCGTCGCCCTGCCCGGTGACCAGCAGAGCGGCCACCCCGATGGCCACCAGCAGCAGGGTCTGGGCGAGGGCGAGCACGCTGGTGCCCACGACCTTGCCCCACAGCAGGGCCCGGATCGGCACGGCGGCGGCCAGGATCTCCACCACCCGGCTCTCCTTCTCCTGCGTCACGGTGGCGGCCATCGCCATGCCGAAGGTGATGGCGGTGACGAAGAAGAGCACCACGAGGACGAGCGCGGCGGCCTCGCGCAGCCCGGCGTCGTCGGGGCCGGGGTCGAGCAGCCGCTCGTCGACCTGGACGCCGCGGGCCAGCGCGTCGAGGTCGACGTCCTGCTGGTCGGCGTTGCGCCGGGTGAGCAGGTCGGTGGTGGCCGCGGTGAGTGCCTGCGCGGCGGCGCCCGCGAGGTCGTCGTCACCGACCAGCTCGTAGCCGCCCGCGGCGGTGGGCAGCAGCGCCAGGTCGACGTCGTGGTCGCGCACCGCCTGCTCGGCCTCGTCCGCCGAGGAGGATCGGGTGGCCTCGAGGGTCAGCCCGTCGTCGAGGTCGCGGGCCATCGGCGCCGCCTGCGTCACCGCGGCTGCGCCGAGCTCGTCGACGACTGCGACTTGGCGGGTCGTCTCGCGCCCGGAGACGATGCTGAGCACGACGATCAGCGCCACGAGCCCGGCGGCCAGGAAGCCGGCGCTGAGCAGGAACGTCTTGCTGCGGGCCTGGGTGCTGATCTCGCGGGCGGCGACCGCGCGCCACACGTGCCGGTTGCTGGACGACGTGCCGGACGTCGTGATGGTGGTGCTCATCGGGTGGCCTCCCGGAAGATCTCGGACAGGGACGGCCGCACGCGGGCGACCTCGAGGACCGCGCCGCGGGAGGCGAGGCTCGCGACCAGGTCGTCGGCCGGCAGCCCGGCGAGGCTCAGGGTGGCCACCGGGCCGTCGATCTCCTGCACCAGGACGCCGTCGAGCCCCTTTACCCAGCCGGCGTCGTGGCCGGCCACCTCGACGCGATAGCTCTCCGCACCCTGTGAGCGCAGCTCGTCGACCGTCCCGGCGCTCACCACGCGTCCCCCGGCGAGCACCACGAGGTCGTCGCAGATCCGCTCGACCAGGTCGAGCTGGTGGCTGGAGAAGAGGACCGGTACGTCGCCGGCCTCGCGCTGGAGCAGCTCGAGCATGGCGTCGACGGCGTGCGGGTCGAGCCCGCTGAACGGCTCGTCGAGCACCAGGGCGGTCGGGCGGTGCACCAGCGCCGCAGCGATCTGGACCCGCTGCTGGTTGCCCAGCGACAGGCTGTCGAGCAGGTCGTCGGCGCGGTCGCCGAGGTCGAAGAAACCGAGCAGCTCGAGCGCCCGGGCCCGGGCGGAGCGGGCGGACGCGCCGTGCAGGCGGGCGAAGAAGGCGAGCTGGTCGACGAGCGTCATCCGGGGGTAGAGGCCCCGCTCCTCGGGCATGTAGCCGAAGCTGCGCCGGTCCTCGACGGTCGCGGGTCGTCCCTGCCAGTGCACCTCGCCCGAGGTGGCGCCCAGCACCCCCATCAGCATCCGCATCGTCGTGGTCTTGCCGGCGCCGTTGGCGCCGACGAAGCCGGTGATGCGGCCGGGACGGACGATCAGGTCGACCCCGTCGACGGCGCGCCGCTCACTGAAGTCGCGGGTCAGTGCGTGGGCCGAGAGCATGCCCCCGAGGGTAAAGGATGGGTGAGGAAGGGTGCTTGAACCCCCTCAGTGAGCCACGCCGTACAGGCGGTCGCCGGCGTCACCGAGGCCGGGGACGATGTAGCCCTTCTCGTTGAGCCGCTCGTCCATCGCGGCGGTCACGATGGTGACCGGCACGTCGATGTTCTCGAGGTCGGCCGCGAGCCGCTCGCAGCCCTCGGGGGCGGCGAGCAGGCAGATCGCGGTGATGTGGTCGGCGCCGCGGTCGGTGAGGAAGCGGATCGCCGCGGCGAGGGTGCCGCCGGTGGCCAGCATCGGGTCGAGGACGTAGCACTGGCGCCCGGACAGGTCGTCGGGCAGCCGCTCGGCGTACGTCGACGCCTCGAGCGTCTCCTCGTTGCGCACCATGCCCAGGAAGCCGACCTCGGCGGTGGGCAGCAGGCGCATCATCCCGTCGAGCATGCCGAGCCCGGCGCGCAGGATCGGCACCACCAGGGGCTTCGGCGAGGCCAGGCGCACGCCGGTCGCGGCGGAGACGGGGGTCTGGATCTCGACGGTCGTGACGCGCACGTCGCGGGTCGCCTCGTAGGCCAGCAGCGTGACCAGCTCGTCGGTGAGCGCCCGGAACGTCGGGGAGTCGGTGCTCTCCTCCCGCAGCGTGGTGAGCTTGTGGGTGACGAGAGGGTGGTCCACGACGTGGGTGCGCATGGGCGCCACCCTAGTGCGGACCCGCCCGGGGAGGTCAGCGCGGGAACGGGGCTGGCCCCGAGCCACTGCCGTCTGCCACTCTGGGGTGGTCGCACACCCGTGCCGCAGCGTGGTTCGTTCGTACACCGGAAGGTGGCTCATGGCCGACCAGATCGACGATGTCGACTTCGCGCTCGCTGCCTACCGCACGGACGGGGAGTGGGTGGTCGCCGAGCTGACCCACGACCACCTCGAGGACGTCGACGTGCTGTCCGCGGCGCTGCGTCGCTTCCCCGGTGACACCGGCACCCTGGGTCTGGTCGCGATCGACGAGGACTTCTTCGTGATCGTCCGGGTCGCCGGGACCAGCACGAGGCTGCTGCTCTCCGACGTGACCGCCGCGGACGAGTGGGAGCTGGCCGCCTCGGTGCTGGACTTCCTGCGCCTGCCCGACCCCGAGGACGACGACGAGCCCGAGCCGGCCGGCGAGGTCGGCCTGCTCGCCGACCTCGGCGTCCCCGCCGCCACGATGGCCGAGCTCATCGACGACGAGGACCTCTACCCCGACGAGCTGCTCTCGGAGGTGGCGCGCCGGATCGGCTTCGGCGAGCTCTTCGACGACGTGGTCGGCCTCACCTCGGCGTGAGCACGGCCTCGACCTGGCTCCAGCCGATGCGGTCCGCGCTCGACGAGGCGCGCGCCGCGGTCGGCACCGGTGACGTGCCCATCGGCGCCGTCGTCGTCGACGTGGACGGCGCCGTGATCGGGCGCGGGCGCAACGTGCGTGAGGCCGAGGGCGACCCGACCGGGCACGCCGAGGTGGTGGCGCTGCGCGAGGCCGCCCGCGCCCGTGGCGAGTGGCGGCTCGAGGGCTGCACCCTCGTCGTCACCCTCGAGCCGTGCACGATGTGCGCCGGCGCCGCGGTGCTCAGCCGTGTCGAGCGCGTGGTCTTCGGCGCCTACGACGACAAGGCCGGTGCCGTGGGCAGCCTGTGGGACGTCGTGCGGGACCGCAGGCTCAACCACCGGCCCGAGGTGGTCGCCGGGGTGCTGGCCGCGGAGTCGGCCGCGCTGCTCGAGGAGTTCTTCCGTGGGCACCGCTGAGCGCGCCTCCGGGCTGCGGGTGGCGCTGAGCGTGACCTGCGTCAACGACGCGATGTTCCCCGAGACCGGCAAGGCCGTCGTGCGGCTGCTGCGCCGCCTGGGCGTCGAGGTCGACTTCCCGCAGGCCCAGACCTGCTGCGCCCAGCCGATGGTCAACACCGGCTACCTCGACGAGGCCGTGCCGGTGGTGCGCACCTACGTCGACGCCTTCGCCGGGTACGACGCGATCGTCACCCCGAGCGGGTCGTGTGCCGGGTCGGCGCGCCACCAGCACGCGCTCGTGGCAAGCCGGGCCGCGGCGAGCGGTCGGGACCCGGGCCTGGTCGGGGCCGTCGCGGCCGCGCCGCCGACGTACGAGCTCAGCGAGCTCCTCGTCGACGTGCTCGGCGTGGTCGACGTCGGCGCGTACTTCCCGCACACCGTGACCTACCACCCGACCTGCCACTCGCTGCGGATGCTCGGTGTGGGGGACCGCCCGACCCGGCTGCTGCAGGCGGTGCGCGGGCTGCGGCTGCGCGCGCTGCCGGGCGCGGAGGAGTGCTGCGGCTTCGGCGGCACGTTCGCGGTGAAGAACGCCGACACCTCGGTCGCGATGGGCGCCGACAAGGCGCGCCACGTGCGCGCGAGCGGCGCGGAGGTGCTCGTCGCCGGCGACAACAGCTGCCTGATGCACATCGGGGGAGTCCTGTCGCGGCAGCGCTCGGGGGTCCGGGTGGTGCACCTGGCCGAGATCCTGGCCAGCACGGAGGAGGGCCCGTGAGCCGCACCTTCGTCGGCATGCCTGCCTTCCCCGAGGCCGCGCGGGCGGCGCTCGGCGACACCCAGCTGCGCCACAACCTGGCGCACGCGACCGGGGTGATCCGCGCCAAGCGAGCCGGGGTGGTGGCCGAGCTCGAGCACGCCGGGATCTGGGAGGACCTGCGCCTGGCCGGGGCCGCGGTCAAGCAGCGTGCGCTGGACGACCTGGCCACCCACCTGGAGACCCTCGAACGCACCCTCACCGCGGCCGGTGCCGTCGTGCACTGGGCCCGCGACGCCGCCGAGGCGAACGCGGTCGTGGCCGAGGTCGCCCGGGCCCACGGGGCCGACGAGGTCGTCAAGGTCAAGTCGATGGCCACCCAGGAGATCGGCCTCAACGAGGCCCTCGAGGCGGAGGGCGTCGCGGCCTGGGAGACCGACCTGGCCGAGCTGATCGTGCAGCTCGGCGAGGACCTGCCCAGCCACATCCTGGTGCCGGCGATCCACCGCAACCGCGCGGAGATCCGTGAGATCTTCCTGCGTCGGATGGCCGACGTGGGCCGCCCCGCCCCGGCCGACCTCACCGACGACCCTGCCGTCCTGGCCGGCGCCGCGCGCGAGCACCTGCGCGAGAAGTTCCTGCGGGCCCGCGTGGGCGTCTCGGGCGCGAACTTCGCGGTCGCGGAGACCGGGACGCTGGTGGTGGTGGAGTCGGAGGGCAACGGCCGCATGTGCCTGACCCTGCCCGAGGTGCTCATCAGCGTGGTGGGCATCGAGAAGGTGGTGCCGACCTGGGGCGAGCTGGACCCGCTGCTGCGGCTGCTGCCGCGCTCCGCGACCGGTGAGCGGATGAACCCCTACACCTCCACCTGGTCCGGGCGCACGCCCGGCGACGGGCCGCAGGAGGTGCACGTGGTGCTCCTCGACAACGGCCGCACCCGCGCCCTGGCCGACGACACCGGCCGCCAGGCGCTGCGCTGCATCCGCTGCTCGGCCTGCCTCAACGTCTGCCCGGTCTACGAGCGCACCGGCGGGCACGCCTACGGCTCGGTCTACCCCGGCCCGATCGGGGCGATCCTCAACCCGCTGCTGCACGGGACCGGTGACGAGCAGACCGACTCGCTGCCCTACGCCTCGACGCTGTGCGGCGCCTGCTTCGAGGCCTGCCCGGTCCGCATCGACATCCCCGAGGTGCTGGTGCACCTGCGCAGCGAGGTCGTCGACGCGCACCGCGGCGACCGGCTCCCGAGCGCCGAGGCGCTGGCCATGCGAGCCGCCGGCTGGGCGTTCGCGGACGCCTCCCGGCTGGGTCGGGTGGAGAAGGCCGCCGGACTGTCGGGGCGGGTCCTCTCCCGCCTCTCGCGTACGACGCTCCCCGGCGGGCGGTCGGGCGTAGGACGTCTGCCCGGGCCGGGCGCCGCCGCCTGGACCGGTGCCCGCGACCTCCCCACCCCGCCCGCCGAGTCGTTCCGCGCCTGGTGGGCCCGCACCGACGGTGGGCGCACCGAGGGTGGCGAGGTCCAGGGGCGTGGGGCGGCCGGGGCGGTGAGCCAGCAACCGGACCCGGTCGCCGAACGGTTGCCAGCCCACCGCTCACCCGCCGCCGCAGCACCCGCCGTCGCACCCCGTGCGTCGGCCGCGCGTGAGGAGATCCTGGGCCGGGTCCGGGCCGCGCTGGCCGAGGTGGAGCCGACGCCGACCCCGGTCGAGGCGCCGCGGATGCGGCACGGCGACGCCAGCCAGGTGCTCGACCTCTTCGCCGACCGGGTCGCGGACTACCGGGCCGTGGTGGAGCGGGTCGCGGCCGCCGACCTGGCCGACCACCTGGCGGGGCTCTTCGCGCCCACCGACCGGGTCGTCGTACCGGACGGGCTGGGTGAGGACCTGCTCTCCCGGCTGGCCGCCCAGGCCCAGCTGGTGCGCGACGACGCGCTGACGGCGGCCGACCTCGACGCGGTCGACGCCGTGGTGACCACCGCGACGGTCGGGATCGCCGAGACCGGCACGATCGTGCTCGACCACGGCCCCGGCCAGGGGCGGCGCGCGCTCAGCCTGGTCCCCGACCGGCACGTGTGCGTGGTGCGCGCCGACCAGGTCGTCCCGGACGTGCCTGACGCGGTGCACCGGCTCGCGGCTGCGGTGCGCGAGGGTCGGGCGCTGACCTGGATCAGCGGACCCTCCGCGACCAGCGACATCGAGCTCGACCGGGTCGAGGGCGTGCA